>CAZMKD010000243.1:0-12128 GCA_964566575.1 uncultured Verrucomicrobiota bacterium
AGCTCGATCGCCCGCCGCATGAACGTTTCGTGCCGTTTGCTTTCAGTCGTCATCAGCGCCAGCGCCTCCACGAGTTGATCAAAGTGATTTGAACCAGAATTATCATGGCCCGCAGTATCGCACACCCCCCCGCCAAAACCAACCGAGCAACTGCCGCAGCCGCGACCCGTCCCGCCCCATGCGGCATGGAGTTGGCGGGCGCTACAGGCTGCGGGCGCGGGTCGTTTGCCACTGACAAACTTGTCGGCTATGTTCGGCGAAACGTTGGAGGAGACTGATATGATTCTGATTACCGGTGCGACGGGGAGCAATGGCAGCGAAGTGCTGAAGCAATTGGCGGCGGCGGGTGTTCCTTGCCGGGCGTTGGTGCGCAATCCCGACAAGGCGGCGGCGTTGCGGTTGCCGGGCGTGGAGATTGTGCGCGGGGATTTGACCGACCCGGCGTCGTTGGACGCGGCGTTGCGGGGCGTGAAGCACGCACTGTTGCTGTCCACGTTCGACCCGCAACAAGTCGCGCTGCAGGGGAACTTCATCCAGGCGGCGCAACGGGCGCAGGTGGAGCATGTCGTCAAGTTCTCGGGGCTGGGCGCGAATCCGAACTCGAAGATCGCCGTCGGCCGTTGGCACGGGCAGAGCGAGAAACAGTTGGAGGAATCCGGGCTGGGCTGGACGATGGTGCAGCCGAGCTTTTTCATGCAGAACATGCTCGGGTTCGCCGACGCGATCGCCAAGCAGGGCGCGTTTTATTGTCCCGCCGGCGACGGCAAGATGGGGATGGTGGACGTGCGCGACATCGCCGCCGTCGCGGTGGCCGCGTTGACCAAGCCCGGGCACATGGGCAAGAAATACGTGGTCACCGGCCCCGAGGCGATTTCGTATGCGCAGATTGCTGAAAAACTTTCCGCGGCGACCGGCCAGCCGGTCCAGTATGTCAACGTCACGCCCGACGACGCGAAGAAATCGATGTTGCAGACGGGGATGCCGGCGTGGTTGGTGGAGGCGTTGCTCGAACTGTATGGCGTGGTGCGCGGCGGTTACGGCGCGGTGGTGACCAAGGTGGTCGAGCAAGTGACCGGGCAACGACCGCGCAGCTTCGACGAATTTGCCCGCGACCATGCGGCGGTGTTCAAAGCGTAGCTCGCACTCGGTCCGTGTCGAGTTGCCCGACGCTGCGCCACTGCTCCTTGCCGGCGGCGTCGAAGAAGATGAACGTCGGCGTGAACTCGATCCCGAACTGCTTCACCAGTTGCCGGCCTTCGTCGCTCTGAATGTCCACGCGCCGGACCACCAGTTTACCGGCCAGTTCCTGCTCCAGCTTGTCCACCGCCGGCTTCATCGCCACGCAGCCGAGACAGAACGGCGATTGCACCTCCAGCAACAACGGCTTGCCGTCAACCTGCATGGCCGGCTTGGCTACCGGCCGCAACGCCAGATACGCGCCGATATAAACCACCATCACCCCGGGCAGAACCCACCATTGGCCACGGTGTCGCACCGCTGAAAACACGATCACGAATATCAACGCACCGATGATCGGCACTGAGTAGTGATTGAAGAATTGCATGTCAGGTTCTCAGTCTCGGCCAGAACATACCGGATGTCACCTGATACCGACGATACTCATTGCCGAACTGAGCGAGTGCGTCAGCTTCTTCTTGCTTCGCCAGCCGGTAATAGACGACCAGCAATACCGGCAACATCACCAGCGTGATCAACGTCGGCCAGTTGACGATACTGCCAATCAAAAACAGAAAGAACCCGGTGTACTGCGGATGCCGAATGCGCCGGTACAAACCCGTGCAAACGAGTTCGCCTTCCCCCCGGTAAATCTGCCGCCAACCCACAATCCCCAGCATCGCACCGGCCACGATCAGCATCTGGCCGGTCACATCACACACAATCGCACCGGTTTCACCCCAGCCAAACAGATACGCCCACGCATGACCGCGAAAATGATCCGTCGCGTACTCGGTCTGCCCTGTGAGCCACGCGACGAGGTACATCGTCAACGGCAACCCGTACATTTCCGCATACAACGCGATGACCCACCCCTGCGCCAGCCCGGCCGACCGCCATTCCGTGCGCCGCCGTGGTCGCAGAATGCCGAAAACGAACACACCCACCAGCACGATGTAGAACCCCACCAAGAACCAGTTGTGGTAGCCAATCCGAAAAACCTCAGCGGCCTTCATGTCTTAATCCGTTTCAGCGCCTCCAGCGCGCGGGCGCGTGCCGCGGCGTGATCGAGAATTGGCGGGACGGGTTCCTTCACCCAGCGGCGGATGTAGGCACTCTGCGGATCGAACTTCTCGGCCTGCGTGGCCGGGTTGAAGATGCGGAAGAACGGCGCGGCGTCCGCGCCGCAGCCGGCGACCCATTGCCAACCGAGTGTGTTGTTCGCGAGGTCGGCGTCCACCAGCGTGTCCCAAAACCATTTCGCCCCTGCCTGCCACGGGAGGAGCAGGTCTTTCACGAGAAATGACGCGACAACCATGCGGACGCGGTTGTGCATCCAGCCGGTCGCCCAGAGTTCGCGCATTCCGGCATCCACCAGTGGATAACCGGTGCGGCCATGTTGCCACGCCTTCAACGCTTTCGCGTCCTTGCGCCACGGAAACTTTTCGAACTGCGACCGCAAAGGTTTCTCGGCCGTGTGCGGGAAATGATAAAGCAAGTGATGCGCAAACTCGCGCCAGATGAGTTGCCGCCGGTAGTCTTCGTTGGCAACCGCGTGCCAGACTTGCCGGGGACTGATCTCGCCAAAGTGCAGATGCGGTGAGAGTCGCGATGTGCCGGTGCTGGCCGGAAAATCGCGGTTGTGCCGATAATCGGCCGGTTTGAGGCGGCGCAGTTGGCGGTGTGCGCCAACCTCACCGGGTTGCCAAACTTCACGAACGCCGGCCGCCCAATCAAACTCTGGCAGCAATCCAAGCGCGTCGAGCTTCAACGAGGGCGCGGACACAACGCGGATAGCGCGCCGCACCGGCCCCACCGGGGGAATCGGCTTGGCGGTGAGCGCGCGCCAGAACGGAGTGAACACTTTGTACGGCTTGAGTTCCCACGGCTCGAACAGGAGCGCGGAGTTGAAACTCTCGACGTGCTGGCCGGCGGCAAGCAGCGCTTGTTTGACCTTCGTGTCGCGCGCCATGAGCGCGGGTTCGTACCGGCGATTCCAAAACACAGCGGTCGCGCCGGTTTCCTTCACCAGCAACCGCAAGGCTTCGAGCGATGGCCCGCGGCGGAGGATCAACCCGCCGAGGTCGCAGGCGAGTGACTTGAGCGAATGATGCAACCACCAGCGGCTGGCGGCGCCGGGCGGCCAGTTCCTCTCTTCTTCCGGTGCCCCGATGAAGACCGGGACGACTGCGCCGCGATTTACGGCAGCCGTGAGCGCGGGATTATCGGTGAGTCGGAGATCCAGACGAAACCACACAATGGACACGTCGTGTTTCATGCGAACAACTCTCCCAGCCGACGATGCCGGTAAGCGAAGATCTTCTCCAAGTCGCGCCGAACAAACAGCCGCTCAACCAGTTCTCCGCCGCAGACTGCGTACTGAACTCGATCGCGTACGAGTGTGCCTCCGTCCCGTTCTTGAAAAATGTGTTCGTGAATCCAAGCGCGATACGGGCCGCGGCGTTGTTCGTCCACGAACCGGTAGAGCGGTTGCCAAGCGGTGATCTCGCTCTGCCAACGCAATGGCAGCCCGCGCAGCCGGAGCCGGTACTCAATCCGCGCCCCGACCCGCATTTCAATTGGGCGCGGCGTCAGGATCTCGAACCGCAACCATCGCGGCGTCAACAAATCAAGATTGCCGGCATCGGCGAAGAAGGAAAAAATCTCGGTCAACGGCCGCGGCAGCCATTGCTCCGTCGTCAGCGTGAACAGGCCACCCTCACCGCCAAATTGAATTGTTGGTTCGCGCGTCATGCAAGTGCTCAGTGGAGGGCTACACTTCCGCCTGCGCGGCTCACACAGGCTCAGCGCGTCCGTGTATACCGCACTACGCGCGTTGGCGGCGAGCTTTCTGGTTCGTTGACCTATGTCAACGCGTCCAGATGCCGGTCGGTCTATGCTTCGGGCGCGTAAGAGGAGAGCCATGCCCAAAGACGAATTTGATCCGGAAGATCCGCTTGAAGCAGTGGCCGTCCAACTGCCGAGCGACGAGGATACGCTTGTGCCGATGGCGGAGTGTTTCATCGAGGAATTCATGCGCATGGGCTACTCGCAGGAACAGATTGCCGGGATGTTCGAGAATCCGTTCTATGCCGGACCGTTGCTGGTGACGCGGGCGCGCGGGACGGCGTTCGTCAAACGGCTCATCGCAGACACGTTCATGAAATGGGGCAAAGGAGGCGACCATGTCTAAAGTGTACAACTGGCAAATCGGCCGCGAGATGGAGTACCCGTACGACGCGGCGTATCCGAAAGAGCAGTTCGCCTTCGTCTTCAACATCAACCGCTGCATCGCCTGCCAGACCTGCACGATGGCGTGCAAGTCCACTTGGACGTTTTCCAAAGGCCAGGAGCACATGTGGTGGAACAACGTCGAGACCAAACCCTACGGCGGCTACCCGCACCATTGGGACGTGAAGATTCTCGATCTGCTCGAAAAGGCCAACCCGGGCGGTCAGACGTGGGATGCCGGCAGCAAGAAGGATGTCCGCAAACCGTACGGCAAGTTTGAGGGCAAGACGATCTTCGAAGCCGCGCAAAAGAATTTCTCGCCCGACGGCCATCAGGTCGCGCTCGGTTACATCCCGACTGATGAAGAGTGGAGCGCGCCGAATATTTTCGAGGACAACCCACGCGGCCCGAAGAGCCCGAAAGGTCAGGTTGTTTTCACCGAAGGCACGAACTTACCGGAGCACAAGACGTGGTTCTTCTATCTTCAGCGCATCTGCAATCACTGTTCGTACCCGGCCTGTCTCGCCGCCTGTCCGCGCAAGGCGCTCTACAAACGGCCGGAGGATGGCATTGTGCTGATTGATCAGGAACGCTGCCGGGGTTACCGCAAATGCATCGAGGCCTGTCCGTACAAGAAATCCATTTACCGGCCCACAACGCGCACCAGCGAAAAGTGCATCGCCTGTTACCCTCGTATCGAAGGTAAGGACCCGGAAACCAACGGCCAGCCGATGCAAACCCGTTGCATGGCCTCGTGCATCGGACAGATCCGGTTGCAGGGGTTGGTTCAGATGGCGCAGGACGGCACGTGGAAGGAAGACCGGTACAACCCGCTCTATTATCTCGTCCACGTCGCCAAAGTTGCGTTGCCGCTCTACCCGCAATTCGGCACTGAGCCGAACGGCTACTACATCCCGCCGCGTTGGGTGTCACGGCCGTATCTCCGGCAAATGTTCGGCCCCGGCGTGGATGCCGCCATCGAGAAATACAGCGCGCCCGACCGGGAACTCCTCGCGGTGCTGCAACTCTTCGGCAAGGACAAACACATCTGCTTCCGGTACGAACTCAAGGAAGGCCCGAAGATTTACGAGACCGAGGTCAACGGTAAGAAGTTCGAAATGTTCAACGACACCATCATCGGCTACGACCGTGCCGGCAACGAAGTGGTCCGCACCCAGATCGAGGAACCGGTTTATGTCCGCGACGCCAAATACGCCAACTCCATCTGAACGTTCATCCTTGTGGCGCTGGCTCGCCGCCGCGTTCACGTATCCGGACGAGGAGATTCGCCGGTGGCTTGGCGATAGGCCTACGCCGGAAGCCTATCTCGCCATCTTCGGTCACACCGTCAAGGGCGATTGTCCGCCGCATGAGATCGAATACGGCGAACTCAAAGCCGACCCGCTGTTTCAGCCGCACCGGCTCGCCGACATCGCGGCGTTCTACTCGGCGTTTGGCCTCGAAGTCACGCCCGACGCCACCGAGCGCGTGGATCACATCGCGATGGAATGCGAGTTCTACGCCGTGCTCTGCGCGAAAGAAGAAGTTGCCGGCGAGCAACTCGAGTTCTGCCGGGAAACGCAGAAGAAATTTCTCCGCGAACATCTCGCCCGCTGGACACCGGCCTTCACGCGCCGTGTCGAACGACTGGCCGGCGATGAGTTCTACCCGCAGGCAGCCCGGAAACTACGCGAAGCCGTCGAAGCCGAGTGCGCCCGGCACGGCATCAAGTCCGGCAACGCCGACTTACAATTGCGTCCCGTCGAAGAGCTCGTCGATCCGTGCGGCGCTTGTGGCATCGTGAATCGCGAATGAACCTAACCTACGACAGCGACCTGATTGAAGGCGTAGTCTTCCTCGAATCGCGCCGTATGCCGGACCTGCTCGCATCACGCTATCATCGCGGGCGCACGAAGTTGTATACGTTACCGGAAGACGACCGGCCCGACGCGTTTTTTCAGTTTCATCTGGAATGGTTTCGCAGCCTCGGCTTCGAGGATCGCGCGCTGGCGGCGCTCAAAGAGTTTCCCATCATCCGGCAGCGAGCCACCACGCTGTTGGTGCGCAAGGCGGTTTCGAAGAAGGACGAAGGCGCTGAGTTGTTCGTGCGCCCCGACGCCAGAAACGTCGCCCTCGCACTGCGCAGCGAACGCTTCTTCGAGCCGGGCTTCGAATCGTGGCTGGCGCATGAACTCTGTCACATCTCCGACATGCTCGACCCGGCGTTTGACTACGAGCCGGAAATTCGCTTGCCGGATGCGCCACCGGCCGAACTCGATTTGCTGCGCGAACGCTACCGGGTGCTCTGGGACATCACGATTGATGGCCGGCTCAATCACAACAAGCCGGCCCGGCTCGCCGAGTTTCAGAAAGCGTTACCGGCGGTACCGGAGAAGAAGTTCGACGAACTTTGGAGCAAACGCCCGTCGCATCCCGAGTTGGTCGCGCTCGCGAAGTCGGTTCTCGTTCGCGCCGTCAAAACGCCCGGCGCGCCATGTCCGCTCTGCAAGTTTCCGACGTTCGTGTGGGCCGACGCCCCGGCCGTGGACGCCATCCGACGGGATTTCCCGCGCTGGTCGCCGGAGCACGGCTGCTGCGCGCGTTGCGCCGAACTTTATTCGATGCAACCGCAAGAGCAACCGGCTACACTGTTCGTGTGATGACCGGAGTCGTGTTAGCAGGCGGCAAGAGTTCACGGATGGGCCGTGACAAGGCGGCGCTGAAATTGTCAGGCCAGACGCTACAAGACCGGTGTGTCGCGGTGCTGCGCAAATGTTTTTCTGAAGTGCTCGTCATCCGGGATGATGACGTACCGGAACTCGGGCCGATTGGCGGCGTCGCGACAGCGTTGCGGCGCGCACCGGAAATCTTCGTGGTGGCGTGCGACATGCCGTTTTTGGACGCGGCGCTGATTCGCGAAATGGCGGCGCAACTTCCCGACTACGATGCCGTGGCGATACCGGGCGAGCCGTTGCACGCGGCGTATTCGGCGCGCATCTTGCCGGCGATCGAGCAACAGATTTCCACCGGCAACTACTCGATGAATCACCTGCTGTCACAATTGCGCGTGAAGGCCATCGCAGGCCCGGCGCTGATCAACATCAACACCCCGCAAGAATGGGAGACAATATGCCAAGCAAGACCGTGAAGAAGGGACAAGTTCCGAAACGATTTCTGAAGTTCAAAGAAACCTATCCGAGCGTAGCGAAAGCCTATGAGCAGTTGGGCGCAGCCACGCGCAGCGCCGGGCCGCTCGATGCTAAAACACGGGCACTCGTCAGCCTCGCAATCGCCGTGGGCGCGCGTCACGAGGGTGCGGTGCATTCGCACACGCGCAAGGCGCTCGAAGCCGGTTGTTCGACGGCGCAGATCCGGCACGCAGTAGTGCTCGCGGTGACCACGATGGGTTTTCCCAACATGATGGCCGCGCTGAGCTGGGTGGACGACGTTCTTCGTTGACCGGCATCAATTGGTTCGTGACGCCGGTGGTGTAGTCTGCCGGCGTCATGATTGATCACTCGATGTTGGTTTCGGAAGTGAGCCGGCAGTTCCCACAATGCCGGCCAGTCTTCGAGAAATACGGCATTGCCGGGTGTGGAGGCGCGGACGGGCCGCCGGAACCACTTTTTATTTTCGCTGCGGCGCACCGCGTGGCGTTGCCGGAGTTGGTGAATGAGTTGAATGCGGCGGTGCGGGGCGAGTGGAAGGAAGAACGCCGCGCTCCCGATGACAACCTGGAGACGGAGCAACTCTACAAGCAATTCATCTTCGCGGCGCTAGCGGTGGCGCTGACGGCCGGGTTTGGTTTGGGTTTGGTGAATCTGCTGCTTATCGCGAGCGCACAGTCGTACTCCGCGATCAGCGGCTCGCTAAAACAAATTCACGGGCATGCGCAGATTTTTGGCTGGGCCGGGCTGTTCGTCATGGGTGTGGCACTTCATGCGATCCCGCGCATGAAGATGCAGGCGCTTCGGCCGGTCTGGGCGGCGAAGGCGAGTCTGTGGTTGATGGTGACCGGGCTGGCGATGCGGACGTTCGGTCAACCGTTTGGCGTGCGAACGCTGCTGATCGCGTCGGGCCTGTTGGAGTTCGCCGCCGTGGGGCTATTTGTGTGGCTGATCGGCCGCGCCGTGGGGTGCTCGGACCAGAAGCGCGAACCGTACGAGAAATTCATCTGGGCAAGTGTTGGGTGGTTTGCCGTGCTGGCAGTTTGGAATCTCTGGATTACGCTGCACATGACGGTGGGTGTACCAGCCTTGCAGGACGCGCTGTGGATTCACGTGGCGTTCTTCGGATTCATCGCGAACATGATCTTCGGTTTCTCACTGCGAGTGCTGCCGCATTTTCTTGGACTGCGCGAATCGAAGACTTGGGCGGCCAATCTCGCGTTCGTGTTCTGGAACACGACGATTCTGCTCCGGTATCCGGTCGAGCAACTGGCGTGGAAGGCGTCGTGGCTTGAAGCGGCGGGCATAGTTTTCTTCGTGTACGCGCTTGGAATTTTCGCGAAGCGACGCACAAAGATCGAGATCAAAGGCGTGGACAATTCGTTCTCGTGGTTCGTGAAACTCGGCTACGCGTGGTTATTGATGGTTGCGCTGACTCCGTTTCACGCAGATGTGTTTAGGTTGAGCGCGTCGGCGCGGCACACGATGGCGGTCGGGTTCATCACACCGCTGATTCTCGGGGTCGCGTACCGGGTGTTGCCGATTTTCAACGGCGTGAACCTGTGGAGCAACCGGCTGATGCGCGTGTCGTTCTGGCATCTGGCGGCCGGCAGCACGTTGTCGTTTGCGATGGCGGCCAACAAAGTGTTCGAGACGAAGTGGAGCTACGCGTGGTCGGGGATTGCCGGTAGCCTCGTGCTGGCGGCGGCGGTGATGTTCGCGGTCAATATTGCGCTGACGTTGCGGACCAAGGCAGAGAAATTCACCCGCGATGCGACCGTAAAACCGACCACGCGAATCGCCGAGTTGCTCGAAGTCTATCCGGAGATTCGTCCGGTCCTCATTCATGGCGGGCTCGGCGGGCTGGCCGCGATGAAGCACAACCCGCCGCGGTTCGTCACCATCGAGTTTGCCGCGCGCCGGCACGGCATCGATCCAAACCCGTTGGTTCAAGCGTTGAACGAAAGGCTCAGTATGAAAATCACCAAAGACATGATCGTGCGCGAAGTGGCCGACCGCTGGCCGCAGACGGTGGCGGTGTTTGGCAACCACAAGGTGGACTTCTGTTGCGGCGGGGCGCATTCCATCGAACAGACTGCGCAGGCACGCGGTTGCCGGGACGTTGACGCGCTTGTTGCGGATTTGAATCGAGCTGTCAGCTTGTCCGAAGGCTGACATTGTGACAACCGAAAGTCGGCTAACCCCTTGGAGCACAGGGCGGCATCGACCTTGCTAAGCCATAAGCGGGTAATGGTTTACCTCGATTACAACGCGACCACACCGGTCGACCCGCGCGTGGCGGAGGCGATGTGGCCGTACTTGCGGGAATTATTTGGCAACCCGTCGAGCGTGCACGCGTTTGGCGTCAACGCCAAGGCCGCGGTCGAAACGGCTCGCGCGCAAGTGGCCGGCCTGCTCGGCTGTCACGCCGACGAAATCGTGTTCACCAGCGGCGGCAGCGAATCGAACAACACGGCCATCAAAGGAGTCGCGTTCACGTTGCGTCAGCGCGGCTACCACATCATCACGACGGACATCGAACACTCCGCCGTTATCAGCCCGTGCAAATTTTTGGAGCGGCTCGGTTTCTTCGTTACGTACTTGCCGGTGGACCACACTGGTCGAGTCAGCGTGCGCGACGTCGAGGCGGCGATTCGTCCGACGACGATCCTGATTTCGATCATGCACGCGAACAACGAAGTCGGCACGATCCAACCCATTGCGGAGATCGGCGCACTCGCCCGTTCGCGCGGCATCCTTATGCATACGGACGCCGCACAATCCGTGGGCAAAATTCCGGCACTCGTGGACGAACTCAACGTGGATTTGCTCACGATTGCCGGGCACAAGTTTTACGCGCCGAAGGGCGTCGGCGCGCTCTACATCCGTCGTGGCGTCGAGATCGAACCGTTCATTCACGGTGCGAGCCACGAATCCGGTCGGCGTGCCGGCACCGAGAACGTGCCGCTGATCGTCGCGCTTGGCAAAGCGTGCGAATTGGCGGGGAGCGAGTTGGATTCGCGTTGGGCACAGCTCAGCACGCTGCGCGATTACCTTTTCGACAATCTGAAAAAGATGTTCGGCGATAAACTGCACCTCAACGGTCATCCGACCGAGCGCGTACCCAACACGCTCAACGTCAGTTTTGAAGGCTACACCGCGCCGGAATTGCTGGCGAAAATTCCAGAAGTGGCCGCCTCGACCGGTTCGGCCTGTCACGCGGAGAGCCTGGAGATGTCGCACGTGCTGCGCGCGATGGGCGTTCCGGAACGGATCGGCTATGGCGCGGTGCGTTTCAGCCTCGGGCAATGGACGACGGCCAGCGACATCGACCAGTTACTCGAACTTCTTCAACTCCGAGTGATGAAATGATCGCCGTCGCAGAAAGACCGATTCAAGTGGTGGCGCGTCCGCCGATGCCACGCGAACACGGCGCGTGGGGCATCCTGCTTATTCCGTTCGCGACGGCGGTCGGCGTGGCCGTCGTGTGGAACTTGCCAGTGGCGCTGCTGCTTGCCGGCATCCTGTGCTTCTACGTGGCACGGACGAGTTACCTGAAACAAAACTTCCGTTGGACGGCAATCCTGCTTGTCGGTAGTGCCGCGTGCACTTTGCCGCTGTTGCTGGTTTGGAAACTCTGGTGGCTGGCGGCGTTCGGCATCGTTGCCGCGCCGTTGGCGTTTCGGAAAACAGAACGCAGCATCGCGATGCAGTTGCTCGCGGTGCTCGGGCTGACGTTGACAGCACCGGCCGCGTGGCATGTGGCGACCGGCAAGTTGGATTACCGGCTGTGGCTCTTGAACGCGTTGTATTTCGCGGGTGGCGTGTTATACGTGAAGATGCACGTCGCGGCGGCAATTCACCGGCGCGCCAGCAAGCTCCGGCTGGGCGCGGCGACGATGATGTACTACGGCGCGCTAGCCGGGGTCGCGGCGTGGTGGTGGCCGGTCGGAATCGCGTTCTTGCCGGTAATAGTGCGCGCATTCGTCGGCGTAGCGCGGTTGTCGCCGGTACTGCGCATCAAATGCCTCGGGTGGACCGAGGTGGCGCATTCGCTGGTGTGGGCCGGGCTGGTGATCGCAAGTTTTCGCTAAAGAATAATATGACCATGAAGATAATGCTGGTTTTCGGGGTCGTGGCGTTGGGGGCGGCCACGGCGCGCGCACAATTCTATTTTGCCGACAGCAATTTGTGGGTCACGGCGCAGGAACGGGCGCGCGTGGAATACCGCAGCAACAACTACACCTTCAACAGCGGGATCACCGCGGACTCGGACACGTTTCTGCTGCAACGGGCACGGCTCGGTCTCGGGGCGAAAGCCTGCGACTGGTTCAAGGCGTATGGCGAGTTGCAGGACGCGCGCGAAATCGCGTCACAGCGATTTGTTGCCGGCAAGAATCCCAATCTCGAAGAAGACACGATTGACTGGCGGCAAGGCTGGGGCGAGTTGGCTAATTACGCCGAGTTCCCGGTTGGTCTGAAAGTGGGCCGGCAAGAGTTGAGCTACGGCGACGAGCGGTTGATTGGCGTGTCGGATTGGAGCAATACCGGCCG
>CAZMKD010000244.1:0-10792 GCA_964566575.1 uncultured Verrucomicrobiota bacterium
ACGAACGACTCGCGGCTACGCTCGCCGGCTATCACTGGCTCGCCTTCGCGATGCTCATGCTCCAATCGCTCTTCGCCAAAAGTGCATGACAGGCTCTAGTGCTGGGCGGTCCTTCCACCAGCTTTCAAACTTCCAAAGGCGACCCTCGACCGGCATGGCCGTACCCCGTAATTTCTGCAGGGTGAGGTTATACCAACCGTTGGTCCAGAGGTCGGGCAGATAGAGATTGAAATCGAGTCGCGAAGGCCGCCGCTGCCACAACCACGTGGCCGCGGTGCACCGGTAGTCAAACGTAATTCTCCCGTCCGGGCCTGCGCGGTGGACTTGGTCGGTCTTCGTCAGGACTTTGTCCTTGTCGAGGAATTCCTGACTGATCACGACCACGCAGTCTTCTGGACGGATGCCCTTCGGCAAGTCCGTCAGCACGATCTCCATTTCATTCGTAGGAAAACTAGTGCCGCACCCGGTGCACAGGAGTCCGGCCGCGAAAACAAAGGTCGCGGCGATAATTACGCGGCAGACAACTGTCATTTTCGTCACTCCGTCGCCTCGCCGACGCCAAAGTACGCGCAGTCCGGGTGATGGAAGGCCAACGCGCTGACGCTCGCTTCCGGATCCATCATGAAACCTTCCGTGAGTTCAACGCCAATCTCCTCCGGCTTGAGCAACTTCCAGATGCCGGCTTGGTCTTCGAGCGCGGGACAGGCCGGGTAGCCGAAGCTGTAGCGGCGACCCCGGTATTTCGTCGTGAACCGGTCGATCATCGTCATGTCAGCGGGATCGGGGAAACCCCAGTCTTCCCGGATGCGTCGGTGTAACCATTCGGCGCAGCCTTCGGCGGTCTCGATTGCCAGTGCTTGCAGCGCGTGTGATTTCAGATATTCGCCCTTTGCCTTGAACTCTTCGCTGCGCTCTCGAATTCCTGCACCTGCACCAACCACGAAAAGGGCAACGGAATCACGGCCGGTCGCGCCCGGAGCCGAGTCAGACGAGACGCGGTTCTCCGCAACGGCGCTCCCACAAACGTAGTCGGAGAGACACAGGCCATCCGGTTTCCGCTGGCGATGTAACGCAAACACATGCGCTGGCTTGGTGTCTTGGTGGTGAAACAACCGGATCGAATTGCCTTCCGTCTCCGCCTCGAAGAACTGCCACACAGCCTTTACCTTCATGAACTTCGCGGCTTCTGCCTTCACGTCTTCGACGAGGTTGTGCAACTCCAGCGCTTTCGGGTCGCGGGCGGCGAGCGCTTTCTCGAAGTTGGTTTTGAAACCGAGATGCCGGACATAGAGCATCTGCGGGTTGATGTATTCCCAAAGCTCGCGAAGCTGCGGGACGTCGCGCACTTTCCGGTCGGGGTAGGGCACCGGCAACGGCGGCAGAACGCGCACGCGCGAGCTGCGCGTGGTCGTTTCGGGGAATACTTCAATGACGGCGGAGGTCGCGACCGGGAGGTCGCTCCTACGATGCTCTTGTTCCACCTTGTCGCGCTCGGCCGGGTCCATCAGACGATTCATGATCGAGAGGCCGGTCATGGCGTCTTTGCAGTAGATGACGACTTGTTCGTAGCTCGGCGCGATCCGGTTGCGGGTGAACTTGTCGCTCAGCGCCGCGCCGCCGACGAGCATCGGGACGGTGATGCCGGCTTGTTTGAGGTCGCCGGCGGTGATGACCATTTGCTGCGCGCTTTTGACGAGCAGGCCGGACAGGCCGATGGCGTCGGGTTTGTGTTCCCGGTACGCCTTGATCAAATCTTCGGGCGGAACTTTGATACCGAGATTGATGACGTTGAAGCCGTTGTTCGAGAGAATGATCTCGACGAGGTTCTTGCCGATGTCGTGCACGTCGCCTTTGACGGTGGCGAGCAGGACTTTGCCTTTCGTCGAGTCGGCTTTCTTCTCCATGAATTGTTCGAGGTGCGAGACGGCGGCCTTCATCGCTTCGGCCGATTGCAGCACTTCGGCGACGATCAGCTCGTTGGCGTTGAACAGGCGGCCGACTTCCTTCATCCCGTCCATGAGCGGGCCGTTGATGATGTCGAGCGGGGTCGCGCCTTCCTGGCGCTTGAGGTCGAGGTCGGGGATGAGTCCTTCCTTCGTGCCTTCGAGAATGTAGTTCGCGAGCCGCCCATCGAGCGGCAAGTCCGACGTCTTCTTCTTCACGCGACTTTCCGCGCCACGGAAGTGGACGTTGACGGCTTCGATGTGATGGTTGTTGATCTCGATGCGTTGCACCATCGTCTGTTGCCGGTAATCCTGCGGCGCATCGTAGCCGTCGAATGGATGATTCCAGAGCAAGTCCTCAACGAGCTTCTTCTCGGCGGCCGGGATCGTGGCATACCGTTCCAACTTCTCGGCGTTGACGATGGCGAGATCGAGCCCGGCCTTCGTCGCGTGGTAAAGGAAAACAGAATTGATCACCTCGCGCGCCGCTGCCGGCAAGCCGAAGCTCACGTTGCTCACACCGAGCACGGTTTTGCACTTCGGCAACTTTTCTTTGATGAGCCGCACGCCTTCAACTGTCTCGACCGCGCTCCCAATGTAATTCTCGTCGCCCGTCGCACACGGGAACACGAGCGAGTCGAAGATGAGATCTTCTTCCGGTATGCCTTGAGCAACGCAGTAATCCCGGGCGCGTTGCGCGATGGCCAGCTTGCGTTCGCGCGTGATGGCTTGCGCCTGCTTCTTGTCCTCATCAATCGAGCCGATGACGATCGCCGCGCCGTACTTCTTCACCAACGGCAGGACGTGATGGAATTTTTCCTCGCCGTCCTCGAAGTTGATCGAGTTGATGATGCTCTTGCCCTGGCAATACGTCAGCGCCCGCTCAATCGACTTCCAGTTCGTCGTGTCGATCATGATCGGCGCTTTGACCTTGTGAATGACCTTCTCGTAGAACCGGTCGATGTCCGTCAACTCGTCCCGGTCGGTATTCTCCAGGTTGATGTCGATGATGTGCGCGCCGTGTTTGACCTGCGCGCGCGCGATCTCGCTGGCCTCTTCGAATTTCTCTTCGGTAATAAGCCGTTTGAACGCCCGCGAACCAACCTCGTTGGTGCGTTCGCCGACGATGAGCGGCCGGTTATCATCCGTGGCTTCGACAAGTTCGATGCCGGTATACCAGGATTTGCGTTCCCCGCGATGCCGGCGTGGTTCCTTGCCGGCGACCATCTCGGCGATGGCCTTGATGTGTGCCGGCGTCGTACCGCAGCAACCGCCGAGAATATTGACCCAGCCGTTCTTGACGAAGCGTTCGAGCGAGGCGGCCAGCGATGTCGGCGTCTCGCCGTACTTGCCTTCCTCGTCCGGCAAGCCCGCGTTGGGGTAGCATGACACGCGCGTGTTCGCCATCTGGTGCATCGTGCGGATGTGGTCGGTCATGAACTCAGGGCCGGTCGCGCAGTTGAGACCGACCGAGAGCAGGTCCACGTGCTGCACAGACGCGACGAGCGCATCAGCAGCCTGACCGGCAAGCATTGTTCCCATCGGCTCAATCGTGCCGGAGACTATCACCGGTATCTTCACGCCGAGTTCGTCGAACGCCTGATTGATGCCGATAAGCGCGGCTTTGACGTTGCGCATATCTTGCGCGGTCTCGACGAGCAGGATGTCAGCGCCGCCTTCGACCAAACCTTTGGCTTGCGCGTAGAAGTTATCAATCAACTGCTGGAACGTGACGCCACCGGTCACGGTGATGGCTTTCGTGGTCGGCCCCATCGAGCCGGCCACGAACCCGGAAAAGTCTGCGGCGGCTTCGCGGGCGATCTTGGCGGCGGCGACGTTGATTTCCCGGCACTGGTCCTGCAAACCGTACTCCGCGAGCACCAACGGTGTGCCGCCGAAGGTATCGGTCTCGACGATGTTGGCCCCGGCCGCGAAGTATTGCCGGTGGATGTCGCGAATCACGTCGGGCCGCGTGAGAACGAGGTTCTCGTTGCAACCTTCGAACGCCGCGCCACCGAAATCGGCGGCGGTCAAGTCGCGTTGCTGGATCATCGTGCCCATCGCGCCGTCGAGGACGAGAATGCGTTGATCCAAAGCGTCGAGAAGCTGCTGTGTTCTGTCGTTGCCCATCGATTCCATTCTAAAACAAAAAACCGCGTTTCGCATCAGCGAAGCGCGGTTGCGCGGAGCGCTTTGTCGAAGGTCGTTCGCCTCTCGCACATCGAACAGGGCCACGGGCTCTGCTCAAGCCACCGCAGGCGCTCCCGCCTCGGTTGGCAGCTCCGAACTGTCTCGGAGCGTTCCTGATGCTGGGCGGGAGTATACTGGCGACGTCGGCCATTGCAAGTCAAAGGTGCCGGGCGTAGGATTTGGGTGTGTGCCGAGCGATTATCACGGCGTTGCTTATCGTGGCGAGCGGCTTTGCCGGGGAGGCATCGATGAAACTTACCAGTTCCAACTTTGAACAGCAGCAGCCGATACCGGCCAGACACACGTGCGAGGGCGGAGACCTGTCGCCGGCGTTGAAGTGGGAAGGAATGCCGTCAAGCACGAAGAGTTTTGCGCTGACCTGCGATGATCCCGACGCACCGGGCCGAACGTGGGTGCATTGGGTGATCTACAACATCCCGGCGGTTACGACCGAATTGCCGGAGAACTTGGCGAAGAGCGACGCCCCGTCGACAGTGGCCGGAGCGACGCAAGGCGTGAACGACTTCGGCAAGGTCGGTTACGGTGGGCCGTGTCCGCCGCGCGGGCGTGGCAAGCACCGGTACGCCTTCAAACTCTACGCGCTGAAAAGCAATCTCGACCTGAAGCCACGGGCGACGAAGGCGCAACTCGAAGCGGCGATGAAGGGACTGATTCTCGCACAGGCGGAGATGGTCGGGACGTACGAGCGCTTATAGGCTCAAGCCACGACAGTCAGTTCCTGCGTGGACTTCTTCGCGTTCGGGGGTTGGACGTTGGGGACGCTGGGGCCGGTCGCTTGGGCGAACTTGACCGGCGCGCGGCGCAGCAACGTGCCGAGACAGAGATCGGCCAGCGGCATGACGACGTTGAAATTCTTGTGCATGTACCGGTGATGGAGCAGGTGATGGCCGTTGAGGCGGAAGAAGGTGCCGGTGCGTTCGATGTTGCGTTTGCGCGGGACGTGCATGCACCAGTGAATGTATTCGTAAGTGGCATAGTAAACGGCCATGGCGCCGGCCGCGCCGACGACGATCGGTTTGCCGATCAACCAGCCAACGGCCGCCATGCCCGGGACGTGCAACAGAATCAGCACCGGGCCGTTCCACCAGGCCATCGGGACGGTCTTCTTGTCGGCCTCCACCTGTAACTGGTAGGTCTCGTCGGCGCGGAAGATGTGATGGTGGACGAGCGCGTGGGCGCGGAAGGGGTATTCAAATTTCCCGAGCGGCCGGTGCATGACGTACTTGTGAAGCACCCACTCGAAGAAGCTGGCGTAGATCACGCCACCGGCGAATCCGATGAACTGCCAGAGAAGGTCGTGCATTCGCACAGGATACACGAAGCTTTGCCAATTTCAACGCCTTCCTTTACCATGCCGACACATTCTTATGGCACCGGCCAACCAAACGGATCTATTGGGGGCGTTGCTCAGGGAGGTGTCGCGGTCGTTTTACCTGACGCTGCGCATCTTGCCGGCGGCGATCCGTCCGCAAATCTCGCTGGCGTACCTGCTCGCGCGGGCGAGCGACACGATTGCGGACACGGAAGTCGTCCCGCGGGAACGACGGCTGGAGATTCTGCGCGAGATGCAGGCCGGAAACGCTCGTTCGGTGACGTCACTGGCGGAGCAACAAGCGTTGCCGGCGGAACGGACGTTATTGAGGCAACTGGATGACTGTTACCGGCTGCTGGCCGACCTCGACGCAGGAGACCGTCAACGGATTGCCGATTTGCTGCACACGATTATCGGCGGTCAGATCTTCGACTTGGAGCGTTTTCCCGGCAAAGCGCTCACCGCCGACGAGCTTGACCGATACACATACATGGTTGCCGGCTGCGTCGGGGAGATTTGGACGAAGATGTGTGTTGCGCATTTACCCGGCATGGCGGCGCTGAAGGTGGAGGACGGGATTCGCTTCGGCAAGGGCTTGCAACTCGTCAACATCTTGCGCGACCTGCCGAAGGATTTGCGGATTGGCCGGTGCTACTTGCCGGTAAGCGAACCGCTGGCGCTGCTCGAACCCAACAACTTCGGAACAATCGAGCACATTTACCGGCAGTGGCTCGATACGGCAGCGGCTCATCTTGATGCCGGTTGGAATTACACGCTGGCGATACCGGCCAACCAGAAACGGCTGCGACTCGCCTGTGTGTGGCCGATTTGGATCGGATTGAAGACAATTGCGCGATTGCGGCACGCGAATCCGCTCGACGCGACGCGGCGCGTGAAGGTGTCGCGTGTAGAAATCTATTGGATAATGCTGGAGTCAGCGTTGATCGTTGGCAACGACGAGGCGCTCGACGAGGTTTACCGTCGACTCAGAACCGGTACGTGACGCCGATTGAGCCGAAGGCGTCGTAGTCCTGTTGGAGGCGGAACTCAGGCGTGTGGTAGTTGTAGGTGTAGCTGAGTTCGAGGCGCTGGAGTTCCACGGCAACCCCCAGAGAAACATCCAGAAATGCCGGCTCCTTGCTGACGCTGTGACTGCGGCTGAAGAGGTTGCCGTCGAGAAACTCGTTGCGCAGGACGGCGTGGCCGGCCATCTTCGTGAAGACATACCAACCCCAAGCCGGCTCGATCGTCGCGCCAAATTCGTCCGGGATGTTACGACCGACACGCATCATCGCGCCGAGATTCGCCGAGGTGTCGATGTTGCCGAGATTCGCTCCGAAACTGGGGATGAGTTGCGCTTGCAGCCCGGTGTCGGCACTGCTGTCCCAGAGCAACCAGCGGCGGTTCAAGCGCAGGGCGACGCCGGGTTCGTTGTTTAATTGATGTCTCCATCCGCGCGGTCGCGCGATTTGGATGACGCCGTGAAACCAAACTTGTGTGTCGTCGGCCAGTGAGTTCGGGCCGACGACTCCGAGATCGAGTTGGATATGGTCGATGGTGGGTATCGAACCAGCCGTCAGGCCGCGAGTTTCGCGGATCAAACCGACCCAGAGCCAGCCCGCATACGGCCGGTCATCACGGATCAGGTTGGGGGTGACGGTGTTTTGCGGCGTGTAAATATTCTGGCCGACTTGAAAGCCGAACTTGGCGATCGCGTTCGTCATGCCAAGTGTTGTCAGGCGACTGAGCGGCTGGAAGCCGAAGGGCACGTCGTTGTCCGGCCAGAGGAACGTCAGGTGCAGGCCTTGCGTGTAATGCTTGTCCGTGGTGGGGACGACATATTTGTCGTTCTCCTCCTCGACGATGACGATGAAGCCCTTCCCGTCCTCGGCCCGACAGAAACTCGACACGACCAAGAGGAGAACAGCGAAGACGAACCGGTTCACTTGCGTTGTTCGTCTTTGAACAACTTGTATTCGACCGAATCAACCAGCGCTTCCCAACTGGCTTCGATGATGTTGTCGTGCACGCCGACGGTGCCCCACGTGTCGCTGCCGTCGGTGCTCTCAATGATGACGCGCGTCTTCGCGGCCGTACCGGATTTGGCGTCGATGATGCGGACCTTGTAGTCCACCAACTGCACTTGGCTGATCGACGGATAAGACTTCATGAGCGCGGCGCGCAACGCAGTATCGAGGGCGTTAATCGGGCCATCGCCATCCGCGACGGTGTGAACGACTTCGCCGCTGACGTCGAGTTTCACGCTGGCTTCGACGATATCGTGGCCATCGTCGCCGCGCTTGTCCATGATGACCCGGTAGGCCAGCAGTTTGAAAAATGGCTTGTGTCGTTTCAGCAGCTTCTGCACGAGAATGTGAAAGCTGCCATCGGCGGCTTCGTATTCGTAACCGGCATGCTCCTGTTGTTTCAGCTGCTGCAAGATCTCACGAACCTCCGGTGTGTCCTTGTCCAGGTCCATGCCAAGCTCGTGCGCTTTCATTAAAATGTTGCTGCGTCCGCTGAGATCGCTGACCAACACACGCCGCCTATTCCCGACTAACTCCGGCTCGATGTGCTCGTAGCTGCGCGCGACCTTTTCGACGGCGTTGACATGAATGCCGCCCTTGTGCGCAAACGCGGTCGCGCCGATAAACGGTTGCCGAATGTCGGGTCGGACGTTCGCGAGGTCGTCGATGAACAGCGACAGTTCTCGCAAATGCCGGACATTCTCCTTCGAAATACACGGGATGCCCATCTTCAACACAAGACAGGGGATGACGGTGGTCATGTTGCAATTGCCGGTGCGTTCGCCGTAGCCGTTCATCGTGCCTTGCACTTGTGTCGCTCCGGCTTCGACGGCGGCCAGCGCGTTGGCCACGCCCACGCCGGAATCGTTGTGGGTGTGAATGCCGACGGCACACTTCATCGCCTTCACGACATCGCCGGTCATGCGCGTGACTTCGTTCGGCAGCGAGCCGCCGTTGGTGTCGCAGAGCACGACCATGTCCACGCCGGCATCCTGCGCGGCTCTCAATGTCGCAAGAGCGTATTGTGGATCATCTTTGTACCCGTCGAAGAAGTGTTCGGCGTCATAGATGACTTCCTTGCCCATCGCTTTGAAATACCGGACCGAGTCGCCAATCATTGCGAGATTTTCTTCCGGCGAGGTGCGGATGACTTCACGCACGTGCAGCGACCACGTTTTGCCGACCATCGTCACAACCGGCGTCTGCGCCTTCACGAGCATATCGATTTGCGGATCGTCTTTGCACTTCGTCTCCGCTCGGCGGGTCGAACCGAATGCGGCAATCTTGGCGTGTTTGAACTTCCGTCCGGCCACCGCGCTAAAAAACTCCATGTCCTTGGGGTTGCTGCCGGGCCAGCCGCCTTCGACGTAATGCACGCCAAACGCGTCGAGCCGCTCGGAGATCCGCACCTTGTCGGCGCTAGAAAACGAGATGCCCTCCCCCTGAGTGCCGTCGCGCAACGTGGTGTCGTAGATTGTGATGTTCTTCCCCATCGCCGTGGCAAAGACTAAAACCTACGGGGCCGTCCGTCAATGATGCACTTTGGCATCAAATTCACGCGTCGTGCGGAATAATCTCGCCTTTCCCGGGAAGTGCTCTTTACTGTGTGATACTCTTGGCTGTGACGGGAAGACGGGAACGTTGATTAACAGACACAACTCGCTGGCCGCGATGCTGGCGGGGCTAACTGGGATGCTGTTCGCTGGTACGCGCTCCGAAGCCTCGTTGCAGGATGTGCAAACGGTCTTCATCATTCTGATGGAGAATCACGATTGGTCGTCCATCAGAGGCAGTTCGTCCGCGCCGTACATCAACAACACGCTCCTGCCGATGGCGTCGCACGCGGAGCAGTATTACAATCCGCCGGACCTGCACCCGAGTTTGCCGAATTACATCTGGCTCGAAGCCGGAACGAATTTCAACATTACCTCCAATGTCCTGCCGTCGAGCGGACACCAGAGCAGCACGAATCATCTGGTGACGCTGTTGAAGAACGCGGGCATCTCGTGGCGATCCTATCAAGAGGACATTTGCGGCTGCCTCTGTCCGTTGGTGGCCACCAATCTTTATGTGCCGCGCCACAATCCGATGGTGTACTTCGACGACGTGACCAACACAAACGACGCCAACTCCGCCTACTGCATCGCCAACGTTCGCGCGTACTCGCAACTGACAGGCGATCTCCAGAGCAACACCGTGGCGCGTTACAACTTCATCACGCCAAACCAGTGCAACAACATGCACAACACCAGCGGTTGCGCGACGAGTGATCCGGTGAAGAACGGCGACACGTGGCTATCCAACAACATCCCAGCCATTCTCAGCTCGCAGGCGTACAGCAACAACGGTGTGATCTTCATCACATTCGATGAAGGCGCCGGCACCAGCGATGGCCCGATTGGTATGATGGTTCTCTCGCCGCTGGGCAAAGGCGGCGGCTATTCCAACACCATCCACTACACCCACAGCTCCACGCTGCGAAGCTTGCAAGAGATCTTCAACGTCACGCCCTTGCTTGGTGACGCGGTCAACACGCCCGACCTGAGCGACCTCTTCAGCGCGCAACTCTCCGTCAGCCCGGGATTGGGGCTAAGTTCCACCGGTCCGGTCGGCGGGTCGTTCAATCCCGGCAGTCTGACCTATGGCCTGAGCAACTCGTCCACGATCACGCTAAGTTGGGTTGCGAGCAAAACGGCAAAGTGGGTCACGCTCTCCTCGACCAACGGAACACTCGCGCCCGGCTCGAACACAGCCGTCACCGTCTCGATCAACACGAATGCCAACAGCCTGTCGGCCAGCGGCTACTCGGATACGCTCTCCTTTACGAACACGACCAACGGCGACGGCACGACCACGCGCGCGGTCAACCTGACCGTTACCAGCACCAACGTCAGCAGCTTCGGGTTTTTCGACGACTTCAGCACGTTTGCGGCGGACAACCTGGTCGGCCAGCAAAGTTGGACGCAATTGCCCAGCATCTCCACGGTGCCGCTGCAAGTCAGTGGAGGTCAGGTCGTGATTCCCTTCGGGCAATCGGTTGACAATCAAGACGCGTACAAAAACTTCACGACCACGAACATCACCGTGTTTTATGGCATAACGCTGATTGTGAGCAACGCGCCAGTCACCAGCAGCCCATCGTATTTCACAGCGATGTACACTAGTGTAGTGTCCAATAAGTGATTGATAGTATTGGTGGGCGGTGTAAACTCCCTCCATGCCGCGTTCCGCACCATCACTGATCTTGACCGTCCCCGAACAGAAACAACTGACCGACCGTGTGCGGGATCGCCGTTCGA
>CAZMKD010000245.1:0-6699 GCA_964566575.1 uncultured Verrucomicrobiota bacterium
TAGAGCAGTTTAACTAATACTGTAGCCATTGTGATGAGGGTGTGGTATGGAATGTGGGCATGGCCACCCTCTCACTGGACATCCGACAGCGAATTCTCGCGCGTTATGACGAAGGCAAGGACACGCGGGAGGAGGTTGCCAAGCGGTTCTGTGTCTCGCTGGGCATGGTCAAGAAACTGATCCAACAGCGGAAGCGGATCGGTGAGATCGGGCCGCTGCACTCACGGGCCGGACGCAAGCCCCTGATCACCCTGCGCCACAAGGACCGGCTCCGTGAGTTGATTCGGAAACGGCCGGACACAACGCTGACGGAATTCCGCGCCGCCCTCCGGCTGAGTTGCTCACTGACCGCCGTCCACAAGGCGCTGGCCGGGATGGGCATGACATATAAAAAAAGACACTGCGGGCCAGTGAGCAGGATCGGCCGGACGTGAAACGCGCCCGCGTGTTGTGGGCGGAGAAACGCCAGGCGTGGGATTGCGGCCGGTTGGTTTTCATTGATGAATCGGGGGCGAAAACGAATATGACGCGCCGCCGTGGTCGGGCGGCACGGGGGTGTCGGGTCTACGACGCCACGCCGCAGGGACACTGGTGCGTGCGCACGATGATCTCGTCGGTGCGCGCCGACGGAACGACGGCCTGCATGAGTGTGGACTCCGCCACGGATCGCGACGTGTTCACCGCCTACGTTCGTGCGGTGCTGGTGCCGACCCTGCGCCCGGGCGACATCGTCGTCCTTGATAATCTCGCGGCTCACAAACACGCGGCGGTGGTGGAACTGATTGAGCGAGTCGGTGCCACTGTCGAATACCTGCCGCCGTACTCGCCCGACCTGAACCCGATCGAGAAGCTGTGGAGCAAGATCAAGGAATTCCTGCGGGCGGCGAAGGCGCGAACCTCCCAAGCTCTGCACAAGGCGATCACGGCCGCGTTCCTGACGATCTCAGCCGCCGATGCGCTCTCTTGGTTTACCTCGTGCGGCTATACTATTAGTTAAAATGCTCTAGTCGTGCGGAAGGGTGGAAAACTGTGGCGTTTTCCCTCGCCGGCTGTTTGACATGCTATTGGTTCGCCTCAGCGCTAATTGGGTGGATGCACCTGCATTTGGAGGCTGAACGCCGAGCCACCGAAGGCCTCCGACGGCAGTTCACCTCATTCATTTGTGATGTCGCGCTTGAACGAGTCAGCGGGGAGGATTTGAAGCGCTTGGCGCAGGCGGCAAGCTCAATCACCGGACAAGGTCAGAAGGATGATCTGAGGGCGGATGACTTCTCATTAATCAGCCGCGCCTATTATTTTTGGGGGCGCAACGGATTCGAGTGGCAAGATAACACCGAGTGTATGCATTGTGGCCGACGTCGCGCTGATCATGCGACCGATGGAAGCTGCGCAAAACCCGATTGAAGCGGAATAGTTTTTTGAAGCTCCTCGATTGCGAGAATGCAGGAACTGCTCTGGAGTCTCTGCCGGACATTTTGAATCTTTCAAAGTCAGAAATCTTATCCATTCTGACCGATTTCGACTTTGACGAATTCTACGCAGCAAATCCAAACGTTCACTATCCCGAGAAGGCATTGCTGAACTACCTCTCCGCGCAATTCAGGATTCACCCGGTGTGTGATTGGGCATGCTGGTTTCATCTGACTAGACGACCGAGGGGCAACCTTGTAATCGAAGACCTTCTGCCTCTGAACGACGTTGCCGATCACATATGGGACTACCTATATCGGTTAGCACCTTCCCAGCTACCTGCTGATTCTTGGCTTAAGTTCAGGAATTTGGTGGAAACCGACTACGACCACCATCACGCGTCCCTGTATCGACTTAGGCTTAGTGCTCCTGAGCACTGGGGCCCGTACGGATACCTAGCCAAGGACTTTTCCTGTTTCACAACCGACTTCTCCGACCGGCACTACTTACGTTGCCCTGAAATTGTAGAAGACATCTGTCTCTGTGCCCAGCGTGAGTTTGGAATAGATTTGCAGCAGAAATACGTTGAGAGCACTGAACCTTGTATCGTGAAGTTCAAGCATGAATCGACTGACCCATCGCTCGTCGGTCACGCCTTGCATTATCTTCATTCGAGCCTGCGAGGTGTCCAACTTCATAGCGACCAGAATGTTCCTTTTGTGTCGGACGGGAAAAGGATTCCCAAAGAACGAATCGTTTGGGTTCGTCGAGCATTGTACAATGCACCCTCGTCGTGAGTTCATGTCGCAACATGCGCCGTGATTGACCGAACCTCTCCCTGTAGCTAAAGTCGCCGGCATGTCGACTTGGCCGTGGCCGGACTCGCTCGATGCGTTGACCGCTGCGCCGAAGCATCACACGTTGTTGCTTGAGAACGAACGCGTGCGCGTGCTCGATACGCGGATTGCTCCCGGTGAAACCACGCCCGTTCACACTCATCGCTGGCCGAGCTTGATGTACGTGTGGCGTTGGGGTGATTTCGTTCGTCGCGACGGCGACGGCAAGGTCATGCTCGACACCCGCATCACGCCGAAGAAAGTCGAGCCGGGCACGGCGGTGTGGTATGCGCCCTTGCCGCCGCATTCGTTGGAGAACGTCGGGACGACAGAGATTCACGTGCTCACCGTCGAGCTGAAGGACGCGGCGGGCTGATGTTGTGGGAGCGCCCTTCCGGGCGCGACCGGATCGGGGAATCGCGCCCGGAAGGGCGCTCCCACAAATAAAGATGTGGATTGCGGCGCTCTTGTCGCGTCGCTAGAGTGGCCGGCATGTCGGGCTGGGAGGTTTTTCTCCAACAACTGATCATCGGGCTGTCCAACGGCATGATCATCGCCTTGATCGCGCTGGGCTACACGATGGTTTACGGCATCATCGAACTGATCAACTTCGCGCACGGCGATCTGTTCATGCTCGGGTGTTTCTGCGCGCTCACCCTCGTCGGTGCGCTCGGACTCGAACATACCGGCTCGGTGGTCGTCTTGTTGGCCGTCGTGCCGGTATTCAGCGGTGGGCTGAACTGGCTCGTGGACCGGCTCGCGTACCGGCATCTGCGCGGGGCGACCAAGCTCGCGCCGCTCGTCTCGGCCATCGGCGTGTCGTTTGTGTTTCTCAATCTCGGCTTGTTCTGGGGCGGACTGCCGATGAATGTGTTCGGCATGGGTAAAGCCGCGGCGGCGCCAAAGGATTTCCCGGTCCTGGTGTCCAACAACAATCTGCTCAGCGCCGCCGACGTTCAGTTCACTGCCAAAGACTTGATGGTGTTCGTGATCACAATTCCGTTGATGATCGCATTGACATGGTTTGTGAAACGCACCCGCACCGGCAAAGCGATGCGCGCAGTCGCGCAAGACCAACTTGCGGCGAAGTTGATGGGTATTGATGTGAACCGGATCATCGGCGTGACGTTTCTGATCGGCGGCGCCCTGGCCGGTGTGGCGAGCGTGGTGTCGGCGCTCTACAACAACTCGATCTACTTTCAGATGGGCTATCGGGCCGGCATAGATGCGTTTACCGCGGCCGTGCTCGGTGGCATTGGCAGCTTGCCGGGCGCAGTGCTGGGCGGGTTGTTCATCGGTCTGGCGCGGGCGTTCTCCGATCAATATCTCGCGACGCGGTGGACGAACGTGATGGTGTTCGCCATTCTGATTCTTGTGCTGGTCTTCCGTCCCTCCGGCCTGCTCGGTTCAAAACTGCGGGAGAAAGTGTGAAGCTTAAATTCCATTGGATCTTTCTCGCACTGGCGGCGCTCTTGCCGGTCGTCGAGATGTCGTTTCCGCACCAGCGGCATCTGGGCGAACTGATCCGGCCGATCTTCATCATGGCAATCCTCGCGCTCGGACTGAACATCCTCACCGGCTTCACTGGCATTCTCAACCTCGGCGTCGCGGCATTCATGGCTGTTGGGGCGTATACGTTCGCGATCCTGACGTGCGACATCTACCCGTTCCAATTGGGATTTTGGGGTGCGACTGGGCTGACGATTCTGGTCGGGCTGACGATCGGTCTGTTGCTCGGCTTGCCGACGATTCGGCTGCGCGGCGATTATCTGGCGATCGTCACGCTCGGCTTCGGCGAAATCATTGTGGACGTGTTGAAGAATCTCGACGTGATCACGAAAGGCACGCAGGGGATCAATCCCCTGCCCCCACCGACGTTGCTCGGCTACACGTTCCGGCAAGAGCATTACCAGCCGTGGTACTACCTGTTCCTCGCGTTCCTTACGCTGGTCGTTCTCTTTAACCGCAACCTCGAACGGTCCCGCATCGGCCGGGCGTGGATTTCGATCCGGGAAGACGAACTCGCCTCGTCCTGCGTCGGGATCAATCCGATGAAGATGAAGTTGCTCGCCTTCGCCCTCGGCGCGGCGCAATGCAGTCTGGCTGGCGCGCTCTGGGCGAGCAACCTGGCGTCGAGCGGGGAACCCGGCAATTACGATTTTCAGGTCTCGATCATCGCGCTGTGCATTGTCATCGTCGGCGGCATGGGCAGCATTGCCGGCGTGCTGCTCGGCTCGCTGGTCATCATGGGCTTCAACTCCATCATTCTCGAACCACTCACCAACTATCTCAAAGCCCACCAACTGATCAGCACGGAAAACGTCTTCACAGCGCCCGGCAACTGGAAATACATACTCTTTGGCCTCGCGCTGATCCTGATGATGCGGTTCCGGCCCGAGGGATTGCTCCCATCGAAATCGGTGAAGGCGGAACTTCATCCCGATTCGGTAGGGCGGGACCGCCGGGCGCGCCGCGACTTAACGGAGGACGGACGGCCCGGCGGTCCGTCCCTACCCACGACATGAATCTTCTCGAAATCCGGAAACTCACGGTACGGTTCGGCGGCCTCACGGCCGTCAACGCGCTTGATCTTCAGATTCCACCGAATGAGATCGTCTCGGTCATCGGCCCAAACGGCGCCGGCAAGACCACCGTCTTCAACGCCATCACCGGCATCTACGAGTCGACCTCTGGCAGCATCGCCTTTCTCGGCCAGGAGCCGTGCCGGCAGTTTCGCGTGAAGACGGTGTTGACGTTCGCGTGCGTCGGCCTCATCACCGGACTCGGCGTCGTGCTCGCGGCCAACATCGAGTCGCTTTGGGAAACCGCGATCACCAACAACTACCAATATCGGCAAACATTTCCGTGGGACAAAGCCATCGCAGCCGCGTGGGCGTATCTGCCACGGCATTGGGTCTGGCCGGCGATCATCGGCTTTCTCGTCGGCACCGGTGGCGCGTATGCGGTATGGCAGCGCTCCCGACGCGCGCCAGAGATTGCTGCCCGAGCCGGCATTGCTCGCACGTTTCAGAATATCCGGTTGTTCAACCAGATGACCGTGCTCGACAACGTTCTGCTCGGCCTGGACACACACTTGCGGACACGGTTCTGGCATGCGGCATTGCGCCTGCCGTTGTTCTGGCGCGAACGAACCGAGGCCGTCGTGTGTGCGCTGGAGACGCTGCAGTTTGTTGGCCTCGATCGGGAAGCGAACCAACTCGCTGAGAATCTCTCTTACGGCCACCAACGCCGACTTGAAATCGCTCGCGCCCTCGCAATGCGTCCGAAACTACTGCTGCTCGACGAGCCTGCCGCCGGCATGAATCCCGCCGAGGCGTCGGCCTTGATGCAGCTCATCCGTCAGATTCGCGAGCGTGGCATTACCGTCTTGCTCATCGAACATCATATGCAAGTCGTCATGGGCATCTCCGACCGCATTGCCGTCCTCGACCACGGCGAGAAGATTGCCGAAGGAACGCCGAAGGAAGTCTGCTGTGACCCAAGGGTTATCGAAGCGTATTTGGGGAAGTCGAATGCTGAAGCTTGAGGATGTCCATGCCGGCTACGGCCCCGTTGACGTCCTCAAGGGCATTGCGCTCGAAGTCGACCAAGGCGAGATCGTGGCGGTGCTCGGCGCAAACGGCGCCGGGAAATCCACGACGTTGATGACGATTTGCGGCGTCAACCGTTGCCGGCAGGGTCGGATTCTCTTTCGCAACGAACCGATTCAGAACCGACCCCCTCATGAGATCGTCCATCTTGGCTTGAGTCAGGTGCCGGAAGGTCGTCGCATCTTCCCACGTCTAACCGTCCGCGAGAACTTGGAGATGGGCGCGTTTCACCGGCAAGTGAATGGCGATGACTTGGATAAAGTATTCGCTTCGTTTCCAATTTTGAAGGAACGCCAGAATCAACTTGGCGGCACGCTCAGTGGCGGCGAGCAGCAAATGCTGGCGATCTCGCGCGCTTTGATGGCGCGGCCAAAGTTGCTGTTGCTCGACGAACCGTCGCTGGGACTCGCGCCGTTGATCGTGGCGAAGATTTTCGAGATCATTCGCGAGATCAACGCCGCCGGTACGACAATTCTCCTTGTCGAACAAAACGCCAACATGGCCTTGCACGTCGCGCGCCGCGGCTATGTGCTGGAGACCGGCCGCATCGTGCTGGCTGACAACGCAAAAAACCTGATGAATAATGAGCAAGTGAAGAAAAGTTACCTCGGAGGATAGCCCTCCGGTCAATTCGCTTGCTCTTCAGACTGCGGAAGCCCATAAATGCCCTCGTTCGAGGTTGGTCGCAAGGGAGGCGCAGCCCTAGAGTCTGTCATGCACTTTTGGTGAGTCGCGGATTCGATGACGAAATGATGTAAGTGTTTTTCTCTGGCTCCTTTGCACGGAATGTGTGAAAAGCTGGGGATGACGAACAGACGAAAGAGTTATCCCAGTGATGTGAG
>CAZMKD010000246.1:0-22870 GCA_964566575.1 uncultured Verrucomicrobiota bacterium
AGCAGCAATGAGTCCGGGAACGGGGTATAGAAAACAACGCAGAGAGCTGGAGGCTTTTTGCCAGATCAGGAGTTCAACTATGAAACAGGTTCGCAGAGCCGTGAAGGGCTTTACGTTAATCGAATTGTTGGTGGTCATCGCGATCATCGGGATCCTGGCGGCGATGTTGCTCCCGGCTTTGAGTTCGGCGCGGGATAAAGCGCGAGCCGTGAGCTGTTTGTCCAACTTGAAACAAATCGGGTATGCCATCTATATGTATGCGGATGATCATGACGACTATTTCCCTCCAGGGTTTGCCGCCGCCAGCGGCGGTTTTAGCGGAGGCGACTGGCCATTGTTTATCGCCCCCTATATGGCGAAACGCCAAACGTCCTACAGCTCAACAATCGACAGCAGCAAAGCCTTTCTCTGTCCTTCGGGAGTACAAAAAAAGGGCAGCCTTGTGGTAAGATTGATGTACTCTGCCCACACCCGCCTGATGCCCCCTTCCTCGCTTCCGTCTTACACGCTGTACAAGCGAGGTCGAGTCGCCCGCCCGTCCGAGGTGGTTCTGGTCTCGGAAGGAATTCAGCAAGACATATATTATTCGGGCGACTTCGACTCGGCGGCCAACTTTCAAGGTGTGGCGATGAGCAAGCAAGCCTACAACCCGACCCTCGCGGATAATGTTCTGACTATGACTGAGCTTGCCCGAGATAATAAGGATTGCCTTGGTTGTACCGCGAGTGTCGGCATGCTGCGCCTCCGCCATTTGGGCAACAGCGGGGCCAACTTTCTCTTCTGTGACTCGCATGTGGAGACGAAGGTGGTCGGGCAGCTCAAGTTCCGGAATTTCATGTTCGACCCATGACCTTGGTTGCGGAACACGGGAAGCGGCCCTCAGGGTTGGGTCTTCTATCAGTCGTTCCCGTGGTGTTAATGGTCTTGTCGGGCTGTCAAAGTAACTCAGCTCCCAAATCAAGCCAGTACAAGGTCGAGACGACAGTTTCGGCACCAACGGATCAATCCCAAACGCCTTTCGTCAAAGTCTCGCGCACAGGCAACGGGTACTTCTTTCAGCGTGGCACGAACCTGTTTTACTCGTTGGGTGTGTGCGTGGTCATACCGGAGGAGACTTGGCCGGACAAACCAGACTTCGCCTCGAGAAAAACCCTCGGTTCCTACGATGGCCTGAGCCGATTCAGGACCGATACCCAGGCTTGGGCGCGCGCAACAGTGGAGCGGCTGCAGTCGTGGGGATTCAACACCGCCGCCGCGTGGTGCCACGAGGAGCTTTACCGGCAGGCAATTTACCACGTACGCGTCGTGTGGTTCTGCCGGCCCGCGCGGAACGAAGACCGACTAATCGACGTGTTCAGCCTCGACTACGAGCAGGCCATCGAAGAAATCGCCGTCAAGGAAGTGGCCCCGCATAAAGGCAATCCTTGGTTGATTGGCTATTTCCTCAACAACGAGCTTCCGTGGTACGGCGAGTTTGGCTGGATGGGCGACCCGAACCGATCGCTCTTTGATCGATACCTTGCCCTGCCCACCGATGCACCGGGCCGTCGGGAGTTGATACGCTTTCTCCACGAGCAGTACGTGGACATCGCCACTCTGAAGGCTGATTGGGATACGGTAGCTACCAGTTGGGAGGAGTTGGAAAAGCAAACTCAATTGCGGACGAAGAACCGCCCGGCCAAACTCATCAAGTATGCGTGGGCGGGACGCGTCGCGGACCGGTATTTCTCGCTTTGCGCCGCGAGCGTGCGCCGTCACGATCCCAATCACCTGATCCTTGGTTGCCGGTTTGCGGTGAAACCGCCTCGGGCGGTGGTAGAAGCCATGGCCAAATACACGGATGTGGTGAGTGCCAACGTCTATTCAAAAAGTGGAAACGTGGACGTGGGATACCTGCGCAATCTGTATGCGTTGACGAAGAAGCCGGTGTTGATCACGGAGTTTTCGTGGCGCGCCATGCAAAATCGTTCGAACGATCCAAATACAGAGGGCGCAGACGTGACCGTGGACACGCAAGCGGAACGTGCCGAACGGTACCGGTCAGTCGTCAGCAAGGTTGCCGGTGAGCCGTACATCGTCGGGACGCATTGGTTTCAGTATATGGATCAACCGCCCGGAGGTCGTTGGATTGATGGCGAGAATTCCAACTATGGGATTGTTGACATCCACGATCAGCCGTATGAGGAATTGATGCAGGCAATGAAAGAAACGCACGGGCAGCACCCGACAATCATCGCGAGCCGAACGGGCAGTCTCCCCGGTGCCTTCGATGAACAAGCTTGGAGCGAACTGCCGCCCGCCCGCGTCGCGCCGGGACAGCTTGCGTCTCCAGTACAACTGGAGCCGGGGAAGAGCGTTCTGCCGGACAAAGCACTCGGGGTTCACGCGGATGAAGCGGAGGGGAACACGGCTTCGTGGGACCAAGCTGAGAGCACGTGGATCTTCTCCTACGAAACCGCGGGCGGCTGGGGACTGCATGGGGATCTGGCGCTGGATCAATTTGATTTGAAGGGAATGCAAGAGATCGAACTCGAACTGGAAGCACCCCCGGGCCTACAGCTTCAGGTTCTGCTCCACGAAACAGGAGACGGCCCACCGGGAAACCAGGTTTACGAAGGGGAGCACGGAGCAGACGGCGAGTCATACGAACTCCTGCAGTTCACGGCCACTGGTACTCGACAGATCATGCGCTTTCGCTTGGCAGAAGCCGAGCGTCGGATATACTGGGGCAATCAAGGCGGCAACATGATCCTCGATACGCAGGGACTGCGAGGGATGAGTTTTCTTATTCGCAGCGGTCAGGGGAAAGGCCAGTTGCGAATTTACCGAGTTCGTTTCCTTGGTGCCGGACAAGCTTGAGTCATTACCTCTCTTTGATCGTGCTGAGCCGGCTCCGGATGTTCCTGCGGGGCGCGGGGGCGGTCTTTCTTGCTGGAATATGCGTTCTGCCTCTTGCCGGCTGTGGAAATAAAGCCACGGGAATGACCGAGGATGGGCGCGTGATCGTCAGCTATTGGGAGAAGTGGACCGGTTTCGAGGACGACGCGATGCAGGCGGTCGTCGATGATTTTAACACCTCACAGAATCGCATTTTCGTCAAGAAACTCACGGGCCTCGGCGAAATCGAGCGCAAGTTGATGTTGGCCACCGCCGGCGGCGATCCCCCCGATATCGCGGGCATCTGGCCGGCGACCATCCCTGGTTTTTCCGCGAAGGGAGCGCTGACGCCGTTGGACAAGATGATCAAGGAAGCGGGCATCAAGCGCGAGGATTACATTCCCGTGTACTGGGATTTGTGTTCGTACCACGGATTCATGTGGGCCTTGCCGGCGACGCCTACGTCCCTGGCGTTGCACTGGAACAAAAAGCTGTTTCGGGAAGCCGGCCTCGATCCCGACCGTCCACCACAAAGCCTCGATGAACTGGAGAAGATGTCCGAGCGTCTGACGATTGTCGAAATCAAACGCGGCGGGCAGCCAGTGCGACTCCGGTACCCGGACCTGACAGACGAAGAGAAGAAAGCGAAGGAGTTCAAGCTGGTGCAGGTCGGCCACGATCCGCAGCAGCCGGGATGGTGGATGCCGATGTGGGTGTTCTGGTTCGGCGGGAAGTTGTGGGACGGCCAGCGGCGCATTACCGCCAACAGCCCCGAGTTCGTCGAGACTTTCAAATGGCTTCAGTCGCAACCCGAGAAGTACGGCGTCGATAACCGCCGCGGGTTCGGCGCATCGTTCGGCAATTTTCAGTCACCGCAGAACCCGTTTCTCGCCGGGCAAGTGGCGATGACGCTGCAAGGCGTATGGATGTACAATTTCATCGACAAGTACGCGCCCCAGATGGAATGGGGTGCGGCGCCATTTCCCGCACAGGACCCGCAAGCGCAACCGCTGGTGACGATCGTGGACGCGGATGTCCTGGCCATTCCGAAAGGCGCCCGCCATCCGCGGGAGGCCTTCGAGTTTATCCGTTACGTTAATCAGCGGGGCCCGATGGAGAAGCTGTGTCTCGGTCAGCGCAAGTTCAGCCCGCTGATCAAGGTTAGTGATGAATTCATGAAGCATCACCCCAACCCGTACATCCAGACGTTCATTGATCTTGCCAAAAGCCCGGACGCGCAATACGCGCCGCGCATTTCGATCTGGGGTGAATACAATGATGAGATGAATGTTGCGATCGACCGTATCATGTCGCTGACGGCGACACCGCAGCAGGCGCTCGACGCGGTGGAGTCGCGGTTGCAGTGGAAAATGGATCGCGTGATGAACCGGTGGGACGCGGTCAAGGACCAGCGAGTCAAAGAGTGGAGCGAGTATGACGCAAGGTGAGAAGCGCAATTTGTGGATCGGGTTGGCGTTTATCAGTCCCTGGCTTCTGGGTTTCCTGGCGTTCACGCTGTTTCCTGTTTGCGCGTCGATCTATTTCTCGTTCTGCGATTACGACGTGCTTACCAAGCCGGTCTGGGTCGGCACCCTGAACTACCGCGACATGGTCACGGACAGCGTGTTCTGGAAGTCGCTATACAACACTTTTTACTTCGCGGCGTTTTCGTTGCCGCTGGGCATGATCATCTCGTTGCTGGTCGCCGTGCTGCTGAATCAATCGGTCAGAGGCCGATCCGTGTTCCGGGCGATTTTCTTCCTGCCTTCGCTGATCCCGGTGGTGGCGAGTGCCATGGTCTGGCTGTGGATTCTGAATGGCAACTTTGGCATCCTCAATCACGCGCTGGAATGGTTCCACATCAAAGGTCCGCAATGGCTCGCCAACGAGAAATGGACCAAGCCGGCCCTGATCCTGATGGCGCTGTGGGGCTGCGGGAATGGAGTGGTGATTTATCTGGCGGCACTGCAAGACGTGCCGCGTTCGCTGTACGAGTCCGCGGAGATCGATGGAGCGAATGCGTGGGTCAAATTCCGACACATTACCATCCCGCTGATCTCGCCGGTGCTCTACTTCAACCTCATCATGGGCATCATTGGCTCGCTGCAGGTGTTTGCTAACGCATACATCATGCTCGGCGGCGGCGGGCCAAACCGGTCGGTGCTGTTCTACGCTGTGTATCTCTACCAAAACGCGTTCGACTATCGGCAAATGGGCTACGCATCCGCGATGGCGTGGGTGCTATTCATCATCATCCTGTTATTGACCTGGGTGGCGACGCGGTCCACCCGCAAACTTGTTTTCTACGCCGGAGAGTGACCCATGTGCCTCGTCCAACGATTCTGCATCTACGCCCTGTTGCTCCTCGGCTCGATCACCTTTCTCATTCCCTTGCTCTGGATGATATCGACCGGGCTGAAGCCGATCGATCAAACCATGTCCATGCCGCCGAAGTGGATTCCGTACCGGCTCTACGTCGAGAAAGACGGAGCCATGACCGAAATCAGCCAAACGGAGGCCAAGAGCTATCCGGTCGACAAGGTCATTAGGAAGGCGGCGCCTCGCTGGGACAACTTCGCCAAAGCCATCCAGGCGATGAAGGTATTCCCGACCTATCTGAAGAACACGCTCATTCTCTGCCTGCTGACCGTCACCGGCACCGTGCTGTCCAGCTCACTGGCGGCCTATGGGTTCTCGCGAATCGAGTGGCGCGGCCGCAACAAAGTCTTCATGGTTTGCTTGGCGACAATGATGGTGCCGTTCCCAGTCACGATGGTGCCGATGTATTGCCTGTTCCGATGGCTCGGTTGGATCGGCACTCTGAAGCCACTCTGGGTCGGGTCGTTTTTTGCGGGCGCATTCAATGTCTTCCTGCTCCGGCAGTTCTTCATGACACTGCCGAAGGATTTGTCCGAGGCCGCGCGCATCGACGGGTGCAGCGAGTTCCGCATTTTCTGGCAGATCATCCTCCCACTGTGCCGGCCCGCGTTGATGGTTGTCGCGCTGTTTCAGTTCATGTACACATGGAACGACTTCCTCGGGCCGCTGATCTACCTGACCAAGCAAGAAGACTACACGCTCGCGCTGGGGCTGCAACTCTTCCAAAGCCAGCACGGTGGCACGGAGTGGCATTACCTGATGGCGGCGAGCACGCTCGTGGCGCTGCCGATTATCGTGCTGTTCTTCTTCACGCAGAAGACTTTCATCGAGGGCATCTCGATGACCGGAATCAAAGGCTAGAAAAGATGACTATGGTACGTGGAAATCGAATGAGCCGAGATGCTGGCAGTACCGGACTGATCGGCAAGTTTCAATTGGAACTTGCGCGCCTCGTCCGTTCGGTTCAACACGACCACCGCAGATGTGCCGTCAGGATTCAGGAAGCCGGTGACCTCAAGGTCATCGCGGGTGCTCGCACAGAGAATGCGGACAGCGCCGGGCCGGATAAATCGGCTGAAATGACCGAGGTAGTAGTAGGAGCTTTGGAAAAGGATCCGGTCGTTCTTCGTGTCCGCAATGATCGGCGCGCTGCAGAAGTTGCCGACGTGGTTCGGCCCGCCCGTTTCGTCGAGCACCATGTTCCAGTCGATCCAGCCTACCGTCCACCGGTTGAGGTCGTTGATGATCGAGCGGGCGTAGCGCTCACCCAGATCCCAAGAACCGAGATGCGGGCGGCCTTCCTGACAGCCTTCTGTAAACAGGAGTTGTTTGTCGGGCCAGGCGTCATGAACAAGTTGCACGTTCTCGAACTTGTCCGGTCCGTACCAGTGAAAAGCCGCGCCCCAGATGTACCGGCTCGCCTGAGGGTCTTCGTAAGCAACTCGGACACGCTCGACCATCAGGTCCCGGTTGTGATCCCAGATCAGGATTTTGACGTGGCCAAGCCCGGCGCGCTCGAGTGTCGGGCCGAGATGGTCGCGCACAAAATCCTTTTCCTCCTCGGCCGAGTAGATGCAGGAATCCCAGACCTGTGTTGCAGCCGGCTCATTCTGCACGGTCACCGCCCAGATGGGCACGCCTTCGCTTTCATATTCCCGGATGAAGCGCGCGAAGTATCGCGCCCATACGTCCCGGCATTGAGGCCGCAGCGTGCCGCCGTGATTCATTTGTCCGTTGGTTTTCATCCACGCCGGCGGGCTCCACGGCGAGGCCAGAAGTTTCAGGTTCGTCCCCGCCGTGCGCTGCGCCTCCCGAATCATCGGCAGCAACGCTTGCCGGTCGCGCTCGATCGAGAAATGCTTCAAGTCCACATCGCCCGCGACCTCGGTGTAGGCGTAGTTTCCCAGAGAGAAATCGCAACTATTGATATGCGTCCGGCACAGGGAGTAGCCGTGCCCTTCCGTCCGGTCGAAATACGCGCGCAGAATCCGCTGCCGGTTTTCGGGACTCATCCGGTAAAGTGCCGTGGCCGCCGCTTCGGTGAACGCTCCGCCGAATCCTTCGATGGTTTGAAAACGCTTACCGGAATCGACCAGCACTACCGGCAAGTCCGGTTCGGGGCGCGCGTCAAGAACGACCGGCGCTTGTTGCGTCAGACGGTCACCGGTGTCCCGGGCTGTCAGGTAATGATTGAATCGCTTGGCAGTGATCATCGATATTTGGAGACGTAATACCCCATGCAAACACAAATCGCCACCCCAGACTCATCCACCCGGCCGACACCCACCACTGGTACCGGAACCGATTTTGTGACGATCGACGGCGAGAGTTATGTCTGCATCCGGAACGTGGACAAACTTAGCCCATTCCTAATGAGCATCGTCAGCGACAGCGACCACTGGCTGTTCGTCGGCAGCAACTCGCCGTTTACGGCCGGGCGCGTGGACACCGACCATGCACTTTTCCCGTATCAAACCGTCGACAAGATTCTACGCCACCCCGACACCAGTGGCGCGCTGACCGTTATGCAGGTCAAGCGTGGCGAGCAGTGGTTGTTGTGGGAGCCTTGGCGTGATGGTCATGCGTACCGGGTCAGTCGGCATCTCTACAAACACGTGTACGGAACCGCCGTGATCTTCGAAGAGGTGAATGAGGATCTGCATCTGCGGTTTCGCTGGAGTCTCACCGCCTGCGAGCCATACGGGTTCGTGCGCGAATGCCGGCTGGAGAACCTACAGAATGAACCGGTTGAGGTGAGATACCTCGACGGCTGGCACCAGATTCTGCCGCCCGGCGTCACGCAAGACACCTTCGCGCAGTTCAGCTATCTCGCCGCGGCCTACATGCGCCACGAATCTTTGCCGAATTCGGAACTGGCGCTGTACACGCTCAATGCTGGTATTTCGGACCGCGCGGAGGCGTGTGAATCCCTGCGTGCCGCGTGCGCTTGGTCGCTGGGGCATACGCGCCCCGTGATTCTGCTTACTGACCGGCAAGTCGAGGCCTTTCGGCGTGGAGCGTCCGTGCATGCGGAATCGGGGGTACGCGGTGAGATGGGCACCTACCTCGTGGCGGCCTCGGCGACCGTGGGTTGGGACCGGCCGCATTCGTGGGTCAGTGTTGCAGATACCGGGTTGGACCACGCCGCCACCGTTCGTCTACAGTCAGAACTGAGTGACCCGGCAAGACTCAGCCGGTCTCTGCGCGACGCCATCGAACATAACCGGGCCGGACTGCGCCGTCGTATCGCCGCCGCCGACGGCTTACAGGACACGGCTGATCAAGCTGCCAGCGTTCACCATTTCGCCAACGTGCTTTTCAATTGTATGCGCGGCGGGGTCTTCAACGATTCCTACCGGTTTCCCTCGGCTGATTTCGCAGCATTTTTGCGAATGCGCAATCAGCGCATCTTTGGACAACACCAGCCGTGGCTGGAGTCGTTACCGGCATCCCTGACGCTTGTTCAGTTGCAGGACGAAGTTGCAAAACGCAACGATGGTCAGTTGACGCGGCTAGTGCACGAGTATCTGCCGCTTACGTTCAGCCGGCGCCATGGCGATCCAAGCCGGCCGTGGAATCGGTTCAACATTCACATCAAGGACGATCGCGGCAATCCAATCTACAACTACCAAGGCAATTGGCGGGACATCTTCCAGAACTGGGAAAGCCTCGCACAAAGCTACCCGCTGTTTCTGGAACAGATGATCACCGTGTTTCTGAACGCCTCGACGGCTGATGGCTACAATCCTTACCGGATCAGCCGTGCGGGCATCGATTGGGAAGCCCTCGACCCCGCGCATCCATGGGCCTACATCGGCTACTGGGGTGATCACCAGGTCGTCTACCTGTTGCGGTTGTTGGAGAGTTACGACCGGTTTCAACCCGGTCAGCTCGCCGCTCGCTTGAATCACAAGACCTACGCGTATGCCAATGTGCCATACGAGATTGATGGCTTCGAGGATCTTGTTGCCGACCCACGCAACACCGTGACCTTCAATCAACCGCTGCACGAACGGTTGATGGCGCGCGCGCGGGAAATGGGCGCCGACGGCAAGCTGGTGGCCGATGATCGTGGCGATGTCCTGCTCGTGTCTCTCGCGGAGAAGCTCCTCGTGCCGTTGCTGGTCAAGCTCAGCAACCTCATACCGGGCGGGGGCATATGGCTCAACACTCAGCGACCCGAATGGAACGACGCCAATAACGCGCTTGCCGGTTGGGGGCTGTCGATGGTCACGGTGTACCACATCCGCCGGTACCTCAAATTTCTCGACGCCGTATTGACCGCGAGCGGAGACAAGGCAGTCTCACTCTCGGCCCCGGTCGCGAAGTTCCTGGAAGACGTGGCAACCATCCTGCGCAAGGCTCCGCTCACTTTCGACGACGCCTCCCGGTTCCGCATCCTTGCCGCCCTTGGACGTGCAGGTGAAACGCACCGTCGTGCGGTGTATGCACGTGAGTTCGGCAAACGGTCTAGTGTGTCGGTGGCCACTTTGCGTGAGTTCATCGCCGCCGCTACGACGGTCATCGAAGCGACGATTCGCGCCAACCAACGCAGCGACGGCCTCTACCACAGCTATAACGTGTTGCACCTCGCTGGCGACCGGGCGCGCGTGGCGAACCTGCAGCCAATGCTCGAAGGCCAGGTCGCAGTGTTGAGTTCCGGCCTGCTCAAGTCCCTCGAAGCGGTAACGCTGTTACGCGCGTTGCGCGCCAGCGAGCTGTACCGAGCTGACCAACATAGCTATCTGCTGTATCCGGATCGCGCGTTGCCCTCGTTTCTGAATCGCAATATTTTGAGCGGACACCCACCGGTGGAGGATCGCTCGCTGTTCGTCGTCGATGAACAAGGACGATGGCACTTTCAGGCGGACCTGCGCAATGCGGTGGATGTTTCCGCGCGCCTCGATCACCTCGGCGCTGACGAAGCGACGCGAAAGTCGGTGCTGGAATTATGGGAGGCCACGTTCCGGCATAGCGAATTTACCGGACGGAGCGGAACGTTCTTCGCCTTTGAAGGTCTCGGCAGCATTTACTGGCACATGGTCGCGAAACTTTTGCTGGCGATTCAGGAGTGCTTCCGTCAAGCAACCGACCCAGAGCGTGCGGAGGAACTCGCTGAAATCTATGACGACGTGCGCGAAGGACTGGGTTTTCGCAAGACGCCCGATGTCTACGGTGCGTTCCCGACCGATCCGTACTCGCACTCCCCACGCCATCGCGGCGCGCAGCAACCGGGCATGACGGGTCAAGTGAAGGAAGAAATACTGACGCGTTGGGGTGAGCTGGGCATAGTGGTCGAGGGCGGGTGTTTGCGGTTCGCGCCCCGGCTGCTGAACCGCGCGGAGTTTTCCAAACAGTCGCACCGCTTCGTGTATCTCGACGTGCAAAACAAAGAATGTACATGGGAGTTACCGGTTAACAGCTTGGCTTTCACCTGCTGTCAGGTGCCGGTTTGTTACCGGTTGTCTGACGCCACGAGCATCGTCATTGAGAGCGGCGATGGAACCCAGGATGTCGTTCGCACCGCCGTGCTGACGCCTGACGATAGTGCGTCCATCTTTTCACGCGATGGTAGGATTATTCGTCTCACCGTATCTGTGCGGACGGCAGATCTGCGATGATAGATTCCCCCTTCTGGATCGACAAAATCCGATAGAAATCACGGTCGGTTGGCCATAACGTTTTGAGTACGGTTTTGGAAGTGCCATTGCCTAAATACTTGCTCACGACAATTCGTTACCTTTCCCAGCAACTACCCGGTCAATCCGAACGCAATCTCAAAATGTCGAAATTGCTCTTGATGCGGCAAACGATTGCAAGCAGGTCCAAGATGACCAACGTATTCATCTCTCTGCCACAAGAAGCAATTGGGGAATTCGCCTCTTGAGTAAACTGATTCTTAGGGACGAGAGGAAAGATGTGATTGACAGCGATGCGAGAACCTGCAATCGTTAACACACGGCGAGGGTCTGGGCAATAGCCAAGACGCTGTCAACACACCCTAAAGGACGACTTACGATGAACGCCAACTTGAAGCGAGCACTCCCCATCCATTTGGCAGCGATCGCCTTGGTGTTTGCTGTCGATACGGGTGTGAGCAGCGCCCAAGTTCAGCTCAACATTCAATCCGGTGCTCAGTTGACCTGGTACACGTCCACCAATGCCACCTATAGCTACCACCTGCAGGGATCGTTCGACTCCGGTTCCACGTGGACCGATCTCGTCGCGGCGGCGACTGGCAGTGGAGTGACGAACACGCTTTTCGATCCCTTGCAAAGCGGAATGCGCCAGTATCAGCTTTTGGAAATAGTTCCGGGTACACCCCCGTCTACCGCGAGTCCTGCGAACGGGGGATTTGAGGCCGGCACCGGAAGCAGCGCCACCAGTTGGACGGTGGATACGGCTGCGGGCGGCCCTGTGTATGGGGTTCGCACCAATGACAGCCCGCACGGCGGGTCATTCGACTTCCAGGTTCATCTGGCAAGCGTTGGTGCGGGTCCGGTGGTTCAATTTAACCAAGCCGGAGTGCCGGTGACGGGAGGAACCGTCTACCCATTTACCTTCTACGCCAAAGCTCTGACGGGCAGCGCGGGATACAACGCAGAGTGGCGAATTCTGTGGAATGCCGGAGGTGACACGGGTTACCGAGGTTATACTCCCGGAAACAACGTCTATGGTTTGATCAGCAACTCCGTTACCGCTCCTGCCTCCGCGACTTCAGCGACCATCTATTTCCACTTTGCAGGCGCGGCGATCCCGTCCCAGTCAGCCAACATTGACATTGATGACGTCACACTCGGGAGCGGCAGTTCCAGCCCCGGCAGCCCCGCGGTAACCAACGTCCTGCCGGTGGCGACCTTGCCGGTCGCCCAAATCAGTTGGCAATCCACCGCTGGTGTTCAGTATTTCCCCGAATCAACCACCGACCTTGTCGCGGAGCCCTGGACCAATAACTTTGGCATGATGATGGGAAATGGTGGCACCATGTCAATCGTCGCCCCCATGACGAACAACGCAGGGTTCTATCGACTACGAACTCCGCCAACCGTTGTCCTACCGCCAACCAACCTGCACCAAGTCCCGTCCGGATTTACGAATGTCATCAACGTGGCCTGGACGGCCAGTGCGTCGCCCGGGGTGACCGGCTACCGCATGTTCTACGGTGATATCATCGGGACGACGACCAATACGACGGACTTGGGCAACGTGACGAGCACCGCCATCTCTGGCTTGGCGTCAGGCGTAACTTATTTTGTCTCGGTCATCACGCTCAGTCCTAACGGTGAGAGCAATCCGGCCGACGCCACCATCCAGGCGCAAGTTTCTAACAACAACAGTGGTTTTGCGTGGTCGGATGAGTTCAACGGTGACGTGATCGATTCCGGTACGTGGACTTATGATGTTGGCGGCGGGGGTTGGGGCAATGGCCAATTCGAATATAACAGCGCCCGCCACGAGAATTCTTACATCACGAACGGGAACCTCGTGATTGAGGCTCGCAGTGAGAATTGGTTCGGAAACCAGTTCACGTCCGCACGAATGCTCACCCAAGGACGATTCGCTTTCAAATACGGTACTCTCGAAGCCAGGATCAAGCTTCCGAATACCGCCAATGGTTTGTGGCCGGCCTTTTGGATGATGGGCAATAATGCCGGTGCCATCGTCTGGCCCAACTGTGGGGAGTTGGACATCGTCGAGATGGGCTCCGCCGCCGGGATCGCCCAAGGTCTTCAGGGGCGGAAAATCAACAGTGCTGTACACTACGCGAACGCGAGTGGAAACTATGCCAACTATGTGGCGTGGCTTGATGCCCCGATTGCTCTAACCAATGATTACCACCTCTACAAGATGTCATGGACCCCGACAACCATCACGTTTTATCTCGACGATGCCCCCTACGGGTCCCTGGATATCACTGCGGATTATTTCAGCGAGTTTCATCAGCCGATGTTTCCGATTCTGAACATTGCCATCGGCGGCTATAATCCCTCCTATACGGGGGTCTACAGTCCTGGCGCAGTCTCGGCCCCCCTTCCGGCAAGGATGTATGTCGATTATCTCCGGGTCACTGACAATGGGTATACGCAACTGTATTTCGGTGATGATGCCGTGGAAACCGGCAATTTTGGAGTGTTTACCGAAACCAATACCGTCAACCACTCCCTGGGGTACGGAACCGGGTTAGAACCGGGGTTTGAGTACGGGACCAATGCCGCACTGTACACCTGGAACAACATGACGGCGACCAACGCGGCGGCTTCAGAAGGAACCACCTGCTGGTCGTTCAATATTGCCGGGGGCGACTGGTTTGGAATGGGGATCTTTCTTCCGAATTTCCGGAACATGAAGAACTACTCGGACGGGTATCTTCACTTTGACCTTCGAACCACCAGTTCCGTGGCCATGCAAGTCGGTATCAAGAGTTCCCGGGGCGGCGAGTTCTGGCTTCCGGTGGGAGACCATCTCGCGGAGTTCGGGTTCGCTCGGGATGGCCTATGGCATTCGCTGAAAATTCCCTTGAACCGATTTGCCAACACCGATTTCCGCACCCTTAGTCAAGTATTCATGATTTCGAGTACCGTTAACCCATCGGCTGCACTGAACCTGTCCATCGACAATGTTTGGTATGAACCCAGCGTAGCCCGGACGACCCCTCAGAGTGGCGATTTCGGTGTTTACACCGAGACGGCGTCACACACGAATGCGGGATCATTCGCCCTGGGTGTTCAAGGCAACTTTTTTATCTGGGCGAACACGATGACCGCCGCCACACAACAACCGATTGAGGGCAGCCAGAGCATCAGTCTTCAATCGGCTGGGCTCGGTTGGACTGGAATGGCGTTTACGCCGAACATAAAATACAACCTGACGGCCTACCGCTACCCGGGTTGCCAATTGCAATTCGCCATGAAGACCACCACCACCACCCCGTTCATGATCGGCATGAAGAGCGGCAATATCGATGGGGTGGGGCAGAAATGGATCACGTTCCAGTCGGGCAGCGACCCCTACGGATTCGTCCGGGACGGTAACTGGCATGTGGTAAGCATTCCGATGTCCGACTTTGCCCCGGAAGTTGATCTTGGCGCGGTCAGCCAGTTCTTCGAGATTCTGAGTACCGCTGCGGCGATCTCGAATATCGAGTTGGATGATATCCACTTCACTAACGGCGGAGTGGCTTCACCACCCAGCCCATAAAATGTCGTCCGTCGCGCGGAACGGAGTCTCCGGCGAGTTGGCTGAGTTGCCAGTTGGGTCAACACCGATCCCAGCTTGCTCGTCCACCTCCGAGCCGGCTATTTTGGTTGCGTCAGTGTTTCCCCCCGCCTAATTTGCTTCTTGGCAGCAGCAGAGACAGCCGGCTGCGCTTGCGAAGATAGACACCGTGACACGCCGACTAAAATTGTTTTACAGGAGAATATCGATTTCATGAAGCCCAGTCGCCTGTCATGTTCGATTGCGGCCTTCGTGGCGCTCGACATCTCGACAGCCGGTGTCAGAGCGCAAGCTGAAGCCGGGTCGCCGCCTTACCGGAATCCCAAGCTCTCCGTCGAGCAGCGCGTCGACGACTTGCTGGCGCGGATGACGCTTGAAGAGAAAATGGACATGCTGAGCGGGCTGGGATTCGAGTCGAAGCCAAACACGCGCCTCGGAATTCCCGCCATCAAAATGGCCGACGGCCCGCAGGGGGTGAGAATCCACTTCCCGCGCCCACACAGTCCCGGCAATCCCCTAGGCAGCGGCCCGGTCGCCTCGGCCGGCAGCCTTAGTTGGCTTTCAGGAATGATGCGCGCACCCTCAGTGCCCACGACCGCTTTCCCGTCAGGCGTCGCGTTGGCGGCCACGTGGAACCCCGACCTCATCCAAGAGGTGGGGCGGGTCATCGGTCAGCAGGCGCGGACGCTCAACAAGGACATGATGCTAGCGCCGTGCGTGAACATCCAGCGGACGCCGTTCGGTGGCCGGAACTTCGAGAGTTTCGGCGAAGACCCCTTTCTCGCCTCACGAATGTCGGTCGCCTACATCAAGGGTGTTCAGAGCCAGGGCGTGATCGCCACGGTGAAGCACTTCGCCGCCAACAATCAGGAGTTTCAACGCGATGATATCAGTGTCAAAGTCGAGGAGCGGGTGTTGCACGAGATTTATTTCCCCGCCTTTCGTGCGGCCGTGCAGGAAGCTGGCGTCTGGTCCGTCATGTCGGCCTACAACAAGTTAAATGGCACCTGGTGCTCCGAGAATCCGTACTTGCTCACGGACATCCTGAAAAACCGGTGGGGCTTCCGAGGCTTCGTGGTGTCAGACTGGGGCGCGGTCCACACCACCGTCGAAACGGCCAACGCAGGCCTCGACCTCGAAATGCCACGCGGGAAGTTTCTCATCCGGGAACTGCTGCTGCCAGCGATCTCCAGCGGCCAAGTGAAACCGGCGATGATCGATGACAAAGTGCGCCGGATGCTCCGGGGAATGTTCAGCATCGGCCTCTTCGACCGCCCAGAGTCCGACGGCGGCCCGGTCGATACTCCCGAACAACGAGCGGTAGCGCGCGCCGCCGCAACCCAGGGCATCGTGCTCCTGAAAAACGACGGTGAAGCGCTCCCCTTGCTGCCGCGCAAAATCCGCTCGATCGCGGTGATCGGTCCGAACGCAAATGTCGCACACGTCGGTGGCGGCGGCAGCGCGATCGTGAAGCCCGTTTATGCAGCCAGTCCGCTCGACGGCATTCGTCTGCGCGCGGGCACTCGGTTCAAGGTCGGTTATGCGGCTGGATGCGCGATGGAGGGAGAGGACACAGAAAAGGAAAACTCGGTAAGCCCCGCCGATCTCATCAAAGAGGCGACTTCGCTGGCGGCGACTTCAGATGTGGTCATGGTGTTTGTCGGCAATTCCGCCAAGATTGAATCAGAAGGTTTTGATCGCAAATCGTTGGATCTTCCGGCGGGTCAGTACCAACTGATTGAAGCGGTCTTGAAAACGAACAGAAACACCGTGGTCGTAATAAACGCCGGGGCACCTGTGCTGATGGGCCGGTGGGTTGATCAAGTGCCCGCGGTGGTCAACGCTTGGTTCGCGGGCGAGGAAGCCGGCAACGCGATTGCCGATGTCCTCTTCGGCGACGTCAATCCGTCCGGCAAGCTGCCGATTACGTTGCTGAAGGAATGGAAGGATTCACCGGCGTACGGGCGTTATCCGGGTCAGAACGGCGAGGTTGGTTACGACGAAGGTCTCTATGTTGGCTACCGGCATTTCGACAAACACAGCATCGAGCCTCAATTCCCATTTGGTCACGGCCTCTCCTATACCTCGTTTGAGTATAGCGATTTGGAAGTGACTTCGGTGGACGTGAGCCTGAATGTCCGCAACACCGGTACGCGAGAAGGCGTGGAAGTGGTTCAACTCTACGTTCATGACGTGCAATCGAGCGTTGATCGTCCTGTGAAGGAATTGAAAGCGTTCCGCCGGGTTGTATTGAAGCCCGGCGAGACGCAATCAGTTTCGTTCACTCTTGACAAGAGCGCCTTCGCTTTCTATGACCCGGCGAAGAAAGATTGGGTAGCCGAGCCGGGCACTTTTGAATTGCTCGTCGGTGCGTCGTCGCGAGATATTCGACTGAAAACGTTGTTTGAATTGACACAATGAGGAGGTGAATCCGTGAACAAACCGTTAGTGAGCCGTTCGCTGGGAAAATCGGGCATCAACGTCACCGTGATCGGTACCGGGCTTTGGGCCGTTGGCGGAGGTTGGGGCCCGGTCGACAACAAGAAGGCGCTGGCCGCCATTGATGCGTCGCTCGACGCCGGCATCAATTTCTTCGACACTGCCGACGTGTACGGCAACGGCCACAGTGAGGAGTTGCTCGGCAAGGCCATGCGCGGTCGCCGCGAGAAATTTGTTGTGGCTACCAAAATTGGCTGGGTCGGTTACGACGGCGAGAAGAATCGTTCGCAATACGACACGGTCGAAAAGTTGATTGCGGGTGTGGAGGAAAGCTTGCGGCGCTTGCAGACTGATCACATTGATGTGATCCAGGACCACATCTCCTATCGCGAGCTGAACACGGACATTTTCATCGAGGGTTTTCAGCGGCTTCAACGCGATGGAAAGGTGCGCGCCTACGGCCTGAGTTCGAGCGATTTCGACTTCATCAAGGATTTCAATTCCAACGGACACTGCGCAACGCTCCAGATTGATTACAGCATCCTCAATCGAACGGCGGAGAGCGAAATCTTCCCATACTGCCAGAAGAACAACATCGGCGTGATCGTCCGCGGCGCGCTGGCGATGGGCATTCTCACCGGCAAGTTTACTGCGGAAACGCGATTCGCCAATGGCGATTTTCGTCAGAACTGGCACGAGAAACCTGACGAGCGCCGCGTGTTCCTCGAAGATCTCGCCAAGGTCGAGCGCCTTCGGGTGCTCGCCAATAGCCGCACCCTTTCAGAGCTCGCGTTGCGTTTTGTCATCGATCACCCGGCCGTCACGACGGTCATTCCCGGTGCGCGTTCGGCTGAGCAGGCGCGTGAGAACGTGCGGGCGGGCCTGTTGCCGCCGCTCACGAAGGATGAGCATCGGCAAATCGACGCCATAACTCCGCCCGGAGGTGGTCGTAAAATCTGGCCCGCGTAAGAACGGAGAACACTCCATGCAATCCATCGATGGAAAGACGATCTGCCAAATCGGAATTGTCGTGCGCGACCTCGCGAAGAGCAGTGCCGCGTGGGCCGATTTGCTCGGTTGCGAAGAACCGCCGGTGATCGAGACGGCGGATCAATCGCATACGGGGGTCGAGCATCACGGCCGTCCGACGGATGCGCGTGCCAAACTTGTGCTCTTCAATCTCGGCCCAATCACGCTGGAACTGATTCAACCTGTCGGCGAGCCGAGCACGTGGAGTGAACATCTCGCCCAGCACGGCAAAAGCGTCCATCACCTCGCTTTCAACGTGGACGCAATTGACGGAAAGAAATCCGCATTGGAGCAGCGGCGCTTGCCGCTCGTCCAGCGCGGACGCTTCCCTGGCGGAGCCTACGCCTACTTCGAGGCTCGCGAAAAACTCGGGTGCGACATCGAACTTCTGGAGACTGATCACTGATTCTTGCCACGATAATCGTTGCTGCGTCCGTGCAGACCGCTTCCTACTACGCCGTGCGGCCAGATGACCCGAAAGCGGTTTATCTGACGCGCGATGATTTTCCGGTGCACGCAGATGGAGCTGGCGACGACTCCGATGCATTGCAGCAGGCGATTAACAAAGTGCAGGAGACGGTTCATCAGGGCATCGTGTTCATTCCCGAAGGACAATATCGCCTCGGGAAGACCGTCCACGTCTGGCACGGGATTCGCCTGATTGGTTACGGAAGCCGGCGTCCAGTGTTCATCCTCGGCAAGAACACGCCGGGCTTTCAAGAAGGCCCGGGCAAGTACATGATCCATTTCGTCAGCGACCGGCCCGAGGAAGGCCGACCAGTTCGTGACGCAAATCCCGGCACATTCTACAGCGCGATGAGCAACATCGACATCGAGATTCGGGACGGTAACCCCGCCGCGGTGGGTGTCCGGTCGCATTTTGCGCAGCATTGCTACCTCGCGCACATGGATATTCACATCGGCTCAGGCAGGGCGGGAGTCGAAGAAGTTGGCAACGAATTCGAAGACCTGCATTTCTATGGCGGCGAGTTCGGCATCACAATGCACAAGCCCTCGCCGAGCTGGCCGTTCCTGCTGATCGATTCGTCATTTGAAGGCCAGCGTGTCGCGGCCATCGAAACGGAGGAAGGCGGCCTGACAATCATTCGCAACCGGTTCAAGAACGTTCCCACCGCCATCGCCATCCGCGAGGACCGCGCTGAAGAACTCTGGATGAAAGATTCGCGATTGGAGAACATCACCGGCCCGGCCCTTATCATTAGCGACGCGAGAAACGCACGCACGGAGATCAACCTGGAGAACGTTGCCTGCCAACAGGTGCCGGTTCTCGCGAAGTTTCGCGACCTTGGAGAAATCGTTGGTCGTCATCCCATGTACATGGTCAACAAGTTCACGCATGGGCTGCAGATCCCCGATCTCGGCGGCTCGCCGCAGATCAGCAGCGCTTCCGAGATCACACAACTCACGGCGATGCCGGCACCGGCCAAATCGGATATTCCATCGATTCCCCCGGCTGACAGTTGGGTCAACCTCCGAACGCTCGGCGCGAAAGGCGACGGCGTCACCGACGACACGGCCATCCTCAAGGAGGCCATTGCCAAACATCGCGCGATCTTCCTGCCGTCGGGCCGGTATCTGGTGACCGACACAATCGCGCTCCGGCCCGATACCGTGCTCATTGGGCTTCACCCATACGCGACCCAGCTCGTGCTCGCTGACGCAACCCCGGCATTTGACGGCGTTGGCGCGCCGAAGCCGCTGATGGAAACTCCGAAGGGAGGGAGCAATATCGTCACCGGTATCGGCTTGGATACCGGCATGAATCGTCGGGCGGTCGCCGCAAAGTGGATGGCCGGCAAGGATTCGTTGATGAACGATGTCCGCTTCCTCGGCGGACACGGCATGTTCAATCCGGACGGGACGCGTCGGCAGGCTTACAACAGCAACCGCACCGGTGATCCCGATCCGAAGCGCCGGTGGGATTCACAGTATTGGAGTCTTTGGATCACGGATGGCGGCGGCGGAACGTTCAAGGGCATCTGGACGCCCAACAGTTTCGCTCAAGCCGGCCTGTACATTTCGGACACCGCAACCGAAGGCCGGATTTACGCGATGTCGAGCGAGCACCACGTCCGCAACGAAGTGAAACTGCGCAACGTGTCCAACTGGCAGATCTACGCGTTGCAGACCGAGGAGGAACGCGGCGAAGGACCGAATTGCCTGCCGGTGGACATCGACAACTGCAGCAATATCACATTCGCAAATCTTTACCTCTACCGGGTGATGAGCACGTATTCGCCGTTCCCGTATGCGGTGAAGATCGCGTCGTCACGAAATATTCGCTTCCGTAACGTCCACGTGTACAGCCCGAGCAAGTTCGCATTCGACAACACGATCTTCGACCAGACGCACAACACCGAAATCCGCACCCGCGAAATCGCCGCGCTCAACATTTCCGGCAATCCCCCTCCAACTCGGGCCCCCGACGCAAGAGTGGAGAAGCTCGCCGGAGGATTCAGCAATATCGATGGCCTGACCGTGGACGCGGATGGCAATGTCTATTTCGTGGATGCGCGCTTTCAGCGCATCTACCGCTGGTCGCCGGAACGCCGCGAGTTGACTACCGTCCGTGACAGCCCCATCGAGCCGGTTGGACTGGCGTTCGACAAGGCCGGCAATCTTCTCATTGTGACGCGCACCGGCGTGGTCTGCTCGTTTCACCCGGACAGTCGTGAAGACAGCCTCACCATCCTGCGACCAGTGCCGGCGGCTTCGCGGCCGGGGCTGACCGCGGTCTTGCCGGTTTCTCGCTGGCGCGACGCGCACGACTTCATCAACGTGAACACGAAACCGGCACCGCTTCACTACTTGTCGCCCGATGGCAAGACTTTCATTCCTGCCACTGAAGATTTCAGAGATGCCAGGCCGACTCGCTCGTTCTTCTCGACGATTGACCTCATCCGAGCCTACGGGTTCGCGGCTGTACCGACGAATCGCCCCTTCTACGTCGCCGACGAATTCGGCCAAAAAACCTGGGCCTTCACCGTCAATTCCGACGGCTCGTTGTCCAACCCGAAGCTCTTCGCCGAGGAAGGCGAAGCGGGCATCGCGGTGGACACAAAGGGCAACGTCCATATCGCGGCGGGGAATATCTTTGTTTATGATCCGACGGGCAAACTGATTGACCTGATCGAAGTACCCGAGCGTCCAACAAGCCTCGTTTTCGGAGGTAAAGATCGTCAGACTCTTTTCATCGCCGCGCGCAACTCGCTCTACGCTGTCCGAACCAGATTCAAGGGCCAATAGTTTCGCCATGTTGCGATATCGGAGTCGGAGAGGATTCCTCCGCGTACCTATGTTCCCTACTCAACTTCTAAATGCGATTGCCCTGCTGTTTCTACTCGACCGGCTCGACAACCGGAGGCAAAAGCCATTTGGGCAACAGGCCGTCCAGTCTCGACCCCTACTCCCTAAACCATCATGCGAACTACCGGAGCTCACGGACAAGTGGTGCCCGGCGCGTTGGCCGCGGGATCGTAGGTCAGCGTCGCATGGGAGATGTTGCTCACGCAGAAGTTAACGGTGACGCTGCCGCTTGCCGTGCCGAGCGTGTCAATGATGGCGACCCCGTTGGCGGCAGTCACGCCGGTCCGGCCGGTCTCGTTGAAGGTTCCGCTGAAGTTGCCCGTGACCGTCGCACTGGCGACCGGGCCGCCGAATTCATCCTGCACGGTCACCGTGGCACGACCGCGTTTCTTGCCTGCGCCAGCCGACACCGTACTTGTGGCCACCGAAGCCACATGCGTCTTTGTCCCGGTGCCGCCTGCAGCCGCTTGGTAGACCCGGACATAATCAACAAGCATCTCCTGTGGGAGCACGGTGCCCGTGCCCGGAAGCGGCGCCGCGCCGCCCACCGCCACGTTCAGCAGGATGTGGAACAACTGATCGAACGGCGCCGGATATGGGCCGCCCGTGCTCGACCAGCTCGAGGTGGAAAATGTATTCACCCCGTCCACATACCAACGAATCTGGTTGGACTCCCATTCGATGGCGTACACATGAAAGGCCTGGGAAAAATCGACCGCGTTCGGCCCATTGCCTTGCGAATGATAATGGGTCGTGTTGAGGTTGTCCGGCCACACGCCCCCGTACTGAATGGACTGGATGATTTGTTTTGGGAAGGTGTTTACAAGCGCCTCGGCAATGTCGATCTCCCCGCTCGCGGCCCAAGTGCCGTAAACTTCAGCGGTTGGCAACATCCAGAAGGCCGGCCACATGCCCTTGGAAGTGGGCAACTTGATCCGGGCCTCAATCTTTCCGTACTTGAAATCCCGCGTGTTCTTGGTCCGCAGTCGTGCCGAGGTGTAGTTATATCCCCCCACCGATTGGGCCCGAACCACGATGTGCAGGGATCCACCCGAAACAAAGCAATTGCTCGAGCTGGCCGTGTAATACTGCAGCTCGTTGTTTCCCCAGCCTGCCGGCAGCCCGTAGAGCGTGCCGTCCCCAACCATGCGCTCCCAGTCTGCCCCGAGGCTGGTGGTGTTGAATTCGTCCGACCAGATAAGATTCCAAGTCTGTGCGTGTGCCGGTGCCGGGGTCAGCATAAGCAACAAGCAAGAAATTAGAACCACGCCGATACCCTGATGCCTAAGCCCTTTTGGGGCGACAGAATAGAAGGACCTGATGTTTTTCACGGGAAGCCTCCGATTGGATGAAGGGCCGACAGCCAATGGTCCGCGCAACCAGGCTGTCAAGCCGGATTGTGGTTCGATCATACGCGGTATTTCTAACGCTGCACTGCTCATTCGTACGTAGCCGTTGCGTTATGCGGATTTCGGACCAAAGTTGCCAGGCGTTTCGGGAATAAGTTTCCACTGATTTCGGAGTAAAGTTTCCAGCGATTTCGGTCTGAAAGTTTCCACTTTTTCGGGGTAGTCCGAAAGGGGTGGTAACGATGGAGCGAAAC
>CAZMKD010000247.1:0-2805 GCA_964566575.1 uncultured Verrucomicrobiota bacterium
GGCGCGGCGCACGCCGTCCTGCCATTCGCGGCTCTGGCGCAAGGCGCGCTCCTGCGCCTCGGCAAGATCCTCGTTGGCCCCAGCGAGCGCCCGGTTGAAGGTCTCCTGGTCGATCGCGCCCGCGCGCAGGAGTGCATTCAGCCGCTCCAGCGTGGCGGCGTACTCTTCCGTCGGCATTCGCGTCTGCTCGATGAGCCGGCGCCCTTCCTCGCGCAGCCGCTCTTCTTCGCGCATTGCTTTGGCAAGCTCTTCGCGAGCCTGTTTCTCGTCGTAGAGCGCGCCGGCCAGCCGCTCGACCTCCGCACGCTGGGCGGCGGTCGCCCCCTCCGACAATCGCGCCAGCGCCTGATCGATGGCGGCCTGCCGCTCATCGTTGAGACCTGCCACCTGGCGGCGAAAGTCCTCGATGATGCGGGCATTGGCAGCTCCGGCACGGGTCGCCGCCTCGCGCGCCGGGCGTTCGATGGCATCGATACGCCGGCGCGCCAGTTCTTCGGCGCGCGCGATCGCCGCGTCGACATCGGAGGCATTGCTGCCATCCGGCACGCGCAGCGCGCTCAAGCGCCGGCGCGTCTCCTCCAATTCCCGATTGATGCGGGCGATCCGCTCACCCGGATCCGTCGCGATCTGGTCGATCGCCCGGTCGATGTCGCGGCGCTGCGTCGCCAGAAGCTCAACCAGCCGCTCGGCCTCGGCTGCGCGGCGGCCCGCTTCGGCCTGGCGTTGCTCGGCGGCGAAGCTCTCGGCCTCGGAGCGGGCCTCAGCGATCAGGTCATCGACCTGGCGCTGCAGCGCCTCGACGGTTCGGCGCTGCTCCTCGATGGCGAAGCGCTGCCCGAGGAGGGGTGTGCCCGGGCCGCCTGCCTGCAGGCGGGCAAGCTCGTCCTGCGCTTCGATCAGACGTTTGTTGAGCGCGACGATCCGCGTTGCGATCGGATCGTCCTCGAACAGGCTGGCGATCCCTTCGGCGGCGTCGGCGAGCAAATTGAGCGCGCCTTCCGCCAAACCTGAAACAGCCGGCGTCTGGCCGATGGCCTCGAGCAGATTGCCCCAGGCATCGGAGAGCCGGTTGGCGGCGCCGGTAAGGCCGCCCGCCTCGGCTGCGCCGGCACCACCGACTTGTTGTTCGAGCGCATCGAGGATGACCTTCTGCGCTTCGGCCGTCTGGCCGGTCTCGACCAGCGACTGGATGAGTTCACGCTGCGAGGCGGTGAACGACACGCCGACCCGGCGCAGCGCCGAGATACCCTCGACGGGTTCCTCCAGCGCCTTGCCGAGTTGCGTGGCGGAGGATCGAAGATCCTGACCGAAGACGGCCGACAGATCCTGCGCCAGCCGGAGCGCCCGCGTGAAGGTATCGCCCGAGACCGAGCGGAAGGTCGCAAGCACGGCCGCTGCGTCCTGCACGGACTCGGCGGTCGTCAGCGTCGTGCGCTCGATCTCATCGGCGAAGGCGGCAATGGAGCGCGCGGTGAGGCCCGATGCCTGGCCGGTGGCGCGCAGCACCGCTTCGAGACGGCGATAGGAGCGCTCGGCTTCGGCGGCCTCCTGCAACCCCGCCGTCAAGGCGAGCCCGATGCCGGCCAGTGCCGCGCCGGCGGCGATGCCAGCCGGTCCCAGACGGGTGAGCGCGGCCCCGAGCGGACCAAGACGCCCCGTCATGGCCTCAAGCGAGCCGCGCACTTGGCCGGTCGCGCCGTCGATCGCCTGCAAGGCGCGCGAGGCGGGCCTGCTCGCGTCCTCGATCCGCTTCAGCGCGCGTTCGCCGGTTTGGCCGACATCGCGCAGCTCCGCTTTCACCTTGCCGCCATCGATCACGGCGAGGCGGACGGAAAGATTTCGTTCAGCCATCGCGTATTGGTCCGTTCAGTCGAGGGCCGCGGCGAGCCGCTCGTTGAGCGCCTTGACGAGGCCGGTTTCCCCGGCGGGCAGCAGCTCGGAGAGAGCCTGCTCGTCGTAACCAGCCGCGCGGCCCAAATGGATTGCTGCAGCGAGATCGAGACCGATCACGCCCGCGCCTTGGGGCGCCAGGCGAAGCTTTCCGCTGCAGCGCGTCAGCACGTCCCAGGCCGCCCAGCCCGCGTCGCTCAGCGGTTCATGGGCAATGTAAGGACAGAGATTGCCGTCGCTGCCGGCCTCGCCGCGCGCACAGGGACGCCGGTCGCGCCGGCAGCCTTCGCAATAGGACGGCCCACCCCCGAAATGCCACTGGGCGCGGGCCGTCAGACGTTTTTTTCGGCGTCCAGCAGAAGCGCGGGTCCCAGGTAGTTCCGCTCGAAGGCTTCGGCGATCGGCCAGAGGTCGAGGAGCGCGTCGAGCCCCTCCGGCGTGACCGCGACCGGCTTTCCCTCCGTGTCGCCAACCCCCTCCCAGTCGTCGACGGCAAGCCGAGCCAGCGCCTTCACCAGCGCCGCCGTGCGCAGGCCGACGGATGCCTCGTCGTCGATCGGCACGCCGACGTTCGCGCGCGCGGCGGCGGCGCGGGCCGCCATGACGAGTGCGGTCGAGCAGGGTCGCGCATGGACGCGAACGCCATGGCCGAGATCGAGCCAGTGCGGCTCACGCTTCAAGTCCAAACGGATCATGAGAACCCTCACACGTAAGAGGCGACGTCATTCAGCAGGCGCGCACGCAGCATGGTGCCCTCGACATCATCAAAGGCCGCGCGCCAGTCGAAGCTCGCCTCGACCCCGCCGGGGCCGGAGACGGCGTATTTCGGTTTGGGAAGGAAGACGCGGAAGAGCTCGAATTTGAGTTCCCAGCCCTCCGCCATGGTGAAGCCGTAGTCGACCACGACCGGATCGC
>CAZMKD010000248.1:0-15395 GCA_964566575.1 uncultured Verrucomicrobiota bacterium
GGCATGGCTGTGCTCACTGCGAATGCGAGAAAGAAGAATGTTATCTTCTTCATTGATCCCCCTTATACGGCGGGAGGCAAGCGGGCGGGAACTCGGTTGTATACGCATTTTGAGCTAGATCACGAGCGGCTATTTCGGATCTGCGAGGGCTTGGCGGGCGATTTTCTGATGACATACGACAATGCAGAAGAGGTAAGGGAGCTAGCCCGAAAACATGGCTTTGAAATGAAGCCTGTCGCGATGAAGAACACACACCACGCGCAGATGACCGAACTTCTCATCGGGCGGAATTTAGATTGGCTGGCCGAAGCACCGCGCGTTTACGAAACCGCGGGCAAGTATAAGGTCGTCAAGCGGACGCGCCGGCCAAAGAGGGCTCGACGAAATTGAGGACCGCCAAAGGCTTGGTCGCGGGTCGTGCCGGCAAGTGTGATAACCGGCGGCGATGAGCACCGCCTTACAGACCGCGCCCGCGTACCCGTTCCACCTCGACGGGCCGCTGTGTCCGTTGCTCAGCCACGCACGAGCGTAGCGCACAAGACCGCCATTGTGAGATAAGGAACTCATGGACTGGATCACTAACCCGCAAATCTGGATCGCTTTCATCACGCTCGTCGTCCTCGAACTCGTCCTCGGGGTTGACAACGTCATCTTCATCTCCATCCTCGCCGGCAAGCTGCCGGTGGCGCAGCAGGCCAAGGCGCGCCGGCTCGGGTTGGGGTTGGCGGTCATCTCGCGGGTGTTGCTGCTGATGTCGCTCTCGTGGATCATCGGCCTGACCAAGCCGTTGTTTACGGTCTTCAAGTTCGACGTGACCGGACGCGACCTGATTCTGTTGGTGGGCGGGCTATTCCTGATGGCGAAGGCGACGCATGAGATTCACCAGAAACTGGAGGGCGAGGAAGGGCACGCGTCGGTCAAGGTCAAGCCGTCGTTTGTCGCCGTGATGATTCAGATCTTACTGTTGGACGTGGTCTTCTCGCTGGATTCGATCATCACTGCCGTTGGGATGGTGGATAAGTTGCCGGTGATGATCACGGCGGTCATCGTGTCCGCGGGGCTCATGATCATGATGGCGAGACCGCTCAGCAATTTTGTCGACCGGCATCCAACGATCAAGATGCTGGCCTTGTCGTTCCTATTGCTCATCGGCTTCACCCTGATCGTTGAGGGCATGCACCAGCACATCTCCAAGGGTTACATCTACTTCGCCATGGCGTTTTCGGTGATGGTGGGAGATGCTCAATCTGCGTCTGCGACGGAAACAGGTTGCCCCCGTGAAGCTGCACGAAGCCTACACGTCATGAGCACCGCGCGGCGATTTCTGCTGCGTGCCTGCCGCCAAATCGGCTAGCCTTACCGACGATGAATCCGAATTTACTAAGCTCGCCGTCGTATCCGTTCAACCTCGACGGGACGCTGTGTCCGTTGCTCAACCACGCGGAGGTGCTCGCCGGATTCTATGCCGAGGACAGTCTCCGGCATGGCATCAAGAATTTCTGCAAGAAGACCGCTTGGCCGGGCAAGCCGGTGGTGTCGTTTGCCATTAATCCGGAGAAGTTGCAGGAACTGGTGCTGAGCCTGTTCAACACACCGGCCGCGCGGGTGAGCCTACACCGGCTCAGCGAGGCCGACCGGGCGACGTATCTGGATAATGCCATCTGGCAATGGTTCACCACGACGAATCCCAAGTTGGGGGAGCGGGTGGCGGGCTGCTGTCGCGACCTCAAAGGCAAATCGTTCATCCAGCCCGAGGCGTTGCAAAAGTTGTTGGCCGATTTTAGCAAGGAATCGCCCGACGCGAAGGCCGTGACCCAGCTTGCCTACGTGGTGCTCGCGTTCGCGATGCTGCAACCCGACGACCGGTATCGTTTGGGTGAAACCTTCCTGTCGGTATTCCCAGAATACGCGGAGAAATTCTGCGGATCGAAAGCGGCAGCCACTCGCTAGCAGGCTGCTAAAAAACGATTTTGGCGCCCCAAGATGCTGAAACAAACATGTGAATTTCTTAGGAAATTTGATGATAGAGGATTTTTGGATACCGACGTAAGGGTCTGTTTCACGACTTTTTTAGCAGCCTGCTAGAAGTCATTTTGACCAGCGCAGTTCTCGATACTCTCCGGACTGGATGGCCGTGACGGCGGCCGCAACTTCGTCCGAGTGTTCTTCGATTTCCAGCCAGTTAGTCGTTGGCAGAACTAGAATGGCCAGCCGTCGGCCGGTGAGGTTCTGCTGGTACCGGAGATTTTGATCAGTCGTCACCAACGCGTCGAACTTTTCTTCGGCCTCCCGCAGCAGGTCGCCATTTTCGAGATTCGACCAACCTAGTTCGAACGCGGTGCTGACCGTGTGCGAAGCAAGCGCGTGCCGCAACGGTACCGGTGTGCCTTGATCAAAGAGGATTCGCATGCGGGACGCGCCTCAAGCGGACGCGCCGGCCAAGGAGGACTCGGCGAACTTGAGCACGGCCAACGCCTGGTCGCGGGTCACGCCGGGAAACCACGCGACGAATTGCTCGATGCTCGCGCCACCTTCGAGGTTCTCGAACAGCGCTCGCACCGGCACGCGCGTGCCCTTGAACACCCATGCGCCGCTGACCTTACTGGCCACCTGTTCCACCGCCGAACATTGATTCCAGTCCAACATGCAGCACACAGTATCGCTAGGTACTTCGCGGTGCAAGCGAGAAGCCGGTATTCAATCCAGCTGTTTACCATTTGACCGGCTTTACCGGGTTTGACAGACTGCCGGCGTGAGTTGCGTCTGAAACGACACAGCCGCGTCTCAGCTTCGCTTCGGCTTCCAATCCAGATATGATGAGCGCCAACATGAAATTTGAGCAGCTTGCCAATCGATACATTTGCGACGTGCCGGTGTACGAGCCGGGGCGACCCATTGAGGAAGTCGCACGCGAACTCGGACTGAAGCCGTCCAGCATCATCAAGCTCGCGTCGAACGAGAACGCGCTCGGGCCGTCGCCGAAGGCCATTGCGGCGATGCGCAAGGCGTTGGCGACGGCACATCTGTATCCGGACGGAGGCGGATTTTATCTCCGGCAAGCTCTCGTGAAGAAACTCGGGGTGGGGATGGACAATATCGTCCTCGGGACCGGGTCGAATGAGGTGATCGAGTTTTTGTATCACGCGTTTGTCGCGCCGGGAGATGAAGTGGTGGCGGGAGACCGGGCGTTCGTCATCTACGCGATCATGGGGAAGATGTTTCAGGCGCGATTCGTGGAAGTGCCGTTTGCTGGGCACACTCACGACTTGAAAGCGATGCGCGCGGCGATTACTGACCGGACCAAGCTAGTCTTCGTCGCCAATCCAAACAATCCGACCGGCACGCGGGTGTCGAACGCAGAACTGGACGCGTTCATCCAGAGCTTGCCGGCGCACGTGATTTGCGTGCTGGATGAGGCGTACATCGAGTTTCTCGACGATCCGCCGCCGTCGGTGGCATGGGCGATGAAACGCAACGTGGTGTTGCTGCGGACGTTTTCAAAGATCGTCGGGCTGGCCGGGTTGCGAATCGGGTACGGGGTGGCGCAGCCGGAGTGCATTGCGCTGCTGCAGCGGGTCCGTCAACCGTTCAACGTGAACGCGGTGGCGTTAGCCGGGGCGCTCGCGGCGCTCGGCGATGCCGGGCACATCCGAAAGACGAAGGCGATGACGCAGCGCGGGCTGGCGTATTTGGACAAGGAGTTCAAGAAGCTGAAGCTGGAGTTTGTGCCGAGCTGCGCCAATTTCGTGCTCGTCAAGGTGGGCGACGGCGATAAAGTGTTCCGCGGATTGCAGCGGCGCGGCGTGATTGTGCGGCCGATGCGCGCGTACAAGATGCCGGTGTGGGTGCGCGTGACGGTGGGGTTGCCGGAGGAGAACCGAAAGTTTATCAAGGCGTTGAAGGAAGAATTGTCATGATCATCATTTGCAAACCCGGTGCGACGGACGAACAGATCGCGCACATCGAGGAGGCGATTCGCAACTGGGGACTGAAGACGCACACCAGCCGGGGCGTCGAGCGCACCATCATAGGCGTGATCGGGCCGGAAGATGTGATTCGCGAGAAACCGCTGGGCGCGTTCCCGGGTGTGGGGTCGGTGACGCCGGTATTGAAGCCGTACAAACTGGCGAGCTTCGATTTCACGCATAAGCGGACGGTGATTGATGTGCGTGGCGTGAAGATCGGCAACGACAAGAAGATTGTGCTGATGAGCGGCCCGTGTTCCGTGGAAAGCCGCGAGCAGATTCTCGCCATTGCTGCCATCGTGAAGAAGGCCGGTGCGTCCGTGCTCCGTGGCGGCGCGTTCAAGCCGCGAACTTCGCCGTACACGTTTCAGGGACTCGGCATCGAAGGACTGAAACTGCTCGCGGAAGCACGTGACGCGACGGGCTTGCCGGTGATTACCGAGTTGATGGATACGAAAGACGCCGAGGCGGTGGACAAGTACGCCGACATTATTCAAATTGGCGCGCGCAACATGCAGAATTTTTCGTTGTTGAAGGAAGCCGGTCGCTGCCAGAAGCCGGTCATGCTCAAGCGCGGCATGGCCGCCACGATCAAGGACGTGCTGCTTTCGGCCGAGTACATCCTAAGCGAAGGCAATATGAACGTCATGCTCTGTGAACGCGGCATCCGCACGTTCGAAACTTACACGCGCAACACGCTCGATCTCTCCGCGGTTCCGGCGCTCAAGAAAGAGTCGCACTTGCCGGTGATCGTTGACCCGACGCACGGTGCCGGCCACCGTGATCTCATCCCGACAATGGCGCTGGCGGCAGTTGCGTCAGGTGCGGATGGCATCATGATTGAAGTCCACAATGATCCCGAAGCCGCGCTCAGCGATGGCGAGCAGGCGATGTTGCCGGAGAAGTTCGAACAGATTGTGACGCAGATGCGCGCTGTCGCGGCCGCGATTGGCAAAGAAATCTAGCCGGTCACAGCCATTTCTTCTTGCGGAAGTAGTAAAGCATGGCGATGCCGATGCCCAGCATCACCGCCAAGAGCACCGGGTAGCCCCAGCGCCAGTGCAGCTCAGGCATGAATTCGAAGTTCATGCCGTAGATGCCGGCAATGAAGGTCAACGGGATGAAGATGGTCGCGATGATGGTGAGCACTTTCATCACGGCGTTCATTTTGTTGCTGATCGTGGATAGATAGAGGTCGAGCATGCCGGAGAGCATGTCCCTGTAGGATTCGATGGTGTCGATAACCTGAATGGTGTGATCGTAGACGTCGCGCAGAAAGACGTGCGTAGTTTTACGAATCAACTCGCTCTCACCGCGTTCCAGGCTGCTGATTAATTCCCGTAATGGCCAGACGGATTTGCGCAGTAAAATCATCTCGCGCTTCAGGCGATGAACGGCGGTAAGTGTCTCCGACCGGGGATTGGTCACCAATTCTTCCTCCAGCACTTCCAACTGCTCGCCGACCTTTTCGAGGATGACGAAATAATGATCGACGATGGAGTCGACCAGCGCGTAGGCGAGATAGTCCGCGCCCATTTTACGGATGCGGCCCTTGCCGCTGCGAATCCGTTCGCGAATCGGGTCGAAGATATCGCCCTCGGTTTCCTGGAGCGAAATCACGTAGTTTGTACCAAGAATAATGCTCAACTGCTCCGTGTGGACAGCCGCGCGGGGCTCATCGTAGGTAAGCATCTTCAACACGAGAAACAGATAGTCGCCATAGTCATCCAGCTTGGGACGCTGTCCGGTATTGAGGATGTCCTCGAGAATCAGTGGGTGCAGTTTGAAGTGCTGGCCGAGCTTTTCGATTAGATCGACTTGGTGGATGCCGTCGATATTGATCCACGTGACTGTCGGTTTGTCCCGGAACGCAAAACACTCCTCGGCGGACTTGGCGTCGTGCTCCTCGATGTGCGCTTCGTTGTAATCCATCACGCGAATGCGCACAGGCGCGGTTCGCTCCCGGCCAATGTGCACGAGAGTGCCCGGGGACGAGCCGGGGTGCTTCCGCCGTTTCGATGGGGCGGCCATGGCAGGCAGTCTAACGAATGCCCACGCTGATGTCGATGCTGCCGGCCGCGATGACGCGCTTGTTGGACGAGATTTGCGAGAAACTGATGACGGCACAGCTCGTCGTGGCCGGGATGGGGAACTTAGTGGAGACGGTCGCAGCTTTGTCGGGCGATACGGTGACAAAGGCGCGCACAACATTGTCGTGACGCAGTGTGCGGCCGTCGTTTTCTCCGCGCGGAACTTTCTGGATGAGACCAGATTCGACGAGCGCGAGGTTGAGGATGCTGCCGGCAGGAGCGCCGGTCACTTCATATTCGACGGTGCCGTCGCGCCAGCGCAATTTCACTTCGCCGGTTGCCGGGCGTTTCAGGGCCGTGTCGATGGCGCGTGTGGCGCGTGACCAGTCGGAGCCGACAAATTCCTCCGAGCCGTTGACGATCATTTGGGGCGTGTAGAGCCGGGTCGTCGCGTACGCCTCTTGCCGGCGAGTGAAATCGGGTTTACTAAACGGGTCCGTCCAGCCGAGGTAGTTCCAATAATCCACGTGGAAGGCGAGGGCGAAGACGCGCGGCTGCCGGGCAATGTCATTGAGCAGGGCGTCGGCGGGCGGACTACTGGAGCAGCCTTCGGACGTGAAGAGTTCGACGACGGCAAAGCCGGTGTCCGCGCCGGTAACAGTGATCGCGATCATCAGGACGCATACTCCGATCAATGTGAGCTGTTGCATTGCGGATGCGATGCCGCCTGACCGTCAAGAGTTTCGCTGGCAATACAATTGTCTTTTCGCCATGCCGAGTTTTGGGTATAAGGACACCAGAAGCGAGCGATGCGCACGGGAAAGCGAGACGACACACGGGAAATCTTGCGCGAAGTCCGACGACGCGCGCCAGCCGGACAGCGTTTTTTGCAGGAGGCGTTCACGACGGACCATCACTGTCCCATCCTTATCAAGATCAATGACCTGCGGCCCGAAACGTTCTACATTTTTGACGATATGACAGCGTGCGTGCTCTGCGACGCCGTGGTGGCGTGGGCCGCCCGGCGTGTTGGCGGGCGGCTGACCGTGAGCTATCCGGCGTTTGGCGAGTGGAAGGCGCAGCAGAACCGATTGCTCCACGTCGCCGGCAATTTTTCCGCCGTGCGCGTTTTGACGGTCGGTCAACCGCCCGGAACAGTCGGGGGCGGTCCGGGCTTCGACGTGCGCAACACCAATGGGAGCATCCTGTCCAAATTCCGCCTCGTTTCCCACGAGGGCCGGCACCCGATGCTGTTCGTATGTCGCACCATGGCCGGTCGGTCGCAGGACTCCGGCCGGTCCGTGGGCTTTTTCACGTGCGATCCGGTCACAGTGGACGAAGTGGCGGGCGATGTGGACATGATCACTCGCGGCATGACACGGCGGATGGCGACGTTCGAGCGGCTGCAATTGCTGCATCAGACGACGCAAAAGGTGGCGCGGGAATTGGACAGTTACTCGCGGCGCATGAACCTGGCGATCCGTCGAGCGCAGCGCCGGCCGGATTTGCTGACGCCGGCGCGGTTTGACCGCATCGTCCGTCAGTCCATCGTCAAGATGGAGCAGCTAAAGGAAATCCCCCTGCGCGCATTGCGCTCGCTTGGCCGGGCTAACTGGTAGACGCGCCCCCATCGGCATGGACTTTCTCAGCTACGGCATCCCCCTCGGCCGGTATTTTGGCATCAACGTCCGGTTGCATTTCACGTTTCTGATCTACGCCTTCTATCGGGTGCAGGAATATCACAATGTTGCGATCGGGCTGGCCTTCGTCGCGGTGCTCTATCTGTGCATTCTGTTGCATGAGTTTGGTCACGCGCTGGCGGCGCGGTGGTGTGACGGCGACGCGACCGACATCCTGCTGTGGCCGTTGGGTGGGCTGGCGTTCGTGCGGCCGCCGTTTAATCCAACGGCGCACTTGATCACAACCGTCGCTGGCCCGTTCGTGACGTTGGTGCTTTGGTTGGCGCTGGGAGCAGGGGCGGCAGCGTTGGGGCGATTCGAGACCGAACCGTCCCTCGCGCAATCGTTCCTTTGGGCGTTGAGCGGCTACAATCTGTTTCTGTTGCTGTTCAATTTGATTCCGGCATTCCCCATGGACGGTGGTCGCATTCTGCGCGACACGCTGTGGCATTGGATGAGCGCTGAGAAAGCGACGGGTATCGCCGTCTGGGTCAGCCGTGTGGTTGCGGCGCTCGGGGCGGTGTATGCAATTATGGCAGGTCAGATGTTCCTGCTGTTGTTTCCCGTGTTTATCTTCCTGCAGACGGTTCACCAACAACAGATCGTCGCGATGGAATCCAGCGGGACGTACAACTTCTCGGTACGCGAGCGACTGCGGCGGGGGCGCAAACAGCGAGCCTTTCGGCAGGCGGTCGCGGACCGACGACACGAGGAAGCCGTGGCGGCATTTCACCGCTGTGCGACCTGTGGCATCACCGAACAGAACGACCGGACGATCGAATTCCGGGTTTGCCCCGATTGCTCGAACGGTCAGGAGTATTGCCGGTCACATCTCGACGCCCACGCGCACGTTTGAAATTTTGCGAAAGCTGAATAAGGTTTAGCTGGGTTCGTCAAACCAAGCGAACGGATGAAAGCCATGAAACAAATCGGCAAACTGTTGGCAGGTCTGGGGCTGCTGCTACTGGTATCAACGCCAGCGTTCGCGGGTGGCTCGTACGGGTTCAGCTTCGGCTTCAACTCGGGCTACCGGTCCCACAGTCACTATCCTCGCTACGGCGGAAGCTACTCCTACGGCAACTCATACTACCCGCCGCCAGCGTATTACTACTACCCGCCACCGGCGACGTATCGGTATTATTACAACCCGCCGACGTATTACTACTACGGCGGTAGCTACTACTGCCGGTAAGCGGGAACTAACCACTGTCGAGACCCGCCGGCGAGAGGTGAAACAACTGCGCGAGGTGGCGGTAAGAGACTTTGCCTTTCGCAAGATTCAGCGACGCCGCCAGGGCCGGATTCTCTCTCACCGCGCGCCGGTACCCCGTTGTTCGCAATACACACCGAACGCACAACGTGCGCGCCGACGGCCCGGTAATCGGTGTCGAACGCGCCGCTACCGTCGCCGGCGTGACTCTCGACCAACACGGTGTGACCGGATTGACGGAGCGCTTCGCAGTTTACGGGCAAGAGTCCGACGCGATACTCGTTGTTCTAAATCTCGCGCGGGACGCCGACGATCATACGCTGGCCGTGGCAGTGGGATGATCTTGGCTGGAAACAGCAACGCTCACGCACGCCGGTAACTTCTGGCTGACGACGCGCCGGGCGATCTCGGGCCGGTTGCAGTCGCGCGAGAGGTGCGCGAGGAAGACGTGCCGGAGCCGGTCGCTGCAGACTTCGCCGGCCAGAGTGGCAGCGGCGTCGTTGCTAAGGTGGCCGTGCCGGCTCATGATGCGTTGCTTCAACGCCCATGGGCGGACGGTATCTTCCTGCAACAGTTTCATGTCGTGGTTGGATTCGAGCACCATCACGTCTATCGCGCGCATTCGTTCGATAACGAGCTTGGTCGCGTGGCCGAGGTCGGTCAACACGCCGACCGCGTGCGTGCTGCTGTGGATGGCGAAGCCGACAGGGTCGTAGGCGTCGTGCGGAACGCTGAACGATTCGACCGTGAAGTCGCCGACTTCAAATGGGTGGCCGGTCGAGAAGAGTCGCCAGGATGCTTTCGTCTTGCCATTGAACTCAGGATCGGCGGTGACGGCTTCGGCTGTGAGCCGGTTGGCGTAAACGGGAATCGGCTGCGCGCGGCACAGAACCGTGAGGCCACGCGTGTGGTCGCTGTGTTCGTGCGTGAGCAGAATGGCGTCGAGGTCGGCAGTCGTGCGACCGATGGTCGCGAGCCGTTGTGTGATTTGCCGGCTGCTCAGCCCGGCATCGACGAGGACGGCAGTGCGTTCGGTTTCGATGAGTGTGCAGTTACCGGCACTGCCGCTGCCCAGAATTGTGACCTCGATCCCCACATGGATGATTCTACACGTCGCGTCGCGTGACTCAAGCCGAATGCGGATGGAAGGCGGCGATTTCAGCGTTGTGGAAGCGCCGCTGCGGCTTTGTCGCCGTTTTCCACCTTTACATGCTCCATCCGTGCGATATGATGAGGACGAAACGCACGGAGGAAAGCAGAGAGATGGCACAAGGCCCCGGGTTACATCAAGTTCAGCGATTGTCGTTGCAGCAGATTCTCGCGCCGCAACTGCAACAGAGTCTGCATTTGCTTCAAGTCTCCTCCATGGAACTCAGTCAGCTCGTGCACGAAGAACTTCAGCAAAACCCCTTGCTGGAGGAGATGTCGAAGGACGAGCCGCGCGTTGAAGTGGAGGGTGGCAGCGATGAGGGCGAACCGGCCAAGGATGCGGCGAAGGAGCAGGAGGACTTCAAGCAGGAGTTTGAGACGTTATCGAAACTCGACGAGGAGTGGCGGGAGTACTTCAGCCAGACCAGCAGTTTCCAGCCACGCTCGGCGGAGTCGGACGAACAACGGCAACATTTTTTTGATTCGATCGTTCAGCAGGAATCCCTGCAGCAGCATCTTTTGCAGCAACTGAACTTCGTCGAACTGTCCACCGAGCAGCGCAAGGTGGCGGAGTTGCTCATCGGCAACATCAACGACGACGGCTATCTGCTGAGCCCGTTAGAAGAGTTGTCCATCAGTTCCGGCATTGCGCTCGACCAGTTGCAGAAGGCGCTGGAAATCGTTCAGACCTTTCACCCTGTCGGTGTCGGCGCGCGCAACATCCGGGAATGCCTACTCATCCAGCTCGACCGGCTGGGCAAGTCCGAGTCCATCGAAGCGGTGATCGTCAACCAGCATCTCGCCGACCTCGGCAAGAAGCGGTTTCCAGAAATTGCCCGCGTGATGAACCTGACGGTCGAACAGGTGCAGCAGATCGCGAATTTCATTTCTACCCTCGAGCCCAAGCCGGGCCGGATGTTTACGACCGAGCAGCAACAGTATGTCGCCGCGGATGTCGTGGTGCAGCCAGTCGACGACGGCTACATCGTGTTGCTCAATAATGAGCAAATTCCCCATCTGCGGATCAGCAACACGTACAAAGAACTCATGGCCAGCACCGAGAAAGTCGGCGAAGCCAAGGATTACATCCGGGACAAGATCCGGGCCGGCAAGTTTCTCATTAAGAGCATCCACCAGCGTCAGCAAACCATTAGCAACATCGCCAAAGTCATCGTTGACCGGCAGCGCGAATTTCTCGACAAAGGGATCTCCCACTTGAAACCGCTGACCATGGCGCAGGTGGCCGAAGTCGTGGGGGTTCACGAGACCACCGTGAGCCGAGCCGTCGCCAACAAGTACATGCAGACGCCCCAGGGACTGTTCGAGATGAAATTCTTCTTCACGCCGGGGTTCGAGACAGCCTCGGGCGTGTCTCTGAGTAACACCAGCGTCAAAGACCACCTTGCCCAGTTGGTTGAAAAAGAAGACGCGACGAAACCGCTATCGGATCAAGAGATCGTCGCAATGCTCAAAGAGAAGGGCATTCCCATCGCCCGCCGCACCGTCGCGAAATACCGCAACGAGCTGAATATTCTGCCAAGTAATCTGCGGAAGAAATACTGACCGCGCGTCAGCGCTTGGGCTTCTTGGTGTGGGAATCGTCTTTGGTGAGTACACGCATTCCGACCTCGTGGGCGATCTCGTGAAACTCCTCGCGGCTCACGGTGTCCAGAGTCTTGCCGTGGCGCTTCAACTGCTCGTTTAACTTGACGGCCTTCTCCGTCATCGCGCTGTGTGTTTCCGCACTGCCGCCGAGAAGCTGGAAGTTCTCGCCCAAGGTGATGCGCGCGTGACCGTCGCGGTTGTCGAGTCCCAAGCCCAACACCCACGCTTTCTTCGGCGCTATACTCTTCTTAGACATCGCCCAGCACCCTAACAAAATCTTGTTTCCATGGCAACCACGCTTTACCGGTTCACGCTCGGAAGAAAATCGCGCGCCGCCGCGTCATCATACGAGAACAACGCAAACCCCGGCTGACCAAGCCGCCGGACTGTGGCAATCTGAGCCTGTACTTCATCGAGTTCTTTCATCTTCCAACTCCCGATGCCCACCACGACGCGATCGCGTCCCGCCGCCCGGCAGCGTTGCTCAAACTCGCGCGCCACCGGCGCATAATTCATCGTGCACACGTAGTCGAGATAACCCCGGTCCAACCACAATCGCCAATCCTGCGCCTTCTCCTCCTTCGCACGTTCCAGAACCGGGAACACCGCCGCCGAAACCTTCAACCCAGGCCGTGCCTGACGGGCGAGGCTGCTCAATTGCCGCGCCCAATCCGTGATCAATTGCTGCCGCCACTGGTTGAAAGCCTCCCCCTGCGAAGCGGCCACCGGCCAGTGGCGGACCGGCTGGCCGATGAATTTCTCAAACTCGCGCCGGCAATGCCCACAGAAACAGCTCGGCTCTTCGAAAAACCGAATGTAATCAAATTGCAGCCCGTCCACTGGATACCGGCTCAGCATTTCCGTGATGGTTGCTGCGATGTAAGCGCGATTCTCTGGTTGCGACGGACACAACCATGTGTTGCCGCTCTGCAAGATCGGCTTGCCGTCCGCACCGCGCATCACTCGGTCTTGCCGGACCAGCCGTCGCTGAAACTCCAGCGGCGACTTGAACATGAACATCACAATTTGTTTTGCATGCACCGCGATGCCGCGCCGATGCGCGAGCGCGATGCCGCGGGCCACCGCGTCATTCTCCACGACCGACGGCAAAGCGTGGCTCTGCGGATAAAACGCCGCGCCACCTGACGCGAGATTGACGTACATCGTGTTGAACCCGGCCCACTGCAGTTGCCGGGTGGCGGTGTCCCAGTCCAGTCGCGGCGTGTCACTCACCCACACAGCGCGGATTTCTACTGGCCGCTGAACGGTTGGCGTTGGTGGGGGGAGAGGTCGGGAACGCGGGCGCGGGCGCGCACAAGCCGCGCCCAACAGCAAAAGACACACAATGACTGAGACCGACTGACGCATGTTCCTCCTTGGCAGAACGCGCGGACTATACGCACAGCCGCGCGAGATTGCCAAACCCAATTTTTGCTGTTACAAACTTTTCTTGATGCTTCGCAAACTCACCATCCTCGGCCCCGGCCTGCTTGGCGGTTCCATCGGTCTGGCCGCCCGGCACCGCAAGATTGCCGGCAAAGTCGCCGTCTGGGCGCGCCGGCAAGAGGCTGCCGACGAAGCCTACAAACTCGGCGCCGCCGATGAAGCGACCACCGACCTGCGCCGCGCGGTTGCCGACGCTGAATTGGTGGTGCTCGCCGTGCCAATCGGTGTGATGCCGGCATTGGCGAAGCAAATTCCCGCTGGTTGCGTAGTGACCGACGTCGGCAGCGTTAAATACCATGTCGTCAGCACGGTCGCCGGCCTGTTACCGAAGTTCGTCGGCTCACATCCGATGGCTGGCTCGGAGCAAGCCGGCATCGAGGCGGCCCGGCGCGAGCTGTTCGACAACACCGTCTGCATTGTCACTCCCCGGGAAGACACCGACAAAGCCGCGCTGAATCTGGTGTTCGAGTTCTGGAAATCGCTCGGCTGCCAAGTCCGCACGCTCGCGCCGCAGGAACACGACGAAATCGTCGCGCGCATCAGCCATCTGCCGCACCTCGTCGCCGCGGCGGTGGTCAACGTCGTCTGCTCCGATGGCGCACATCCATTGAATTTTGTCGGCCCCGGCTTCAAAGATTTCACCCGCATTGCCAGCGGCCCGCCGGAAATGTGGACGGAGATTTGTGTCGAGAACCGGCAAGAAATCGCGCGCGCCCTCGACGCTCTTATCGAAGACCTCGGCAAGCTCCGCACCGCGTTGGAAAACACCGACGTCATCGAGTTGCGCGCGATGCTCAAACGCGCGAAGCATTACCGGGATGAACTGAGGTTCCGGACATGAAGTTGCCGGACATCCTCGAAATCAAGCCGCTGGCGAAGCCGCCGCATTGCACGATCACGGTGCCCGGCTCAAAGAGCATCACGAACCGGGCACTCATTCTGGCGGCGCTGTCGGGCACGAAATGCACGTTGCGCGGGGCGTTGTGGGCCGACGATACGCAGGTGATGGTGGATTCGCTGCAGCGGCTGGGGTTCGACGTGAAGGTGTCGCCTGACCCGAACGAGCAGTGCAACCGGATCATAGAAGTGCAAGGTCGGAGCGGTGAGATACCAGCGAAAAAGGCGGAGCTGTACGTCGGAAACGCCGGCACAGCAGCGCGGTTTCTGACGGCGCTCGTGTGTCTCGGACACGGCGAGTACACGATTCGAGGCGATGCGAGGATGCACGAGCGGCCGATGGGAGAATTGTTCCGGGCGTTGGGCATACCGGGTGAAAACTTGCCAGTCACGATTCGCGCTTCGGGGAAGAAGCCGGTCAGGCAGCGTGTGAGCGGCGCGGAGAGCAGCCAGTTTGCGAGCGCGTTGCTTCTGGCAGGGCACGAGGTGGACACCGAGCCGCACACCTATGTGGAGATGACGCAGCGGATGCTGCGTGAGTTCGCGCCGGACTATTTGATTGAGCCGGATTTGTCGGGCGCGTCGTATTTCGTGGCGGCCGGATGGATGACCGGCGGGCAGGTGGATGTGGCGGGTTGGCCCGGCAAGTCGCTGCAGATTGATGGAGAATTTCCGAAGTACTTGCCGCCATCGGCCACGGTTTCCCGCGCTCGCGAACTCGGCGATAGCGTGATGACGCTGGCGATTTGCGCGTTGTTTGGCAAGCAGCCGATGAGATTGACGGACGCAGCTCGAATGCGGGAGCAGGAGTGTGACCGGCTCAAGGCGATGGTCACGGAGTTGAAGCGGGTGGGCACCCGAGCGGAAGAGCATGCAGATGGGTTTACGGTCTGGCCATCGCCTAGTTTACATGGGGCGGACATTGAAACCTACAACGATCATCGGATGGCGATGAGTTTTGCGGTGTTGGGATTGAAAGTGCCGGGGATTCGGATTAAGAATCCGTCCTGCGTGAACAAGACCTTCCCGAACTTCTTTGACAAACTGGAGCAATTGCGCGCGTGAACGAGCCGGTCACAGTCGTGGCGGTGGACGGGCCGTCGGCGAGCGGTAAGAGCACGGTGTCGCGGTCGGCGGCGAAGATGTTGGGATTTAATTACGTGGATACCGGTTCGATGTACCGCGCCGTGACGTGGAAGGCGCTGGAGATGGGCATTGACGTGGAGGACGCCATTGCGGTCATCGGCATGATGCACATGATCAAGCTCAGTTTCACAATGGAAAACAACGCCGCGCACATCCTGATTGACGGCGTCGATCCTGGAAACAAAATTCGCGAACTGCGCGTGGCGGAGAAGGTGTCCATCGTCGCGGCCATCCCGGAGGTGCGGCAGATTCTGGTGCAGCATCAGCG
>CAZMKD010000249.1:0-1692 GCA_964566575.1 uncultured Verrucomicrobiota bacterium
GCCGTTCGATGCGGCCGTGTTGTTGAAGTCGATGTCAGCCCACTCATCGCCTACCCGCGGCTCATCCTGAGGGCGGTTATTGGACAGGTCGTGGGGAGCGACCCAGTTCCTGAGCATGTTGCTCGTACCGCCGCCTGCGCAGCCCGTGTTGTTGATGACGGGAAAAAGCAAGTTCCAGCCGGATGTCTTGATCCAGCCGCCCGGGTTGTGCGCGGCTCGGACGGCGCTGGGCCCACACCAAAAGAGGAGCGCCAAGGCAGCTCCCAAGGTCAAACACTTTTTACGCATTAGAAAACCTCTCTGAAAAGACCCAAAAAAACACACCAAAATATAGAACCCCCAAAACCTGAAATCCATCAAGAGAACTCAACACAAGGCACACCCAACAGAAAACCTTGATCGCTTGAGCTTCCTCCAACAAAGCAATTTTAGGAACCTCTACCCAATGCTTCAATGCAACAATGAATGCGGCTTCAATTCGGCTCGCTCGACTCGGTCAACCTTGGACCGTAAATTCCAGAACTCAAGACCCATACTCAACTCTTGATTTGGTGAGTATACCAGCCGGGTTTCGGCAATGGAATCTCTTTTCGAGGCTGAAGTATCCTCCTGGTTCCCAGGGAGACCACCCGGGAGAGGGTGTCGGGGTGTTGGGTGAATTTACGATGGACGGGCACGGGCACGGGCACGGGCACGAAAAAACCAGGTTGGCTTTGTTCAACAACTGGCCAAAGCCATAAATCGTTTTGGCAAAATGGATTAGATTCTCAGCCGCCGTCCTCGGGGCGGTCTCGCATCCTTCGAAACTGCTCCAAGTAGGTCTTAACGTCATCAGCGCTTGCTTGGACGCTGGGATCGTACGCCTTTTGCTCGAGGAGGCCGCCCTGCATCACTTCCACCAAGAACCGTGAAGGCTGCCGCTCTCGGGCCTCGCCATAGAGAGTCCGCTGAGCCGCATAAGTGATGGTCAAGGCCCTCTGCGCTCGGGTGATCCCGACATACAAGAGCCTCCTCTCCTCCTCGATCGCCGAGTCCCCCTCCGCGATGGCCTTCTTGTGCGGTAGGACGTCTTCCTCGACGCCTGCCAGGAATACATGGGGAAACTCGAGGCCCTTGGCGCTGTGGAGGGTCATGATCGTCACTTGCCTGAGCCGATCTTTTTCACTTTTCCTCGTGCCATCTTTCGCGGTGCCATCCTGGTCATCCCGGTCCAAGGCCAGAGCCTCGAGAAAATCAGAAAAATCACCCCCTGGGTTTTCTCTTTCCCAGCGCTCGACGGTCAAGTGAAGGTCCTCGACGGAGGCCCACCGGGCTTGCCGGGCGAGGGGATCCGGATAAAGGTCATCCACCGCTTCTCTGTACGAGGACTCCTCCAGGAGCCCTCGGGCCATGACGGAGAACTGCCGCCGCTCGAGGCGTTCGGATGCCCGGCCGAACATCTCAGTAGCATGGCGAGCGGCCTTCCGGACCGATTCGGGGAAACCGGCATCAGCCTGTTCATCGGGTTCGTCCTGCCCTCCGCTCGAGCGGTCTTCGCCCTTCCCTATCACCTCCAAGGCCCGTCGCACAGGCACTTTCCAGGAATGAGCGAGCCGGGCGAGCTTTTCGACGGTTTTTACTCCAAACCCCCGCCGGGGGACGTTGAGGATGCGGAGGAGCGAGAAGTCGTCTTGGGGGTTGGCCGCGGCCATC
>CAZMKD010000250.1:0-2128 GCA_964566575.1 uncultured Verrucomicrobiota bacterium
ACTCGCGGACAAGCCATGGGGAATGCGCGAATTTGCTGTCGTCACTCCAGACGGTCACAGGATTGTGTTTGGGGAAAGATTGCCTGTTTAGCCGGATGCAAAAACCAAAAGTCAAAAGGCCGAACCATGCGCTGCAGCGAACCCGGCCATCGCGCTCTGGTTGCAATCCACGCGTCCCGTGGGCCGGGTCGCTGAGTTTGGGTCGTTGATATGGCTGCGTGAAGTCAACGGGGAAACAGCTCTGGCCTCCGGTTTCATAGTTTCTCTTTGACAGGTTTTCTCACGGATCGATCCGGCAGGGTCAGAGGCCGCGGGCGTCGTTGCTTCTCGATGGTGCATATGCTGATATTCGCGCGTTAGAACTTCAGCGCCTTACTTTTATCCATCGCGGCCCGATTCGCAGTCTAGGCTCAGAGGTCGTCCCCAACACCAACTGTCGGGGCGCTCTTTAACGACGTCGCGAGTTGGCCCTCCACCCGCCCGGGCCTCTGAGGCGGCCGGGTCGGTCCGTTCTGTTCGTTCGTGCTTGCTACGTCGTGAACCTCCTTCCTGGGTTCTGGGTGTCGTTCACCAAGCGCGCGCCTCAGTCGTTGACCTTCACTTGCCGGGCCGTCGCCCAGATGAACCCGACCAGCTCGCGTGCGACCGCCACTTGCACGGTCTGCACCCGTTTGCCGCGCAGTGTCATCGCCCAGTACTTCTGGTGCAATCGCACTTGCGCGTTCCAACTGATCTCTTTGAGCCGCGCCGGTAACTTCTCCTGCCGGGGCGCCAGTTCCTTGCTGACTTTCGGCGCCAGCCGGTAATGTTGCGCGGCTTCGACCACGAACCACCGGGCGTGACTGTTGCCGGCTTTGGTGATCGAACCTTGTCGGCGCGTGTTGCCGCTGCTGTATTCGCTCGGAACCAGGCCGAGGTAGGCCATCAGTTGGCGCGGATGCGCGAAGCGGCTCAGGTCGCCGAGTTCGGCGACCAACGCGACGGCGGTCAGCAACTGCACGCCGCGCAACCCCTGCAGCGCGTCCACCACCGGCTTCATCCGCCAACTCGCGGCCAGCGTGGCGAGGTGGGCTTCGAGCCGCTGGATGCGCTCGGTGGCCTGGGTGATCGCCAGCAGATATTCTTCGAGCACGACCTTGTGCGCCGCGTGCGCCAGCACCAGCTCGCGCAGGTAACGCAAATGCGCTTCGGTCCAACTGCTCGTGCCGCTGTACTTGTAGCCGTGGCGCAGCAGAAACGCCTTCAAGCGATGCCGGTTGTCCCGCCGGTCGGTGACCGCATCGGTCCGGGCGCGCACCAGATCGCGCAACGCCTCGTCGCGTTCATCCGGCACGTGAATGCCGGTCAGTTCCCCAGCGCGATGCAGCCGCGCCAACATCACCGCATCGCGGCGATCCGTCTTGACGTGATCGCCGGCCTTCTTCGGGATCAACGACGGCGCGACCACCACGCAGTCCTCGCCGAGTTGTTGCAGGCGCCGGTAAATCACGAAGCCGCACGGCCCGGCCTCGTAGACGAAGTGCAACACGACGCCGGCGGCACGGAGTTTGTACACGAGTTTCTCCAGCGCGTGCAGGTCATTGGAGATCGACCCGTACAGCCGCACCTCGCCGGTGCTCTCGGCGATGGCGACCTCGTTGCGTTCTTTGTGGACATCCAGACCGACGTACTTATGATATTGCTTCATGAGCTTGCCTCCTGATGGTTGGGTTGGTGCCGGCTCGTCCGGCGAACCGTCTTGGCTCTACCCCGTTTCGGCGGGGCAATCCGCGAACACACTGGAGGCAAGCTCTTCCCTTTGGGAGCACAAATCACGGCTGCGTTCTTCTTCACGCAGCCATCATGTCTAGGACAATGCTTGTGGCACGTCTGCCGGTAGCCGTTTGGTGTTGGCGTTCTCGCGCACACTAAGTCCCAGCATTCCGGCTCGTCACACGCCGCCGCAAAACAATCTATGCTCTTGCACTTCGGGCAGCCGTAGATGTTTTCGTGAGGCGCAAACGGATTCTTCGCTTCGAGGGGTTCATCCGTAATCCCCCTCCAGTAGCACTCGTTGCAGATGATTTTGTCGCTCATAATGTCCTAACAAATCACTGGAGCGAACGGTCGCCGCGCCCGTCGCTCAGTT
>CAZMKD010000251.1:0-1948 GCA_964566575.1 uncultured Verrucomicrobiota bacterium
GATTCGCCGATCGCGGATGGGGTGATTGCCAATACGGCGGCAATTGCGGGTAGAAAGCCGATGCCAAGCGTACGTCGAATCATGCGAATCTCCTCATCAATAAAATCCTGATTGCATCGAAGCCCGAACGATCGTACGAAGTACGAGCATGTCCCGTTCGTAGTTGAAGGTTGAAAAAGGAGGTGGCGGCTCGATCCTATCCGTTGTGTAGGCGGGTAGGGTTGTGAATTTTTTAAGGAGCCACCACCGTGAAGCAAGCATACCAAGTCGAAGATCGTCGGGACAGTCGGGCCTTGGCGGAGTTCCTCAGCCAAGACGGGCAGTTGCTGTTGCCGCTGCTGGAGTTGATCGAAAAGGCGGAGCTGGCGGTGGACGAGTTGATCGACATGGCCGGTCGCTCGACGATCGAGGCGGTGTTGACGCTCTCCGCGCAGCAAGTGGCGGGGAGCAAGCACCCAGGGCATGAGAAGGGAACCATTCGCTGGCACGGTCGGCAGCCGGGCGTGGTACCGCTGAGTGACCGCAAGCTGCGGGTGACCAGGCCTCGCCTTCGCCGCAAGGGGAAAGGCGAGGGCCAGGAAGTGGAAATTCCGGTCTACGAAGCCCTGCAAAGCAACTCGCGGTTGGGTTCGCGTCTGTTGCAGATTCTGATGCGCGGGGTCTCGACGCGGAACTACAAGGAAGTTCTTCCGCGGATGGCCGAGAGCGTGGGGATGAGCAAGTCGGCGGTGAGTCGGGAGTTTCAAGAAGCCAGCGAGCAGTCCTTGAAGGAATTGTGCGAACGACGCTTCGAGGAGAAGGACATCCTCGTCGTCTACCTCGATGGTCTGATCTTCGGCGGTCACCATGTCCTGGTGGCCTTGGGCGTGGATGCGCAGGGGGTCAAGCATGTGTTGGGCTTGGCGGAGGGCGGCAGTGAGAATGCCACGGTGGTGAAAGGCCTCTTGGAGGATCTGGTGGAGCGAGGAGTGAAACCGGGACGCCGCCGACTGTTCGTGATCGACGGGAGCAAGGCCCTGCGCAGTGCCATTGACGCGGTGTATGGGAAGGAGAATCCCGTGCAGCGTTGTCGGAATCACAAGGTGCGGAACGTCCTGGGGTATCTGCCGGAGCATCTGCGCGATCAAGTCGGTGCCGCGATGAAGGCGGCGTATCGTTTGGAGGCCGACGCGGGGATGACGCAGTTGGAGAAGCAGGCCCAGTGGTTGGATACGCAGCATCCCGACGCGGCGGCGAGTCTGCGCGAAGGCTTGGCCGAGACCTTCACCGTGAATCGTCTGGGACTGCCGGCGTCGCTACGACGGTGTCTGGGGACCACGAATGTCATCGAGTCACCGAATGGCACGGTTCGCCAAAAGATCGGCCGCGTGCGACGTTGGCGGGACGGCGCGATGGTCCTGCGTTGGGCAGCCTCGGCGTTCTTGACCTCGGAGAAATCGTTCCGCCGCCTGATGGGCTGCCATCAGCTATGGATGCTCGAGGCCTACCTGAACGAGTCACAAGCGAATGAAACGATGGACCGTCAGAGGAGAGTCGGGTAATCTGCACCGAGCCGCCGCCAACCTTCAACTATGAAAAGGACATCCTCTCAATAAACGGGATCGGTATCATCAGCCTGAAAGGCTGACAGATAATAGCCGTGGGCAGAGCGCAGCGCCGCCCACGGAACCGACGCCACCCACGATTCATCCGACCCTGAAGGGGTCGCACAAGGCCTCGCCCGTTATGCAACCCTTACAGGGTTGTCATACTCGATGGTCGATCCCATCCGGTGGCGTTGCCACCGGCTACTATCAGGCAGGCTTTCAGCCTGCAAAGCGACTCATACGAATCCCAAAGGTTAACTACGCGTTGGAACACCCCCCGGTGGCGACATGGACACGCATTCAATAAACGGGATCGGTATTAGGCACTGGGGCACGAAGCGACGGAGCGACCCTTCTGGGGC
>CAZMKD010000252.1:0-21822 GCA_964566575.1 uncultured Verrucomicrobiota bacterium
ACTCGCGGACAAGCCATGGGGAATGCGCGAATTTGCTGTCGTCACTCCAGACGGTCACAGGATTGTGTTTGGGGAAAGATTGCCTGTTTAGCCGGATGCAAAAACCAAAAGTCAAAAGGCCGAACCATGCGCTGCAGCGAAACCGGCCATCGCGCTCTGGTTGCAATCCACGCGTCCCGTGGGCCGGGTCGCTGAGTTTGGGTCGTTAAGCAAACTGCGGCCGGAACGACGGGGCGCTCAGAAAAAGTCCGCGGAATAACGGCGTCCGAGCGTGGGCTTTCACGCTTTCAACTTCGCCAGCGTGGCCGCCAGCGTGGCGCCCAATTTCTCGACGGCGGCTTGCTGTTTCTCATCCTTGAGCGAGCCGTCGGGATGGAACGCATCGTGCGCCTTGGAGACCGCAATTTGGTCCGGCAACACCAGCACTTTGATGTTGCCGAGAATCGCGCGGACTTGCACGAGACCGCGCAATCCGCCGAGCGCGCCGGGCGAAGCGCTCATCAGACCCGCAACCTTGCCGGCATAACAGGCGAGCGGTTTCTCGACATCGGTTTCGGCGCGGGAGACCCAGTCGATGGTGTTCTTGAGCACACCGGAGATGCCGCTGTTGTACTCGGGCGCGGAGATGAGCAATCCGTCGTGGGCGAGAAAGAGGGCTTTGAGTTTCTTCGCGTTGTCCGGCAAGCCGTCGCGCTCTTCGAGATCGCCGTCGTACAGCGGCAACGCGAAATCGCGAAGGTCAATCAGCGTCACGTCCGCGCCGGCGTTGACGGCGCCGGCTGCGGCGATCTTCACGAGCTTCTTGTTGAAGGACTCGACGCGCGTGCTGCCGGCAAGTGCGAGAATCTTTGGGGTAGTTGCCATTGTTGAGCGGCACGATAGAAGAGACAGCAGTCCCTGTCACGAGCAAACGACACCCCTCTCACCTCAATCCTCTCCCCGCAAGCGGGGAGAGGAGACAAACGCATTCCCTCTCCCTTCGCCAAAGGGAGAGGGTCAGGGTGAGGGTTCCGCCCTTCTTCGCTTGTCGCCCGTCGCGACGGCAGATAGACTCCGCGGCTTGTGAGCGAAGACACGCACGGTTTGCGCGGGTGGCGGCGCGGGTTTTGGAGTCTCATCGTCACCCAGTTTCAGGGCGCGTTCTCCGACAACGCCCTGAAGACGCTCGTCACCTTCATCGGCTTGAAGATGGCGGTCTCACCGGGATTGCACCGCGCGCTGGTGCCGCTGGGCACGGCGCTGTTCTCGCTGCCGTTTATTCTGTTCTCGATGACGGGCGGCTTCCTCGCGGACCGGCACAGCAAACGCACCGTGACCATCGGCGTGAAGGTGCTCGAGATCTTTATCATGCTGTTCGTGACGACGGCGTTTCTGACGCACAACCTGTGGATGGCGTTGGGCGGGGTTTTTCTGATGGGCACCCACAGCGCGTTGTTCGGGCCGTCGAAATACGGACTCTTGCCGGAACTCCTGCCGGAGAAACGTCTCTCCTGGGGCAACGGCATTCTCGAACTCGGCACGTTCCTCGCCATCGTGCTCGGGGCGGCGGCGGGCGGATTTCTGTTCAGCACGTTCAATCCGAATCACTGGCACAGCGGCGTGCTGTTGGTCGGGCTGGCGATGCTCGGGCTGGCGACGAGCTTCGGCATCACGAAGATACCGGCCGCGGCGCCGACGCGGCGTTACCGGGTGAATTTTCTTGGCGATCTCTTCAGCCAGATTCGGTTGATGCGAGCCGATCGGGTGTTATGGCTGGCGTGCCTCGGCAACATCTTCTTCAGCTTTGTGGGCCAGTTCGCGCTGCAATCGGTCATGGACTTGGGCGACCGGATGAAGTTTGGCGAGACGAACACGAGCCTGCTGGTCGTGGCGACCGCCATCGGCATCGGCACCGGCAGTTTCGCGGCGGGCTATCTATCCGGCGGCAAAATCGAATACGGTCTCGTGCCGCTGGGCGCGGTCGGCATGACCGTGTTTTCGGGATTGCTGGCGCGCACCGGTCTCGCGTACGGCGAACTGCGGGTGTGGCTGGCGTTGCTGGGGTTCTCGGCCGGTTTCTTCATCGTGCCGGTTGCCGCCTTGCTGCAGCACCGGCCGACGCGCGAGCAACGCGGCGGCGTGTTGGCCGCGGCCAATCTGCTGTCGTTTGTCGGCATCTTCCTCGCAGCGGGCGTGTATTGGCTGTTGGTGTCGCCGCTGCATCTGACGCCGCAACAAGTGTTCGGTGTGACCGCGGCGCTGACGCTGATGGGGACGGTGTACGTCGTGTGGTTGTTGCCGGACTCGCTGATGCGACTCGTGCTGTGGATGCTGACCCACTCGATCTACCGCGTGAGAGTTGCCGGGCGCGACAACATCCCGGAACGCGGCGGCGCGTTGTTCGTCTGCAATCACGTGTCGTTCGTGGACGCGCTGCTGGTGCAAGCCGCGACCGACCGGCCGCTGCGGTGCATCATGTTCAAGGACATCTACGAGCATCCGATCGTGAAACCGTTCGCAAAGATCGCCCGGCACATTCCCATCTCCTCGCAACAACGGCCGCGCGAAATGATCCAATCGTTGCGCATCGCCAGCGAGGCCATCAAGAACGGCGAGGTTGTCGTCATCTTCGCCGAAGGCCAAATCACGCGCATCGGCCAGTTGCTGCCGTTCCGGCGCGGCTTCGAGCGTATCATGAAGGATGTGAACGCGCCGATCATTCCGATCTGTCTCGACAACGTGTGGGGCAGCATCTTCAGCTTCGAGAAAGGCCGGTTCCTCTGGAAAGTGCCGCGATACTTCCCCTACCCGGTCACCGTCAGCTTCGGCAAGCCGATGCCGGCGACGAGCAAGCCGTTCGAAGTCCGTCAGGCCGTGCAGGACTTGAACGCCGACGCCTGGAACACGCGCCGCAAACTCCTCTGGCCGCTCCATCGCGCGTTCGTCCGCAAAGCGCACCGGCATCCGTTCCGGTTCTTCATGGCCGATGGCCGCACGAAGCGACTCAACTTCGGCGCGGCGCTGACGCGTACGGTCTTCCTCGCGCGCCGCCTCAAGCCGGTATGGCGCGACCAAGCGATGGTCGGCATCCTCTTACCGCCGAGCGTGCCGGGCGCGCTTGTCAACTACGCCGCAATGCTCTCCGGCAAAGTGCCGGTCAACCTCAACTACACCGCCAACGACGACGACCTTGCCAATTGCGCAAACCAATGCAATCTGAAAACTGTCATTACCTCGCGAACGTTTCTGGAAAAGATCAAGCTCACCGTACCGGCGGAAGCCGTTTATCTCGAAGACCTCGCCGCCAAGCCGCGCCTCGGTGAGAAACTCATCGCCTTGCTGCTGTCGAAGTTTCTGCCGCCAAGACCGCTCGAGCGTGTTTTGTCCGGCAAGGCTGCTACACTCGACGATCTCGCCACGGTCATCTTCTCCAGCGGCAGTACGGGCGACCCGAAAGGCGTGATGCTCACGCACTGGAACGTCCGCTCCAACGTCGAGCAACTCGGCCAGACGTTCGCCTTCCACGGCTACGACAAAATCGTCGGCATCCTGCCGTTCTTCCACAGCTTCGGGTTCACCGCGACGATCGCCGCGCCGGCTGTGCTCGGTTGCGGCGTCGTGTTTCATCCGTCGCCGCTCGACGCCAAAGTCGTCGGTGAGTTGGTGCGAACCTACCGGTGTACGTTCCTGCTCGCAACGCCCACGTTCCTCCAACTCTACTTGCGCACTTGCGAGCCAGAGGATTTCGGCAGCCTGCAGTATGTCGTGACCGGCGCGGAGAAGTTACCGGAGCGGCTCGCCCAGGCGTTCGAGGACAAGTTCGGTTTACGCCCGCTGGAAGCCTACGGCGCGACCGAGTGCTCGCCCGCCGTCGCCGTCAACACGCACGACTTCCGCGCCGCCGGCTTCCGGCAAGTCGGCGCCAAGCGCGGCAAGATTGGCCATCCGTTGCCGGCCATCACTGTGCGCATCGTTGATCCTGACACATTCGAGCCGTTGCCGGTCGGCCAGCCAGGCTTGATGCTCGTGCGCGGTCCGAACGTGATGAAAGGCTATCTCGGCAAGCCGGAGAAAACCGCCGAGGTTCTCCGCGATGGCTGGTACGTGACCGGCGACATTGCCGCGCTCGACGAAGACGGTTTCCTGCAAATCACCGACCGGCTGTCACGCTTCAGCAAGATCGGCGGCGAAATGGTCCCGCACATCAAGGTCGAAGAAAAACTTCACGAACTGGCTGGCATCACCGAACAATGCTTCGCCGTCACCGGCGTCCCCGACGAACGGAAAGGCGAACGCCTCGTCGTGTTGCACACCTTACCGGACGACAAACTCAAGCCGGTCACCGAAAAACTAGCTGCCTCCGACCTGCCCAATCTTTGGAAACCGCGCTCCGACCAATTCTTCCGCATCGAATCGTTACCCCACCTCGGCACTGGCAAACTCGATTTGCGCAAAGTACGAGAACTGGCCACAACGCTGTCTACCGCGTAAACTACCGGCGTGAGCACATTCCCAGTCAGCCCCGAGAAGGCGTCCCAACTTACGCAGCGAATGGCCGCGCTCGGCGTGCGCGAAGCCGACATCGAGGAAACGTTCGTCCGCTCGGGTGGACACGGCGGCCAGAACGTCAACAAGACTTCCACGTGCGTGATGTTGGTTCACCGGCCGACACGTCTTCAAGTCAAGTGTCAGGCCACGCGCCAACAGGGACTCAACCGTTTCCTCGCCCGACGGCTGTTGCTCGACAAGATCGAAACGCTCCAGAAAGGTCACGTCGATGCTGAGCGCGCACGCATCGAGAAAATCCGCCGGCAAAAACGGAAGCGTTCCCGCCGCGCAAAACAGCGGATGCTCGACGACAAGGCGCATCACAGCGACAAGAAGCGCCTCCGCAGTTCGATCCGGATGGATTAGGACAGCGCGGTCAATCGCTCCTCGGCTTGCTCCCAATCTGCGGTGACGCGCGTGAGATCTTCGATGACAGCGCTGAGTTCGCGATTCACGACCACGGCCCGACCGCCTTTGTGGTAGGTCTCGGGATTCTCCAACTCGGCGGTGAATTCCTTCTGCAATTGCTCCAGCCGGGCGATCTCCTTTTCGAGTTCGCGCACCGTGTGATGCGTGGCGGCCCGTTCGCGCGACCGCGCCTGGCGAGCTTCGGCTTCGGCGCGCTTTTGCCCGCGCCGATCCGGACGTTGAGTTTCGGCGGGCTTTGCCGGCTGACCCGCGCCGGCCGTCAGCGCGGCTTGCGCGGAGGCGGACCCGGTCTTGTCGAGGTAGTACTGATAATCGCCGTGGTAAAGCGTGAGCCTGCCGGCGTCGATGTGCAGGACGTTGCGCGCGAGCTTGCGGATGAAGTACACGTCGTGGCTGATGAAGATCAGCGTGCCTTCGTAATGTTCCAGCGCGTGAATCAACGCGTCGATGCTCGCCATGTCCAAGTGCGTCGTCGGCTCGTCCATCAACAACAGGTTCGGCGGATCGAGCAGCAGTTTCACCAACGCCAGCCGGCTCTTTTCGCCGCCGCTGAGCACCCCGACCGGCTTGAACACGTCGTCGCCGCGAAACAGGAACGAGCCCAACACCGTGCGCACCATTTGTTCGGACAACCGCTGAGGCGTGTCGAGCGCCTCTTCGACCACAGTCCGATCGGCCTGGAGCATCTCGACCCGGTATTGTGCGTAGTAACCGACCTTGGCGTTCAAGCCGAGTTCGCGTTCGCCGGACTGCACCGGCAGGATGCCCGCGAGGATCTTCAGGAGCGTGGACTTGCCGGCCCCGTTCGGGCCGACGAGCACGATGCGCTGACCGCGCTCGGCTTCAAAGTCCATCCCGCGATAGACGACGGTCTCGCCGTAGGCGTGACCGATGTTCTTCAACGTGACGACCCGCTGGCCGCTGCGGGCGGGCTGCGGAAATCGAAACTTGATCGTTCGCGCTTCATTGACCGGCGCTTCGATCTTGTCCATGCGCTCAATCTGTTTGAGCTTCGCCTGCGCCTGCGACGCCTTGCTGGCTTTCGCGCGGAACCGGTCGGCAAATTCCTGCAGGCGCTGAATGTCACGCTGCTGGTTCTTGTAGGCGGCGAGATGCTGCTCGGCTTGCGCGGCGCGCTGGACGAGATACTCGTCGTAGTTGCCGCGATAGCGAAGCAACCGGCTCTGACGAATATCCACGATGCCGACGACGAGCTGGTTTAGAAACTCGCGGTCGTGCGAGATCAATAGGATCGCGCCCGGATACGTCCTCAAATGATCCTGAAACCACCGCAACGCTTCGAGGTCGAGATGGTTGGTCGGTTCGTCGAGCAGCAACAGGTCCGGTTCGTGCACGAGCAACCGCGCCAGATGCGCCCGCATCACCCAGCCGCCGCTCATGGTCTTGAGCGGTCGATCAAAATCCCGTTCGCGGAACGCCAGACCGCTCAGAATCTTCTTCGCTTTCGGTTTGAGCTGATGGCCGAGGAAATCGGCGGCTGGCGCTGGAATCGCCGTCGCCAACTCCAGCACCGTCTCGTCACTGACTGGCGCGGTTTCCTGCGGCAAATGACCGAGCGACGCGTGGCGTTCGATTGTCACCTCGCCCGCGTCCGGCACGTCGCGCCCGAGTACGAGGGAAAGAAGCGTGGACTTGCCCGCGCCGTTCGGCCCGACCAACCCGATGCGGTCGCCGCGGTTGACCTGCAGCGACGCGTCCTCGAACAGAACACGCGCGCCAAAGGCCTTGGTCATTTCGGTTATGGTCAACATACGAAACCGCGGAGGCTACACGAACGGGTCGAAGAAGAAAAGGCGTCCCGTTTGCACGAGACGCCTTTCTGTGTTTACGACTAACTCTTGAAAGTTAGTAGCGGCTGCCGGAGAACTCACGTTTGCCGCCGCGGCCGCCGCCGAAGTCGCCACGGGGGCGGTCTTCACGGGGCTTGGCTTCGTTGACGGTCAACGCGCGTCCATCCAAATCCTTGCCACTGAACTGCGCGAGAGCGGCGTTGGCCTCTTCTTGCGTGCCCATGGTGACAAAGGCGAATCCGCGCGACTTGCTCGTGAATTTATCCACGATCAGTTCGCACGCGGAGACGGTGCCGGCTTGCTTGAAAAGCGCGAGCACGTCGCCTTCGGTGGTGTTGAACGACAGGTTGCCGACGAATAGCTTGGTAGCCATTGTATGTTTACTTTCTGCTGCGATTAGGAGGTCTCAGTGACTGTTCCCGAAGGATTCGGGTTTAGGATCATCACCGAGCTGCTAGGCCTGACTGACAATCTACCAATCTCACTGCAACTGCTTCTATCTGCGAGCGCAGTGACAATAGCGGATTGCGACGGGATAGCAACAACATTGTTGGAAAACTTCCGGCGCTGTCCGGTGCCGCGAATGTGCGTTGACCTTCCGCGAGTCCCGTTTCACGCTCCTTTCCGCGCCAAGCATTGCACGCCGAGGTGTTGAGCCTGGACCACCCCGACCAACCGGCCAAGCGAATGACATCGACGGCCGCATTACCGAAAGACATGCAACAGCTCGAAGCGAGTTGACGGGCCAAGGGCAGAAAAAAATTGGAGCGAGCGAAGGGATTTGAACCCTCGACATTCACGTTGGCAACGTGACGCTCTACCAGACTGAGCTACGCTCGCCCTGTACAACGGGGTAAACTTCCGTTGCGACGCCGACAGGATAGCAAAACATTCCCGGACTGCAACACGGAAAATCGGTAGTGACTGTAGCGGCGGTCTGCGACCGCCGAAACGACGCTCATAGAGCGCCGCTACAAGTCGAAGGCTGCCCGACTTCACCAAGGTTTCGTCGCGGCACCGCGCCGTAGCTCGCAAAGCGAGCGTAGGCGGGTGGTGCGCGAGAGAGGAGTCGAACCTCCACGGGTTGCCCCACAGGATCCTAAGTCCTGCGCGTCTGCCAGTTCCGCCACTCGCGCAACCGATTGACCAATACATTAACCACCAAGACACCAAGACACAAAGTCAAAAGCGCACGCCCTGCTTGGCGACTTGGTGCCTTGGTGGTGACAGCAGCGCGGCCGGCGCCAGCCCCGCAGCAAAACCGCCGCCGTGCCGTTTCTCCTGCGCGACGTCGTTCGGGCCGTGCTTCGCCGACCGCTCTTCCGCCTCGTGCTGCGTCAACCCGTTGGCCGAGGTGTTGAGCGATTGGAAGACGGCGTCATGGCTTGTCCGAGCGGCCTCGCTCAGCAACGGTGACACGCGGATGTTCGACTGCGCCTTGGAACCAGCCATGATTCTTCTGATTCGACAGCCCCGCAGGTTTCTTCTCTCAGACTAACCGCTGCGAAGATCCGCTTGGTGGGACGCTCACGGTACGAAGCGGGCGCGGTAGAAGCGCGAGGGGAAGTTCGTCGCCCCGCCGACATCGAGATAGTTGGTCACGGTGCCGACGGTGTTGGTAACGGTGAAGAGATCGGCGAAGTTGTTGGTGTAACCGCCGTCGGTATCGCCCGCCGTCACTTGCAACGCGTTGGTCTTGCCGCTGCCCATCGTCCAGGTGACACGAAGGTCGTTGGCTTCCTGTGCAATTGCGGTGATGCGAAACGCCGAAGCGCTGCTGGTTGGGTTGGTTCCTGCTAGAAATTCACAGAAATTGTTGCAGCCGTCTCCATCGGGATCGTCCTGAGCGCGACTCTGATCCGTAGCACGCGGGTCAACGTGCCCGAAGTACTGCAGCCGCCACGCGTCGTCGATGCCGTCGCGCACAAGCACTGTGGCGACGCGATTGGCGCTGCCGCCACCGTTGGTCGTGTTGACGAAACTGACCGTGTTCGAGTAGAGGCCGCCGACCAACGCATTCGCGGCGGCGTTGATGTTGACCGTGACATTCGTGCCGGCGCCGGTCCCGAGCGTGCCGTTGGTCACGGATAGGCTCAGCCAACTGTTGCTGACGCTGGCCGACCAGCTCAGCGTGCCTAGGCCTGCGTTGCTAAGCGTGTAGACCTGCGCCGATGGCGTGAACGGTCCGCCTTGCTGGCCGCTGGCGTTGAACGACGCGGCGGGGGTAATGACCAGTGACGGCGGGCCCGCCACGCGCACGTCGTCAACGTACCAGCCTTTGTAGTCGTTTAGGATGCTGTCCACGGTCTCGAAATGGAACCGCAACTGCGCGGTCTTCCCCGCATAAGCGGAGAGGCCGACGGACACTTGATACCAAGCCGAGGCGTTGTTGACGGATTGAAGGAGCTGGATCCAGCTCCCGGCGCTGTTGGTGGTGATATACACAATCCGCATGTCGTAAGTGGCACCATAGCTCTCGGTCTGTTCCCAACTCTGGAACGTCAGGGTGCCGCTTCCCGGAATCACGAATGTGGGGCTGATCAGGTCGCCGCTGTTGGCCGCGCTGTTGTTGTACGTGCAAGTAGCGTTGAGACCGTAGTACCAGGAATGGGTCGGGCTGAACCAGTTGCTGCACACCCCGGTGCCAACGATGTGCCAAAGCCCGGTTGCTCTCCAACCGTTGGTTCCATTCTCGACGTTGTCGAAGAAGCCGAAGACGCTCGCATCACCGAAGTTCGCCACCAGCGTCCGATTCTCCGTTGCGGTGAACGTGTAACAAGCGTCACCGCTGACGACATCGCCATTTTCCGTCCAGTTCACAAACGTGAAGGCCGAGTTGGGAGAAGCACAAACGGTCACGTTCGACAGACAGTTCACGGTGCCGCCGCCGCTAGTGGTCCCGCCATCCGAAGGCGAGGAACTGGTGTTGATGTTTATGGAATTGGTATTGGTGAGCGGCGCGAAATTCAGCACCAGCAACGAGTTGAAAAAGACGTCGTGGGGCGGGTCCGTACCGTTGTTGTTGTTGAACAACGCGATGCTGTCCAGCGTGCTGTCCGCCGACCCGGCCAGTGTCCCCGTGATCACGTTGGTGACGCCGCTGCCGTAAGTGATCACGCCGAGCGTGTAACTATCATTCGTGCCGAGCGTAAAGACCAGATGCATACCCTGCCACGTCACTGGTATCCCGCTGTCACGTGCTCCGGCGGCGTCGACGACCGTATAGTCATTGCCGAGTCCCGCCAGATAGAACTGGAACCGGGCACCCGTGGCGTAATCCGAAGGGCTGGTTGCAATGTTCCCGTTACGCAGCGTGAATCCCACGGCGGAGCCAGCGCTATCGTTGTCGCCGTTGGCCATGTCGATCGTCACCTGACCGCCGACCTGCAACGGCCCGATGTCGAATGCGCGATACGCCGCCGCGATGCTTGCGCTGCCGCAGTTGACACCGTTCGCGTACAAGCCCCAAGATTTGCCATTGATATCGATGCCAGGCGGCGAATGGGGTGGACTAGCGGTCGACGAACCGATGAAATACCCGTTGCAGTTCGCGCTGCCGAAGGTCGTCCTCAATGCCCACGGCTGGAGGCCCGTCCCCCCATTGCTGCCGTCGGTGAAACCGAAAGCATAGGCGGGGTCGGCCGCGTTATCGGACGCTTGCGAGACGATGGTGTGGCCGGGCACGAAATGCGCCACCAGCGTTCTGTCCCTAGTTGCGTCGAAGCTGTACATTGCCGAAGTGCTCACCACGATGCCGTTCTCAGTCCAGTTGAGAAAACCATAGCAGGAATTCGGGATGGCCGTGACGGTCACGACAACGCCGCAATACGTGCCGCTGCCACTGGTCGTTCCGCCGCCCGCGGGCGAGGAACTCGTACTGATCACCCATGGTTGATTGGCCACGACGAAATACGTCTCGAACGGCGCGTACAGCGCATTGCCGCTGGCCGAATCCGTCGCGTTGGTCGCCAGACGAACGAGGTTGGTCGTACCGGCCCAACCCGGAGCGCTCGGGGTGAATGTCATCGTGTCGCGGAGCGTCGACCAAGTGAAGGTGCCCGACGTCGGTGGCGTCGTGGAGAACGCAGTCTGCACGGAATTCGTGTCCATCGGCTTGCTGAACTGGAGAACGACCGATGTGGACGGCGAGCAGACGGTCGCCGCATGCGCCGGGGTTTGGCTGACGACGACCGGGTCGAGAGGCTTCAAAAGTGACGCGGCAATGAAGATCTTCGCGGTCATGCCGGGCGCGGTGATTTGCGGCGTGACGTTGGTGGTGGAGGAGGTGACGATGATGCTTTCGTTCGTGTCGAGCAGGTTGACCAGCACGGTGCCGGCGGAATAACCGGTCGGGCAATTCGTGAGTGTCTGGGGAGAACTGGCGGTATTGAACACGACAATGACCTCTTCATTGCTGAAGACGCGGGAGTAGGCGAACAGGCCAGGGCCGGCTGGATCGCTCCAGAGATTGTTGTGCACGCCGCCCCGCAGGGACGGATACAGGCGGCGAAAGTTATTGAGCTTGGCGATCAGTTGAAAGAGCGGGTCCGTCTCGTTGAAATTGTCGCCGACCGACGGTCCCTGCTCGAATTGGCCCGCGAACATGTCCTCGCGATTGTTCGGGTCGCCGCTGCCGTTGAACGCCTGCTCGGTGCCGTAATACAGGCACGGGATGCCGCGGGAGCTGTAAAGGAATTCCAGCGCGACCGCGAGTCGGTTCGTGTCGTTGTTGGCGTTGGCCGAACTCAGGAATCGCGCATTGTCATGGTTGTCGAGGAACGTGACGAGCCGGTACCAGGAGTTCGAATCGTAATTGGCCGCAATGTTGTTGTAGTGGTTTTCGATCTGCTGGGTGTTGCCGCTGGCTGTGGCGAAGACCGGGTTGATCGTGAAATAGAGCGGATAATCCAGCATGGAATCGAGCTTGAACGGGCCGCCGCCTACAGTGCCCGTGAAAGAGCCGACCACCGACTCGGAGCCGTCGAAGGCCTCGCCGAACATGAAGAGGTTGGATTTGCCGATGGAACTGCCGAACTGGTGAAGCTGCGGACACCAGTATTGCCAGAAACCGTAGTCCACGTGCTTCGCGGTGTCCACGCGGAACCCGTCCAAGTCGGCGCGACCGACCCAGTTGGTGTAGATGTTCATCATGTTGGTGCGCACGTAGGTGGTCTCGGTCGCGAAATCGTCCAAGCCCAGCAACTCTCCGAGTATAGCCTGCTGGGTGTCACCGAAATTCTGGATGACGCCGTTGGTGTGGAAGATGGACGTGAAGGCCGGCGGTGTGGCGTTGGTGATGTTGAACGGCGGCGCGTGCTGTTGGTTGGGGTTGTTGTACTGCATCACGTAGCCGGCGGGCGGTGCTAGGAAGTTCGGATAGCCAGAGCCGCTGCTGCTGATAAGGTCCCCACTGTGATTGACAACCACGTCGAGGATGACTTTGATGCCCCGCGCATGCGCGGCCGCGACCATGTTCGAGAGGTCGGTCATTGTACCCAGGTGCGGCGCCAGCGTGTAAAAGTCCTGGGCTGCATACCCGTGATAGGCGGAGTCACCACCGATGTTCAGTGGGATCGGGGTGATCCAGATCGCGCTTGCACCGAGCGACTTGATGTAATCCAGTTTCTGTTGGATTCCCTTGAAATCCCCCCCGTGGATGCCCCGACTAGCGGTCGGCGCATAGGGCGATCCGTGGCCACTTTCCAGATTGTTGTTGGACGGGTCGCCATCAGCGAAACGATCCGTGAAGATTTGGTAAATGTTCTCGTCGCGCCAGTCATCGGGCGAGGGAAACGGCGCGGCGTGAGCCGCAGCGGTGACCGAAAGCACCAGAGCGACGAAGAGAATCTTCATGGCGCCAGCCTCACGGGGAGTCGCCTCATGGCACAACGCGGATGCGATAGTAGCGGGCGGGCCAGTTGGTGTAATCACCGAGCCAAGATCCGTCATCGACAAAGTTGGTCACGGCATCTCCGCTTCCCGCAATGCCAATCGGATCACTAATGTCGAAAAACTCATTGGCGTAGGCGGGGCTGATCGGATAGCCAAACTCATCGAAAGTGCCAATTGCGCCCTGCACCATGTTGATCCTGCCGCCCGCAGTCGTCCACGTGATGCGAATGTTGCTGCTGTCCCTTGTGATCGAGGTGATGCGGAGCACGGAAGCGTCGTTGGTCGGGTTGGTGCCGGCCAAGAATTCCGCCTCGTTGTTCTGGCCATCACCATCGGGATCCGCAGCCGCCTCTGCCTGCGGACAGTCGGTGCAGCCGAAGTATTGAATCAGCCAGTTCTGGAATGCTGTCCATGCGGTGATGTAATTCGGTCGAACATTGGTCGTGATCCCGCCGGGGCCGCTGACGATCAACCGCACCGAGAAGTTGCCGACCATGAACGTATGAGTCACGCTGTTGGTCGTGGTGTTCGTCGTGCTCGTGTCTCCGAAATCCCAAGCTCGACCGGTGATGTTGCCGGTCGATGCATCACTGAAGGTGACCGTTAGTGGCTCGACACCGTTGGTGGGACTGCCGGTGAAATCGACCACGGGCGGGGGGGGCAACAGAACCGTAAGGCTGGCACTGCGCGTGATGTATGCGCCGGTGGCCGTGAGGCCGAACCTGATGCTATCCGCATAGCTGCCACTGGACAAACTATTCGCTGTGGAGTTGATGGACACGGTGATGTTGGTGCTCGCACCCGCAGCGAGAGTTCCGTTTGTTGCCGAAATGGCTAACCAGCTCGCACTCTTGGTCACGCCCCAAGGCAGCGAAATTGAGTTGGTGTTGCTCAAGGTGTAAACCTGTTCACTTGGGCTGAACGGGCCACCCTGTGTTCCTGCGCTGGCGAACGCATTCGTCGGCGTGACGGTGAAATCAGGACCCGGGAAGAAGTACTTTACAAAGACACAATAGTGATCGGAGGCTGTCTGGGTGTCGTTGACCAGGTTTTGCGGGCTGGCGTTGGTGTACAGGCCGTGACTGGCCCAGTTCATCGTGCTGAACACGTAGCCCGAGGAGGCGCTGAGTCGGTTCGACGCCGCTAGGATGTAGTCGAACCGAATGGATGCCCCCGATCTCGTGCTCCAAGTGCGGTATTCGCCACTGAGGGTCGTCGGCTTGAACTCCGCCAACCCGCCGCCTTCGCGAATGGTTGTGATGGTATTGGGCGGTGCGCAGAGCGGGCTTTGTTCGTCATCGTTCCAGTCGCCGGCAAAAATGTACGGGATCGTGTTCGTGGTCGCCCACGCGCTGATCGTGTCGGCATCGAACTGCGCCTCGTAGTGTTTTCTTGGGCAATCATCAGCGCAGCACTTCAGGTGCGCATGGTAAACCTGCAGCTCGTTTGTGCCGCCGAGTTGCACGCGAATCGCATGCAATCCGCGCAGCCCGTCGTCGTACGTCGTTTTCGCCAGGATTGGGTAGCGGCTGACTGCGGCGTTACGGATGAAGAAGTCGTGTTGCGGCGATGGCGTCGAAACAGACACGAAAAACGTCACGCCGGTTTGTGTGCCGAGATATGGCACGTTGTTCGTGACCCAATCAATGATCGCGGCTTCGTTCTGGGCAGCACTCAAGCCGTTGGCGTCAACCTCGTTGAACAACAGGATGTCGGGCTGGTTGTAGTTGATGATGCGGGCGATGGCTCTAGCCTGCGTGCTGGAGTTGTTGGACTGACGTCCCAGCCCATGTAAGACGTTCCACTGCATCACCGCGATCTGCTGTGCCGATTGTGGCGCAGGGAGCGCGCTGGCTTCGTTGCTGTAGGGCGAATCGCCAAGCGCGTTGTACGCGCGCACGCGATACCAGTATGTTGTGTCCACCGCTACTCCTGTGTCGCTGTAGGTGGTGATGTTGGCACCGACCGTTGTAATCTGCGTCCACGTCCCGGGACTGCCGCCGGCGTCCGGTGCTCGCTCGATCTTGAATCCGTCCTCGTTGTTAGAGTTGTCCGTCCACGACAGGTTGATCTGATTCGTGGTGACGGCGGCGGTCGTTGTCAGACTCGACGGTGCGGGTGGCGGCGCAGTGGTCGCGCTGGCTTGGTTGCTGTAGGGCGAATTGGTACAGACGTTGTACGCTTGCACCCGGTACCAGTGCGTCGCGTTCGGCGTCACTCCCGTATCGGTGTAGATGGTGATGTTAGCGCCTACGGTCGCAATTTGCGTCCAAGTTCCCGGACCGCCGCCGCTATCCGGCGCCCGCTCGATCTTGAAGCCGTCCTCGTTGCTGGCGTTGTCGGTCCACGACAGGGTGATTTGATCCGACGAGATGACGGTCGCTGCAAGCGCAGATGGTGCGCTGATCCCGCCCGACAACGCCAAACTGTCATAGACACCGGCGCTGATAGCGACCACCCCTACCAGTCCGGCCGGCGACGTGGCTTCGCCGTAATTGTTATTGCCCCAACCAACGATGGTGCCGTCGCTCTTTAACGCCAAACTATGGTCCCAACCGCAGGCGACAGCGATTACTCCCGTCAGTCCGGCCGGCGGCGTCGCCGTCCCGTTGCCGTTGAATCCCCAGCCGACGACCGTGCCGTTACTCCTCAGTGCCAGACTGTGGAAGCCGCCGGCGGCGATTGCCGTCACTCCAGTCAATCCGCCCGGTGGTGTCGCTTTGCCGTAATCATTCTGACCCCAGCCGACGACTGTGCCGTCGCTTTTCAGCGCCAAACTGTAATAGTAGCCGGCGCTTATGGCGACCACACCAGTTAGCCCTGTCGGCGGAATCGTTTCGCCGTAATCATTGCTACCCCAGCCCACGACAGTGCCGTCGCTCTTCAGCGCCAAACTGTGGTACCAACCCGCGGCGATGGCCACCACGCCCGTTAGCCCCGCTGGCGGTGTGGTCTGGCCGTTTCCGTTGGACCCCCAACCGACTACCGTCCCGTCGTTCTTGAGTGACAGACTGTGGAACCCACCGGCGGCGATGGCCGCGACTCCGGTCAGCCCCGGCGGCACGGTCGTTTGGCCGCAGCAGTTGTATCCCCAGCCGACGACCGTGCTGTCGCTCATGAGCGCCAGACTGTGGTAGCCAATGGCGCTGACGGCGACCGCGCCGGTCAGTCCGGCCGGCGGCGTTGCTTGGCCTGCCCAATTGTCGCCCCAAGCGACGACAGTCGTTGGGCATAGAGCCGTTGTGCTGGCACTCGCCACGTTGGAAAAATCCGAATTAACTCCGACCTTGTAGGCGCGCACCCGATAGTAATAGGTCGTGCTGGGCGCGAGCCCGGTGTTTCGATAGCTCGTGGTGTCGGGCAACACTTGCGCAATCTGGGTGAAGTTGGTCCCGTCAGCGGAACGCTCGACCTTGAATCCGTCCTCGTTGCTGGAGTTGTCCGTCCACGAAAGATTGATCTGGCTGGCGGACGCCGTTGTTGCTGTCAGACTCGACGGCGCCGATGGTGGCGGCACGGGGGTGGCACTGGCCTGATTGCTGTAGTCCGAATCGCCACAGACGTTATATGCCCGCACGCGGTACCAGTACGTCGTGTTTACGACCAGTCCCGTGTCGGTGTAGGTGGTGACGTTGGCACCCACCGTTGCAATTTGCGTCCAGGTTCCCGGACTGCCGCCATTGTCCGGTGCCCGCTCGATCTTGAATCCGTCTGCGTTGCCGGCAGTGAAGGTCCATGACAAGCCGACCCCACTCGCCGAAATGGCGGTCGCTGTGAACGCAGATGGGGTGCCGAGAACAGTGGACAACGCCAGACTGTGGTAGGCACCGGCTGCGACGGCCACCACTCCGCTCAATCCAATCGGCGGCGTTGCCTGGCCGTAAGCGTCGTAGCCCCAGCCGACAACGGTGCCGTCGCTCTTCAACGCCAGACTGTGGGAGTCACCGGCGGTGATGGCCACCACCCCGGTCAGATTCGTCGGTGGCGTCGCATAGTAAGAGTAACCCCAGCCGACGACGGTGCCGTCACTCTTCAACGCCAGACTGTGGAGACCACCGGCGGCGATGGCCACCACTCCGGTCAGCCCCGCCGGCGGCGTCGCTTGGCCGTAGCCGTCGTAGCCCCAGCCGACGACCGTGCCGTCGCTCTTCAGCGCCAAACTGTGACTCTGACCGGCGGCGATGGCCACCACACCAGCGAGTCCCGCCGGCGGCGTCGCGTAATAATAGTAACCCCAGCCGACGACCGTGCCATCGCTCTTCAACGCCAGACTGTGGTAAGTACCGGCGGCGATGGCCACGACGCCGGTCAGTCCCGCCGGCGGTATCGTCTCGCCGTAATAATTGTTGCCCCAGCCGACGACGGTGCCGTCGCTCTGGAGAGCCAGACTGTGGTGCTCGCGACCAGCGGCGATTGCCACCACGGGGGCCAGATTCGTCGGTGGCGTCGCGTAAAAATCGTAACCCCAGCCGACGACTGTGCCGTCGCTGTCCAATGCCAGACTGTGGGAGTAACCGGCCGCGATGGCCACAACGTTCGACAGGCCCGCCGGCGGCGTCGCTTGGCCATAGTAGTCGTAACCCCAACCGACAACGGACGTGGGGCACAGAGCCAGCGTGCCGGCACTCGCGACGTTGGAAAAGGCCGAGTCGTCCACAGGATTGGAGGCGCGCACCCGATAGTAATAGGTCGTCTCGGGGAACAGCGCGGTGTTCCGGTAATTCGTCGTGTTGGCCAATACTTGCGCAATTTGGGTGAAGTTCGTTCCGTCAGCGGAACGCTCGATCTTGAAGCTGGTCTCGTTATTCGAGTTGTCCGTCCACGAAAGATTGATCTGGCTGCTTGAAACCGGCGTCGCTGAAAGATTAGACGGCGCGGGGGGCGGGGCAATGGTTACGCTGGCTTCATTGCTGTAAGGCGAATCGCCCAGCACGTTGTACGCCCGCACGCGATACCAGTAGGTCGTGTTCGTCTCCACGGTCGTGTCGCTGTAGGAGGTGCTGTACTGGCCAATTGTCGTGGCAATTTCCGTCCACGTTCCGGGATTGCCGTTATCGTCCGGTGCGCGCTCGATCTTGAACCCGGCCACGTTCGCGTAGGACTCGGACCATGACAGGTTGACCTGATTCGTGGCGGCGATGGCCGCGGTCAGGTTCGACGGAGCGGCGGGCGGCCCGATGCTCACGGCGTAGCTGGGGGGCGAATCGCCAACTGCATTGTACGCGCGCACGCGATACCAGTAGGTCGTGTTCGTTTCCACGGTCGTGTCGCTGTAGGAGGTGCTGTACTGGCCGACGGTCGTGGCGATTTGTGTCCACGTCCCCGCACTTCCGCCAACGTCCGGCGCGCGCTCGATCTTGTAGCCGGCCTCGGTGCCGGAACTGTTGTACCAATACAGATCAACCTCTCTACTCGTGGTGGGGAGGGACGCATTCAGATAGTACGGGGCCGCGGGCGGCGCAACGCCGATGCTGATTGGGGAGCTGTAGGAGGGCGAATTGCCAATCACGTTATACGCTCGCACGCGATACCAGTAGGTGGCGTTCGTCGGCGCTACGGTATCGGTGTAGGAACTGAAGTAGTTGTAGCCGGCCACCGTCGCAATTTCCGCCCACGTTCCCGGATTGCCACCCACGTCCGGCGCCCGCTCAATCTTGTACCCCGCGACGCTCCCCAAGTTGTTGTTGTAGTCGTACCAGTAGAGATGGATCTCGGGCTGATTTGTGATGACGAGGTACGCGTACGCATACGGCGCGTACAGCGGCGGCCCAACGACTATGCTGATCGGGTAGCTGTAATCCGAGCTGCCAATCACGTTGTACGCCCGCACGCGATACCAGTACGTTGTGTTCGGAGTCACGTCTGTGTCGCTGTAGGAGCTGTAATAGTTGTAGCCGCTCACCGCGGCAATTCTCGCCCACGTTCCCGGGTTGCCACCCACGTCCGGCGCCCTCTCGATCCAGTAACCGGCCACGCTCCCCGAGTAGTTGTTGTAGTCGTACCAGTACAGAAAGACTTCAGCCTGATTCGTGGCGATCACGTACGCGTACGCATACGGCGCGTAGAGCGGCGGCCCAACTCTTACGCTGATTGGGTAGCTGTAGGAGGGCGAATTACCGACTGCGTTGTACGCCCGCACGCGGTACCAATACGTTGTGTTCACCATCACGGCCGTGTCGCCGTAGAAGTTGTTGTACCGGCCAAGTACCGTGGCAATTTCCGTCCACGTTCCCGGACTCCCACTCACGTCTGGCGCGCGCTCGATCCTGTAACCGGTCACGTTCCCCGCGTCGTTGTAGTAATCGTTCCAGTACACATCGACCTCAGGCTGATTCGTGGCGATCAGGTACGAGTACAGATAATACGGCGCGTAAGGCGGCGGCGCGACGCTCACGCTGATGGGGTAGCTGTAGTCCGAATCGCCAAGCGCGTTATACGCCCGCACGCGGTACCAGTAGGTTGCGCTCGTCGTCGCTACCGTATCGCTGTAAAACGTGTTGTAGGTGCCTACTACGTTTACAATTTCCGTCCACGCTCCCGGACTGCCGCTTATGTCCGGCGCCCGCTCGATCTTGTATCCCGTCGCAATTCCGGAACTGGCGTCCCACTGCAAGTTAACCTCAACCTGATTCGTGGCGACGACGGTCGCGTACAGATACGGCGCCCCGGGCGGCACGACGCTCACGACAGTTGGGTAGCTGTAAGGCGAATTGCCACATGTGTTAGATGATTGCACGCGATACCAGTACGTCGCGTTCGTCATCGCTCCCATATCGCTGTAATTGGTAATGTTGGCGCTGACCGTTGCAATCTGCGCCCAGGTTCCGGGGTTGTAGAGGCCATCGTCAGGCGCCCGCTCGATTTTGAATCCGTCCTCGTTTGCCGAGGTGTCGAACCACGACAGATCAAGCTGATTCGTGGCGACGACAATCGCCGTGGGCGCAGATGGGGTGCTGGGAGCGACCGTCAACGCCAGACTGTAGTAGCTGCCGGCCGCGATGGCTGCCGCTCCGCCGGTCAGCCCCGCGGGCGGTGTCGCTTCGCCGTAGCCGTCGTAGCCCCAGCCGACAATCGTGCCATCACTCTTCAACGCCAGACTGTGGTAGCCACCGGCGGCGATGGCCATCACCCCTGCCAGATTCGTTGGCGGCGTCGATTCACCGTAAAAACTACTGCCCCAGCCGACGACCGTCCCGTCGCTCTTTAACGCCAGGCTGTGGTAGAAACCGCCCACGATGGCCACCACATTCGTCAGGTGCGCCGGCGGCGTCGCTGCGCCGTAGCCATCGTAGCCCCAGCCGACGACCGAGCCGTCGCTCTTCAATGCCAGACTGTGGTACTGGCCGGCGTCAACGGCCACCACATTCGTCAGGTCCGCCGGCGGCGTCGCGTAATCATAGTAACCCCAGCCGACGACGGTGCCGTCGCTCTTCAACGCCAGACTGTGAGAGTCACCGGCGGCGACAGCCACCACCCCGGTCAGATTCGTCGGCGGCGTCGTTTGGCCGGAGCCGTTGTAGCCCCAGCCGACGACGGTGCCGTCGCTCTTCAACGCCAGACTGTGATAGCCACCGGCCGCGGTGGCCGCCACTCCGGTCAGATTCGTCGGCGGCGCTCCGATGGGGTACCCCCACGAGGCGACGGACACGGTGCACGGCGTGTTGGCACTGGCTACCTTGCTGAAGCGGGAGTTGCCCGCGGAATTATACGCGCGCACGCGATAGGAATACGTCGTGCCGGGGAATAACCCGGTGCTTAGGTAGTTCGTCGTGTTGGCCGGCACCTGGGCAACCTGGGTGAAATTCGTCCCGTCCGTGGAACGCTCGATCTTGAATCCATCCTCGTTGCGGGACTCGTCATTCCACGTCAGGCTGATTTGAAAGGCGGACACCGCGGAGGCCTGGAGCTTGCCCGGCGCCTCTGGAATGTGAATGGTTTGCGCCTGCCCGTACATCGGCAGAAACACGCCAAGTAACGTCAGAAACAGCAAGTGGAAGGTCCTGAAAGAAAAGTCCCCAGCTGCGGACAATCGCAAATACGAGTTCAAGAAGGCCCCGGACCGCTGAGTTGCATACCAAATATTCGGGCGGGTTGCAAGCCGTTCCTTTTGCCAGTTCAGGTCCCATGCGTTCAGCGTCGCGTGGCTCGGCGGAGCAAGCGCGAACAGGGCACCAAAAGCAGTGGCGTTTTGATGCAAGGGTTGCCCTTGAGAATCGCGGTGATGAACCGCGGGATGACGGCGGCGTATTCCGACCGGGGATTCTGGCGCGGACCGAAGACGTTGAAGTCCTGCGCGTCTGCCAGTTTCGCCACTCGCGCAACCGATTGACCAATACATTAACCACCAAGACACAAAGTCAAAAGCGCACACCCTGCTTGGCGACTTAGTGCCTTGGTGGTGACAACAGCGCGGCCAGCGCCAGCCCCGCAGCAAAACCGCCGCCGTGCGCGAAGTTGTCGATGTGCGGCTCCAACCCGCCGACCGTCAAATCCACCGCCAGCATCACACCCAACATCAATAACAGCCGCCGCCGCACCCCGGCGTACATGGGCAACCGCAGTCGATACACCGCCACGCCAAACGCCGCCACCAATCCAAAGATGCCGCCGCTCGCTCCGACCGACACATCGTAGTTGGCAAACGACGCGCTGACAGCGTTGGCCAGTGACCCGGCGACCAGGAAGATCGCGAGATACCGCCAACGTCCATTCGTTCTCTCGATCGCTGTGCCAAACATCCACAACGCCGCGCCGTTCATCGCCAGGTGCAGCAGGTTTGCGTGCAAGAACAACGCCGTCACCGGCCGCCACCATTCGCCGTGGCGGACCGCTTCGGGCATATTACCGGCCCACACCCACAACGGATGATCGAGCGCGCGCGTGAAAACGACCGCGTCCGCCAGCCACACCGCCGCGCACGCCAACACCAACCCGAACGTCACGGGGCCCGGCTTCCGCCAATCCATCAACGCCCGCCACGCCGCCGACTGCTCCTCGGCTACGCGCAGCGCGTCCATCGCCACCGGCGTCACGGTCGCGAGCGCGAGAATCTCCTCGCGAGCGGCCAAGTATTGCCGGTACAGGTCGCCCAGCATCCGTGGCGACATCACCACGAACTGCAGCGAGCACAACGCCCGTTCAAAATCTCCGTCATGAGCAAAGG
>CAZMKD010000253.1:0-2942 GCA_964566575.1 uncultured Verrucomicrobiota bacterium
GCTTGCATCACGAGCCGTGGATTTGCCCTGTCCTTTGTCTTCGAGCCCGTGTTGAACTGCTCATCAAACTTCGCCTGGTTAATCCATTCTCTCTCTCCCTGCTTCATAGCCTCAGTCGTGAAGTAGGGATATACTTGTGTAATACGTGCCGGTGGCCTTGCGCTCGGCTTTGTCGGTCACCAACTTCAGTCGCCCATCTTCGTTGCGGGCGAAGTGGTGTTCCAACAGTCCCTCGTAGACCGAGCCGAGTTGCTGGACGCGCAGGTCGGCGTAATCCACTGTCTCGATCGGCAAGGAGGGTTGATCTTCTGCCTGTTCATCGGTCGGCCACCAAGTGTTCTTCTTGATGCGTGCTTTGAGGTAATGGTCGGAGAAGAGTTCTTCCGTCAGCCACAGCTTACGAACCTCCGGCATACCTAACAATTCGGGATGCTCAGTAATCTGTTTGTGGCTTTTCATTCAGAATGTTCCAGAGCGCCGGTCAGACATTCTTCTTCAAAAACTCCACGATGCTGGCGATGGAACTGCCGGGGCCGAAGACTTCCTTGATGCCGAGCTTCTTCAGCTTCTTCACGTCCTCGTCGGGAATGATACCGCCGGCAAAGACGAGCTTGCCCTTCACCTTTTCCTTCTTCAGCAATTCCATCACGCGTTTGAACTGCAACATGTGTCCGCCGGAAAGCGAACTCAACCCGATTACATCCACGTCCTCCTGAATCGCCGACGCGACAATCTGTTCTGGCGTGTTGCGGATGCCGGTATACACGACCTCCATCCCCGCGTCGCGCAATCCCATCGCCACGACGAGCGCGCCTCGCTCATGGCCGTCGAGCCCGGCCTTGGCGATGAGGACTTTGAGGGGGCGGGGCATGGGGGAAAGAATACAGGAGTCAGGAGTCAGAATCCAGAATGGGAATGTGACACAACCTGAATCGTTCGCCTTTCATTCTGTCTACTGGCTTCTGGCTTCTGGATTCACTTTGCCTCCGAGTCAGAATCCAGAATGGCGGAAGCATACGCTTCCAATAGTTTGCTCACTTCTTCGAGTTGCGGCATCAGGGCTTGCGTCGCGCCGTAACCGAGATCATGCGCGAGAATCAGATAGTAGCGACACTCTTCGAGCGAGCCTTGCGCGATGTTCAAGAAGCGAACCTTGTCCGGCCTGCCCTTTTTCTTGAAACCTTCGGCGATGTTGGCCGGAATAGAAACAGCCGCTCGTCGAAGCTGCGATGTCATCCCATACGTTTCAGTTTTCGGAAAGCCATCCGTAAGGCGATAAACGCCGAGCACAAACTGATGTGCCTTCTGCCAGACAATCAAATCCTGAAAACTCTTTGCCGGCTGTCGTTCCATTCTGACTCCTGGATTCTGACTCCTGACTTCTGCCGCGCTCATATCGAATGACTCGGCCGGTATTCACCAAACTCCTTCCGCAACACTTTGCAGATTTCTCCGACGGTAACGTAGTTGTGAACGCAATCAATAATGAGCGGCATCAAATTGTCAGAACCGCCGGCTGCCTTCTTCAACGTCGCGAGATGCTTCTCGACATTGGCGCGGTTCTTCCGTAGTGCGGCCAACTCCTTGCGCCGCCGCGGCTCAAGTTTCGGATCGATCTTCTGCGTCTTCAACTTGAGTTGCTTGCCGGAGACGAACTCGTTGACGCCGACGATGATCTTCTCCTTCTTCTCAACGGCTTTCTGGTGTTCGTACGCCGCCCGGTAAATCTCCTTGTACACGTAACCGCCTTCGATGGCCTTCAGCATCCCGCCCATGTTATCGATCTTGTTGAGGTACTCGCGCGCCTGCTGCTCAAGTTTGTCCGTCAACGACTCGACGTAATGACTGCCGCCGAGCGGGTCCGGTTCCGCCGTCACACCGGACTCGTGAGCGATGATCTGTTGGGTACGCAACGCGAGCAACGCGGACTCTTCGCTCGGCAGCGCGATGGCTTCGTCCTTCGCATTCGTGTGCAAGCTCTGCGTGCCGCCGAGCACCGCGGCGAGCGCTTCGAGCGTGGTGCGCACGACGTTGTTGTCCGGCTGTTGGGCGGTGAGCGATGACCCGGCCGTCTGCGTGTGGAAACGCAGCATCATCGAGCGCTCGTTCTTCGCGCCGAATCTTTCCCTCATGATGCGCGCCCAGAGCCGACGCGACGCGCGGAACTTCGCGACTTCCTCGAAGAAATTCGTGTGGCAGTTGAAAAAGAAGGCGAGTCGTGGCGCAAAATCATCAACGTTCAACCCACGCTCGACGCAGGTTTGGACGTAGGTGATGCCGTCGGCGAGCGTGAAGGCGATTTCCTGCGCGGCGGTGCAGCCGGCTTCGCGCATGTGGTAGCCGCCGACGCTGATCGTGTTCCACCCCGGCACTTCCTTCGCGCAGAACTCGACGATGTCGGCGATGAGCCGCAGCGATGGGTGCGGCGGAAAGATGTACGTGCCGCGTGCGATGTACTCCTTGAGGATGTCGTTCTGCACCGTGCCGGAGACTTTCGACCACGGAACGCCTTGTTTCTCGGCGACGGCTAGGTAGAGCGCGAGCAGGATGCCGGCGGTCGCGTTGATCGTCGTCGAGGTGCTGACTTTGTCGAGCGGGATGCCGGCGAAGACCTGCTCCATATCAGCGAGCGAGGAGATGGCGACGCCGACGCGGCCGACTTCACCGAGCGCCATTGCGTCGTCGCTGTCGTAGCCGATTTGCGTCGGAAGATCGAACGCCATCGAAAGGCCGGTCTGGCCGTGGTCGAGCAGATACCGGTAGCGTTTGTTGGTTTCGCGCGCGTCGCCGAAGCCGGCATACTGGCGCATCGTCCACAGCTTCCCGCGATACATCGTCGCGTGGATGCCGCGCGTGAACGGAAATTGGCCGGGTTGTTCAGTCATGATAATGGTTGTGCGCCGATGGTTCCGGTGAGGTGCTTCAGATACTCCGGCGAGTTA
>CAZMKD010000254.1:0-33860 GCA_964566575.1 uncultured Verrucomicrobiota bacterium
ACGGGCGCGGAGTTGTCCGCGGGCGGTGCGCCAACCGGTCACGGGCTGGCCGCGGTTGACCAAGAATGAATCATTTCATGGAGCGATTGCTTATGAGATCCTTCCCGTCAGCACAACCTAACCTTACGGGCATTGAGACTAAGCCGCAACTACGCGTTCAACGGAGGCGGCATCTTCAACGACCACGCGGTGTTGACCGTCAGCAACAGTACCCTGAGTGGCAACTCGTGCAACCAAGTTGGCGGCGGCATCTTGAATTATGGTGAGCGCGGCAGCGCGGCAATCGTCCATAGTACCATAAGCGGCAACTCGGCCGGCTTCGGCGGGGGCGGCATCTTCAACGAGATTGCTGCGCTGGCTATTGCTAATAGCACCATCAGCGGCAACACCGCCACCAACTCCGGTGGCGGCATCTACAACCTTGGTTACGGCTCTGGACGTGCGACGCTGACCATTGTCAACAGCACCCTGAGCGAAAACTCCGCTACCAACTCTGGCGGCGCCATCTTTAACTTTGGTGCCGACCCAATAGGCGCGACGCTGACGATTGCCAACAGCACCGTCAACGGCAACTCGGGCACCGAAGGCGGCGGCATTTACAACGTTGGCAGTGCGACCGTTGAGACCGGCAGCACCATCCTGAAGGCCGGCGCTTCGGGTGCCAACATCACCAATTTCGCCGGCGGCACGGTCACCTCGCTTGGCTACAACCTCAGCAGCGATGACGGCGGCGGCTTTTTGACGGCGACGGGCGACCAGATCAACACCGATCCGATGCTGGGCCCGCTGCAAGACAACGGCGGCCCGACCTTTACGCACGCGCCGTTGTGCGGCAGCCCGGCCATTGACAAGGGCAAGAACTTCGGCGCCTCCGCCACGGACCAGCGCGGCTTGCTTCGGACGTTCGACCAATTCGCTATCGCCAACGCCACCGACGGCACCGACGTCGGCGCGTTCGAGGTCCAAGAAGCCTGCCTGCCGCCCTGCAGCGGCATCAACTTCACCCAGCCCGCCGGCTCGCCCGTCGGCGCGGGCACTACGCCTATTTCCGTGGCGGTGGGCGATTTCAACGGCGACGGCACGAACGACCTAGCTGTTGCGAATCTTAACTCCGGCAACGTGACGATTCTGTTGGGCGACGGCAACGGCGGCTTCACCAACGCGCTCGGCTCGCCCGTCGGCGCGGGGATTGGGCCTCAATCCGTGGCGGTGGGCGACTTTGACGGCGACGACATGTCCGACCTGGCCGTGGCGAACTTTGACTCCGGTAACGTAACGATCCTGTTGGGCGACGGCAGCGGCGGCTTCAGCCAGCCCGCCGGCTCGCCCGTCGGCGCGGGGTCTTTTCCTTATTCCGTGGCGGTGGGCGATTTCAACAGCGACGACAAGCCCGACCTAGCCGTGGCGAACTTTAGCTCCGGCAATGTGACGATCCTGTTGGGCGACGGCAACGGTGGCTTTAGCCAGCCCGCCGGCTCGCCCGTCGGTGCGGGAGTTGGCCCTCAATCCGTGGCCGTGGGCGACTTTGATGGCGACGGCAGGCCCGACTTGGCCGTGGCGAACGACACGACTCTAGGCACGGTCACGATCCTTTTGGGTGACGGCAGCGGCGGCTTCAGCCAGCCCACCGGCTCGCCCGTCAGCGCTGGGTCTGCGCCTGTTTCGGTGACGGTGGGCGACTTCAACAGCGACGGCAAGCCCGACCTGGCCGTGGCGAATTTTGACTCCGGCAACGTGACGATCCTGCTTAACACCTGCGCGGCGAACCAACCGCCTGTGGCGCAGTGCAAGGATGTGACGGCGTCTGCCGGCACGAATTGCGTGGCCAGCGCTTCGATTGATGACGGTTCATTGGATCCCGATGCAGGAGACACGATCACACTCAGCCAGAACCCGCCCGGACCGTATTCTTTGGGCGATACGACCGTGACCCTCACCGTCATGGACAATCACGGCGCGTCGAATTCCTGTTCCGCCGTCGTGACCGTCAACGACACCACCGCGCCGAGCGTGACCTGCCCCGACGACATTTCCACGAACATCCCCTCGGGCCAGACCTCCGTTGTGGTCAACTATCCACAGCCCACAGCCAGCGACAATTGCGGCAGCGTCACGGCCAACTGCGCGCCGGCCTCAGGGTCGAGCTTCCCGCTGGGTGTCACCAACGTGACCTGCACAGCGACGGACGGGTCGGGCAACACCGGCACATGTTCATTCGCCGTCACGGTACTGGTGGCTGCACCATGTCCCGATCTAACGGGTGTCTGGTCCAACCTCGTGCAAACCTGCAAGGGGGAAGGCACCGCCTTACATTGCAAACTCAGAGGCCGCTTGTTCGTGCAAAACGCCGGCAGCAGTAATGCGCCCACATCGTTGGTTCGCTTCTACCTCTCCAACGACGCCATCTTCGACGTGGGCGACACGCTGCTGAAGCAAGTGGCCACCGGCAAGGTCAAGCTTGTCAAACCGAAGAAGCGCACGCTCGCGGTAAGGCTGCCGACGGGCACCAGCGCGTCAGGCGAGTTTGTCATCGCGGTGATCGACGCCGATAACAGGGTGGCCGAGTGCGACGAGAACAATAACGTCATAATCTTCGGGCCGTTACCGTAGACAGGACGCTCGGCGCCGGACTCCCGACCACGCGCGGAGGAGCGGCGCGTGTTGCTGCCGAGGTTTGTCGACGCGATGATTGAACGCAACGACGCGTGCGCGGCTCTGAAGATGTACGGCTACAAGAACCTGGAGGAGTTTGAGGAGGCGCATGGTCGGCATCGGAAGCACTTCTTGGCGGTCGCGCATCGGGCTGGACGGATGGGCAGCCAGACTGTATTCTAACCGCCATTATCTGACAAAGGAGAACACATGCAGACCATGAAAGCCATTTTGAGATTTACAACACCGGCACTTCTTGCCGCCGCGTTGCTGGCCGCGTGCTCGAAGCAGGAAGAGCCGCAGTCTCCGGCCGAGATGCCTGCGACGAAACGCGTCGAGCCCGCCCCGGCGGCACCGACTTCGGTTGTGCCGGCACCGGTCAAACCCGCCGCCCCATCGGCACCGTCTATTTTCACGCCGCCGCCGGCCACTGGAAATCCGGCCCAAGATGTCGCCACGCTGGAGACCGGGTACATCTCCGGTCCCGACTTTAGCGCGCGCGTCGAGACGATCTATCAACTCACCGATCTCGGCACGGCGCAGGCCATTTCGGCGCTGGGACGGCTGTTCCACATGGAAAAAGATCCCGAACTGAGAACGGAGATGTTGGATGCACTGTTCGACATTGACGGCCAGGATGAGAACAAGGCCGCGCTGTTGGCGGCTGGCGCCGGGCCGGATCAGCCAAAAGAAGTGCGGCTATCGGCGATTGACGCTCTGGAAGATGTCGATGCCAAGCTCGCGTTGCCTATTCTCCGATCCCTGGCCAGCGACCCTGATCCGGAAATCAGCGATACGGCCAAGTCCGCCATCGAGATGCTCCAAGAGGATACAGACTTGCAGAAGTAATAGCCGGACGCAGGCCACAAGATAAGCGTGCCACAAGATAAGCGTTGACGGCGCGGGACGCTTCCGATACTTTTCCGCTCCTTCCCCAGTGGAAGTCTGAGATTCAACCATGTACGCAATCGTCAAAACAGGCGGCAAACAATACCGAGTTCAGCCCGGTGACGTGCTCGAAGTCGAGCTGCTCGACGGTGACCAAGGCAAAGAAATCGCGCTGGACGAGGTGCTCCTCGTCGCCGATGGCGACGCCATCAAGGTCGGCAAGCCGACCGTGGCTGGCGCCCGCGTTACCGCCGAAGTCATCGACCCGGACAAGAAGGGCAAGAAAGTCATTGCGTTCAAGTTTCGTCGTCGCGAAGGTTATCACCGCAAGCGCGGCATTCGCGCTCACCACACCATCTTGAAGATCAAAGAAATCGTCGCGAAGTAATCCAGGAGTACCGGCCATGGCACATAAAAAAGGACAAGGCAGTTCAAGGAACGGCCGCGACAGCGTCAGCAAACGGCTCGGCGTAAAAGCATTTGGTGGTGAGTTGGTCACTGCCGGCAGTATCATCATCCGCCAGCGCGGCGCGCGCTTCGTCGCCGGCAGCAATGTCGGCACGGGCCGCGACTGGTCGTTGTTCGCGTTGACCGAAGGCAAAGTGCGTTTCGACAAGCACGGCCGTCGCGTCAACATCGACCCGGTCGCCAGCCAATCGTAAGCCAAAGAGTTTATCGAAGGGCATCCGCCAGCAAGCGGATGCCCTTTTTGATTTCATTGACCGGGGCCGCGCCGAAACTCAAGCGCATACTGGTCTGCGGTATCGGCCGCGAGGGATCTTTGCCGTAACACATCTCCCCCGGCACGTAGAGCACGCCGGCATCGAGCGCGCGCCGGAAGAGCCGGCTCTTTGCGCCGGTCTTGATGTGCGCTGGCAACTCCACCCAAACGTACAAGCCGCCCCGCGGTCGCTCGTAGCGCGCCGATGCCGGGAAGGTTGCGTCGAGTGCAGAAACCATTGCGTCCCGCTTGCGCCGGTAGGCAGCCGCAAGCTTTTGCAGATGCCGCTCATACAACCCTTCGGCCAGCGCCCGCGCGAGCATTGTCTGCAGGAAGTTTGATGAGCCGAAGTCGTGATTGCCTTTGCTGCGCAGGACCGCGCGCATCAACTCGGGCGGCAGGATGCCGTAGCCGAGTTTGAGGCCGGTGGCGAACGGCTTGGTCAGCGTGTTCGTGTAGGCCACGCGCTCGTTGCGTGGGTCGAGCACTTTGAATGATGGCACGTCGTCGCCCTCGAAGCGCAAGTCCCTGTAGGCGGCGTCCTCGACAATGTAAATCGGGTGACCGGCTGTGCGCTCGTAGTGTTTTACGATGGCGAACGCCTCGCGCTTGGCCTCCAGCGACCACGTGTGGCCGGTCGGGTTTTGAAAATACGTCACGAGGTAGACCAGCTTCAGGCGCGATTTCAGCTTTTGAATTTTGGATTTCAGACTGGCCAGGGAGTCAAACCCAACAGCCCGGACACCCATCGCTTCCAGAATCCCGAGGTACACGAAATAGGTCGGATCCTCGACTAGCACGATGTCGCCGGGATCGCAGAGCACTTCGGTGAGCAAGTAAAGCAATTGCTGCGAACCGTTCGTCACGACGACATCGTTCGCGGTCAGCCGGGACTTGGGGAGGTCATCCTGGTCTCGGCAGCGTCGCAACAACTCTTGCCGGAGCCGTGGCAGACCGATGGTCGTGCCGTATTGCAACGCGTCACGAGGAATGGTACGCGTCAGGCGGGTCACTTCCGCGACCGGCAAGGTGTCGTTGTCAGTGAAACCGGCGGCGAGTGAAATCAAGTCGGGCTGGTCGAGCGCGGCCTTCATGAGCCAACTGATCGGCGGTTCGCTCAGCCGCTGCGCGAGCGCGGAGAAATGCCGGGGCGCGTGGTTCACGGCGGCGGCGGATTGAGGTTGGCATCCGACAAGGCGCGGCCGGGGTTGTAGTGGCTGTCGTCGTAAGCGCCGGTCACGCTGTGGATAAAATTCTGGATCGCATCTTCGTCGGTGTGTCCCATCGCGCGCGCAAGGTTCGCGAGTCGAATTTGCCGGTCGCGTTCGCTCAGGTCTCGCAGCGCGGACAAGACTGCGACGGTTTCGTTGTCCAGTTGTTGGGCGACCTCCCGGCGGGCCTCCTCGGGCATCTGGCGGACATCGTCCCACTTCGTGCGAAGCCCGTTGAGCTTGGTCAGCGCCGCGGCAATCTGCGTGGTCACGTCCGCGGCGTCCTTGGATTCCGTGGTGCGGGCGCGTTGATCGAGCGCGGCGATAGTTTGTTGAAACCAAGTATCGATTGCCTGTCGACGCCGCTCGCGCTGCTCGAACATCATTGACGACCGGCCGCCGTCATCCCGCCGGGGTTGCATCGTCCAAGACGGACTGATTCCGCGAAATCGCGGGTATGGTAGTTCTTGCTGGCCGGCAAACGCTCGCAGACTGTCCTCCCAACTCACCGGCATCCGCCGTCGAAATCCCCGCAACTCACGCAGCTCGTTCTGCGCGCGCTCCAACTGCGCCGTGAGGTCCTGCGCACGCTTGGAGTAGGCCAGCGTGGTCATCCCCAAGGCCACCACGGCAATCGCCAACCCAACCATGATGATTCCCGAAAATAGTTTCACGGTTCCTGCAGTCTAACGCGAGACGGCGCTACATGGTAGGATTTTGCGCGCATGACAGAGTTCGATCAACCGCCAGCGTTGAACCTGTCGGTCATGGGTTGGGCGGCGGCGGTGCGCCCCCTGGAGGCGGCCCGCCACGGCCACCTCCGCCGAAACCGCCTCCCCCGAAACCACCGCCGCCGACGATGGCACGGTAGTTCGTGTTGCTGTAAATGCTCCCGATACCGGTAACGAAATTCTGGATGCCGTTCTCGTCGGTGACGCCAAGGCTGCGGGCATAGTTCTCCAATTGCATCGCCCGATCCTGCTGGCTGAGGTCGCGAAGTGTCCGTTCGGTCTCCCGTGTCTGGGCCTGTAGCTGCTGCACTTGGGCGGTCCGCTCGTCCTCGGGCAGGCTGCGAAGAGTATTCCATTGCTGGCGCAGATCGTTCAGTTTGGCCAGCGTGTCAGCAATCTGCGTGGCCAGTTCCGCTTCCGTCTGCGTCGGGGCCGATTGGGCACGCTGGTCGAGTTGGTCTACCGTGTCCTGAAGTAATTGGTCAGCAGCCTTGCGCCGTTGCTCGCGTTGTTGAAAGATCTGCTTGTAGCGTTCCGGGTCTTCCCGCTTGAGACGATCGAGCCAGGCGCTGCCGGGGTTTCCGCGGGGATTCCCCGGCTGATCGGCGTTAGACACGCGTACTGGTCCTGACTGGAGCGATGTGTTATTGGTTGCCTCCCGCTGGAGCTTCGCGATTTCCTCGCGCAACACATTGTTGGCCAATTCCTGTTCCTCGAGAAGCTGTCGCAACCGGCCCGTGTCCGTCGGCGCTGTTGCTTGGTCCGGTATGGCCTGAGCTTGCTCCAACTGCGCTGTCAATTCCCGGTTGCGGTTGACCGTGGTGATCACGCCGGTGGCCAAACCGGCACTGAGGAGAACAAGCACGATGACTGCGATGCTGGATACTTTCATAACATTCACCAATTTCTACCGTCTTGGGGCCGTTTGTGATAGCATTTTACTTGATGAGTCCGCTGGAACAGTTAACACAGTCACTGGCAGATGGTTGCTCACTTTCAAGCGCCGAAATTGCCGCCGCTGTGGCGGCGCTCTTGGAGCAAAGCGTCGCGGATGAGGCGAAGGCCGATTTTCTCACCGCGCTGGCCCGCAAGGGCGAAACGGCCGAGGAAATCGCCGCGTTCGCGCTCGAACTCCGCGCGCGGGCCGTCGATCCCGGGCCGCTGCCCGGCAAGTTGCTCGATATCGTCGGTACGGGTGCGGACATGGCGCACACGTTCAACATTTCGTCGTGCACGATGTTCGTGGCCGCCGCTGCCGGCATCGCGGTCGTCAAACACGGCAACCGGGCCATCACCAGCAAATGCGGCAGCGCCGATGTCCTCGCGGCTCTCGGCGCGAACATCGAGCTGCCGCCCGACTCGGCGCGGCGCTGCCTCGAAGAAGCCGGCGTGACCTTCTACTTCGCACCGCTGTATCATCCCGCCTTCAAGGCCATCGCGCCGGTCCGAAAGAAACTGGCCGAGCGCAAGCAGCGCACGGTCTTCAACATTCTCGGCCCGCTGGTGAACCCGGCACGACCAACACACCAAGTCGTTGGTGTCTTCGACCGTGCGCTCGTCGCGAAGTTTGCCGACGTCCTCCGGTTACTCGGCCTCAAACGCTTCCTCGTCGTCCATGGCGACGGGCTGGATGAACTCACGACGTTCGGCCCGAACACCATAGCCGGGGTTGACGTTCAACTTCCGGCGCCCCAACCGGGGTCAACGCTCCGCGATCTTGTCGGCGGCGATCCAGCTACCAACGCCCAAATCGCGCGCGACATTCTCTCCGGCAAGGATCGGGGCCCGAAGCGTGACATCGTGTTGCTGAACGCGGCCGCCGCGTTGGTGGTGGCCGAGATCGCGGATGAGTTTGAAGCCGCACGGAAGCTGGCGGGCGAACTGATTGATACCGGCGCGGCGTCGGAGAAACTGGCGAGGTTTGTCGAGGCCACGAAATTGGTTTGCAATTAGGCCCGATTCGCTCAAAGTGTGTAGCACCATGCTCATCAGTAAAAAGATCAACGACGCCATCAACCAGCAAATCGGCAACGAATTCGGCGCGTCGCTGCAGTACGTGGCGATCGCAGTGAGTTTTGACCAGCAGGCGCTGCCCCGGTTGGCCGCGCATTTCTACAAGCAGGCCGTGGAGGAACGCGACCACGCCATGAAGTTCGTGAAGTTCCTGGTGGACGCCGACGGCGAAGTGAAGATCCCGGCCGTCGCCGCACCGAAGGCGAAGTTCACCACCACCGAAGAAGCGGTGAAACTGTCGCTGGACTGGGAAGTCGAGGTGACCGGCCAAATTCACAAGCTGGTGGCGCTGGCCAAGAAGGAAGACAACTACACCACCGACGCGTTTCTACAGTGGTTCGTGCGCGAGCAGTTGGAGGAAGTCTCCTCGATGGACAACCTGCTCAAAGTCATTCGCATGGCCGGCCAAGGCGGTTTGCTGCGCGTCGAGGAATGGATCGCCCGCCAGAGCGGCACGGCGGCCGGTCCCGAAACCATGACCTGACCGATGCGGCACTATGCAGCCATCGTCTGGCTGCTGATCGCCGGCAGCCAGACTGGCGCCGCTGAATTTGCGGCCATGCGCGAGAACATGGTCAATTCGCAGATCGAAGCGCGCGGCATCACCAACGCCGCCGTCCTCGCCGCCTTGCGCAAAGTCCCCCGACATGAGTTCGTGCCGGACGCCGAGCGCGCACATGCGTACAGCGACCATCCCTTGCCCATCGGCTACGGCCAGACCATCTCGCAGCCGTACATCGTCGCCCTGATGACCGAATTGTTACGACTCAAACCTGGCGAACGAGTCTTGGAAGTCGGCACCGGCTCCGGTTATCAGGCGGCGGTTCTGGCCGAGATGGGAACCGAGGTCTATACGATTGAAATCCTGGAAACACTCGCTCGCTCGGCGGCGGCGCGGCTGAAGCAACTCGGCTACGAAAAAGTGCAGGTGAAGCACGGCGACGGTTATCTCGGGTGGAAGGAACACGCGCCGTTTGACGCAATCATCGTGACGGCCGCGGCGGAACCGGTGCCGCCACCATTGATCGAACAACTCAAGCCGGGCGGACGGCTGGTGATGCCCGTGGGTCAGACGGGGGAGACGCAGATGTTGATGGTGCTGGAGAAGGATGCGACCGGGAAGATTCGAACACGCAACGTCACGCCGGTGGTGTTTGTACCATTGACCCGCGAAGAGAAGCGTTAGAGGCCGCTGTCAACGCGCGGACCGGCCCGAGTCTCCGGCAAGGTTTTGTTTCGGCGATACGGCTTGATAGAAATTTGCCGGTCTGGTTTCCTAACCGGTGTTTGGCTTGCTTCTAACGTTCGGCTGAATGACAACGATGAAATCATTTCGATTCGAACTCCCAAAGACAAGATTTGGGAAAGTTGCCACTGCAATTGTTGCTATTTTTGCCGTGTTCTATGTTCTCTACTGTTTGGCCGAGCTGCTTTGCTTCTTCTTTCCTACAGTCGAGCGGTGTCTACGGCCATGGCTCGGTGATTTCTGAAGCGGCCTTTTCAACAAGCGGGCTAACGCGTGTGACGGCAATCTCCGACGTTTGGCTAGAGTCCGGAGTCGAGAATCGAGCGGATGTGGTGGCAGAGTTGGTCGACGTTGTAGGGCTTCTGGAGAAACCCGAGGCAGCCGTGCTGCAGCATTCGCTGGCCTTCCTGGTCGTGGCTGTAACCGCTGGAGACAATGACGCGGACGCCGGGATTGATCTCTTTCATCCGCGCAAACAACTCCGAGCCGCTCATGCGCGGCATCGCCATGTCGGCGACGACCAGATCGATCTCCTGCCATTTCTCCCGATACCGGGCCAGAGCCGCGGCGCCGTCGGCCGCGGCGATGACCCGGTAGCCTTTGGATTCGAGGCCAAGTTGCGCCATCTCGCGGATTACCTCTTCGTCCTCGGCCAGCAACACGCACTCTTGTCCGCCACGAACCTCGCCCACGACTGGGGCTGCCTTTGCCAGTAATGGTTTGGTCGTGACCGGCAGGTAGACTTCGAAGAGTGTGCCGAGTTTCGGTTGAGACTCGGCCCGAATTTCGCCGCCAAAATTCCGGACAATGCTGAGGATGAGCGATAAACCAAGTCCGGTGCCTTTGCCGGGACCCTTGGTGGTAAAGAACGGCTCGAAGATGCGCTTTTGTGTCGCCTCGTCCATGCCACACCCGGTGTCCCGGAACCCGAGCACAACATACTCGCCGTCCGGCAAGTCGATCTTCGGGCGGAACGGATCGTCGCCGGCCAAGGTGGTGTTGCGCGTGCTGACCGTGAAGAACCCGCCGTCCGGCATCGCGTCGCGCGCGTTCACGGCCATGTTCAATATGACCTGTTCCAGTTGCGACGGATCAATCTCGACAGGTTTGATATCCTTGACCAGAAACCGGTGGAAGAGAATGGATTTGTCGAAACTGCGTTCGAGCATCTTCAACGTCTGCTCGATGTAGTCGTTGGAATTGACGACAACGAGTCGCGGCCCTTCCCGGCGCACGAACGACAGGAGCTGTCTGGTCAGCGCGGCCCCGCGATGGGCGCTGGCTTCCGTGGCTTCGAGATACCGGTACGTCGGGCTCGTCGGATCAGAGTGTTGCTTAATGTAGGAGGAGCAGGCGAGGATGGCGGCCAGCACGTTATTCATGTCATGGGCGATGCCACTGGCCAACGTGCCGATCGATTCGACCTTTTGGACTTGAACGAGGTTGTTATACAACTCTTCGGCTTGCATCGCGCTGGCGATGAGGTTGGCCACGGTTTGCATCTCGGTGGCCAACGACGGAGAAATTGCCATCGGCGTACGGTAAAAGACGCCGACGATGCCGGCCATATCATCGCGCTGCATCACCGGACTGAAAACGGCAGCTTGGATTTTTTCCCGCTGGCAAAATGTCGCCATGGCCGGCGAGAGGTCACGCACGAAATCCGCAACGATGACCTGCCCGAATTCCGCGCCACCGGCCTTGTATTGTGGAAACGACCACGGCACGGCGGAGAAGTCGGCTGGCTTGTGCGACTGTAATCCATGCACCCCGCGCACCATGAAATGGCCGGACGTGCCCTTGGCTGACACCCACGTGGCCACGATATCGGCGGCGAACAACTGCCCGATACTCTCGAGCACCGCCGCCGGCATCTGATTGACGTCGAGCTGATCGATGAGCGCTCGGGAAATTTGGTTGAGAATTGTCTGGCGCTGGACGGCGAGCCGCTGCGACGCTTCCAATTCCATCGCGCGTGTCACATGAAGTTCTTCATGCTGTTTCTGCAACCGCTGGATAAACAGGCACGCCTCCGCTCCGGCGAGACACAACACCAAGACTGTCACACTGTGCAACGGCAGGTAAACCCGCGGCCAGGCCTGGCCGGCTTCGTCGTTGCCGACGAGCAGATAAGCGATCGTGATGACCAGTGCAGTCGCGTACAGTCGCGAACGCCCTGACCCGTAGTTGACAAGTTTAATACTGAGATCGCGGCTCATGACATACTCGGTACAAAAACCTCATTATTTAGCACAGAATATGCCTTGCCTCGCCGCAACGGGATTTTGGGGTTGCGTGACCTTATGAATGCGATTATGAACTGCGCGACGTGTATTACCGGGCGCTATGAGAACATTTTTGGTCATTGTCCTGTTGAGCCTAATCGTCTCGGGGAACGCCAGAGCGGTCGAAACGCTACGACCCGAGCAACTTAAGCCGGGAATGAAAGGCTACGGGCTGTCCGTCTTCAAGGGCACAACCCCCGAGCGGTTTGAAGTCGAAGTCCTTGGCGTCCTCAAGAATGCGCTCCCCAAGCAGGACATGGTCTTGATTCGCGTCAGCGGCGCGCAGCTTGAGCGGCACAAGGTCATTGCCGGTATGAGCGGCAGCCCGGTGTACATCGACGATAAACTCATCGGCGCGCTCGCCTACGGTTGGACCTTTGAGAACGACCCAATTGCAGGGGTCACACCCATTCATAATATGATGGCCGAGCTTGAGAAAAAACCCGGCGCAGACGCCGGCAGCGCCACGCCGCTCTCCGCCGGAAACTCCGGCACACCGCGGCCGCTGTTGACACCGCTTGCCCTCGGTGGGTTCAGCCAGGGCACCATCGATTTGTTCGCCGACAAGTTCGAGCGATGGGGACTCATCCCGGTCGCGGGGGGTGGCTCGGCTGGGACGGAAAACCGTCGCTCGGCCCGACTTGAACCGGGTGGGTCGGTCGGCGTCGAATTGATCCGCGGCGATTTCAACGCGACCGGCGTCGGCACGGTCACCTACGTGGACGGCGACAAGATCCTCGCGTTCGGCCATCCTTTTTTCCTAGGCGGACAAATCAGCGCGCCGGCCGTTGAAGCGGAAGTGCACACGATTCTTTCCAGCGTCGAGCGATCTTTCAAGATGGCCAGCAGTGTGGCCGATGCCGGGTCGCTGGTGGGGGATTGGCAGAGTTGCATCGTTGTCGACCGCAAGTCCAAGGCGGCGATGATTCCGGTCCGCGTCGATGTCGCCAATCGCGACACGGGCGACAATGATTCTTACCGGCTGGAGATCGCCGATAATCCCATGCTCAGTCCGTTTCTGGCCGAGATGGCGGTCGCGCAAGCGGTGCAATCGGCGTCCGGGTCGTCGCGCGAAACAACGATACGCTTCCACTTGGAAGCTGAGTTGATGGAGAGTGGGGAAAAATCACGCACCCTCCACGTCTCCGACACGTTCTTCAACGCGCAAGGCGGCCTGCTCAACGTTGGTTTTCTCCAGCCGATCGCCGGCATCTTCCACACACCGTTTGGCGATCCGCAAGTCAAGCGCCTCACCGTTCGCGTCCAAGCCGCGCAGGTTCGGCAGACCGCTGAGATCAAGCGTGCTTACTTCGACAAGTCGGAAGTCGAACGCGGCGAGCACGTCCTCCTCCACGTCGTGCTCAAGCCGTTCGCCCAGTCCGAAACCACCAGGACGATTGCGATCGAAGTGCCGGCCGCAACGGATTCGATGCGCATTCTCTTCGTCAACGTGCTCGGCGGCAACGACGCCCCTGCCGACATTGCGCCGCCGGATTCGATGACCGACTATCTCGACGCGATTGAGAAGAACCACCAAGCCACCGACCTCGTCGCGCTGGTGCAGACGCCCACGCAAGGATTGCAGTACCGGGGCAAACTCCTGAAGAAACTGCCGGCCAGCATGCTCAGCGTCCTCGACGACAGCAGCCGGCGCGACATCAGCGCCGCTGCCGACATGTTGCATCTGGTCGCGCCCACCGAATGGGTGTTGAGCGGTCAAGCCACCGTCCGCGTCCCAATACGACAAGAATGAAAACGACCACTCTTTTCCTGCTGTCATCATTTCTGCTCCCTTCTTTCTCTTTTGCCGTGAAGACTGAGCGTTGGGAAATCAACAGCGCCCAGGACTTCCTTCGCGGCAAACTTAACCGGCTCACCGTCTCCAGCGAAGGCGAGTTACGCCTCGGCTACGGCAGCGGCAAGGTCGGCGAGTTCGCCAAGGAAGTCTGGTGCTCAACCGTGGCGCGCGACGGCACAATCTACTTCGGCACCGGCTCGCCCGCCGACGTGTACGCCATCGGCAAGGACGGCCAAGCCGGCAAGCTCTTCCAGACCGACTCGATTGCCGTGAGCGCGCTGGCGATCGATTCGCATGGCAACGTCTACGCCGCTACGCTCGCCGAGGGAAGGATTTTCAAAATCCCCGCCGGCCGGAAGGACGGCGCGGAGTTCTGCCGGCTGCGCGCGCCGTACATCTGGTCGCTCGTGTTCGACAAGGACGACCGGCTCTACGCCGGTACCGGACCCGATGGGAAGGTTTACCGGATCAGCTCCGACGCGAAAATCGAGGAATGGTTCGCCGCCGAAGAGTCCAACCTTCTGAGCCTCGCGCTCGACGCGGACGGCGCGTTGTTGGCCGGTGGCAGCGACCGCGGATTGCTGTACCGGATCAGTGAGAAGGGCAAAGGGGTCGTGCTCCAGCAGTTCGCCGAGGACGAAGTCAAAGCTCTTGTCGTCAGCGGCCGCGACCTCTATGTCGGCGTCAACAAGCAAAAGGTCAAACGCCCGCGCGGGCCGGGCCAACGTCGCCCGAGTGCCACGGAATTCGAGGAACTGACCCAGCGGATCACCACACAATTCGGGGCGCGCACTCAATTCGATGCCGGCGACCGTGCCCGCGAAACACCGCCCGAAGCGCGTCTCGGCAATCTGCTGGCCGGCACGCTCTATCAGCGCAACGCCAACGGCCGCGTTGACCGTCTCGCGTGGTGGGACAACGAGTCCATCATGAGTCTGGCGCTCGACGCCGCCGGCAATGTCTTGGTCGCCGCCGCCGGCAACGGCCGGGTGTACCGCGTCCATGGCGGCGAGAAATGGGAACTGCTTTTCGATCTCGACGAGCAGCAAGCATTAGCCCTCGCGATACGCGAGGGTCAGCTCGCGTTCGTCGGCACCGGCAACATCGGCAACGGCTACCGGATCGATCTCCAGAAGGCGACCGACGGCGAGTATACGAGCGAAGTGCACGACGGCCGCTTCCTCACCACATGGGGTAACCTCTCGTGGAAGGGCGCCGGCTCAATTGCCGTCAGCACGCGCACCGGCAACACGGCGTTGCCGGATAACACATGGTCCGAATGGAGCGCGCCCCTGACCACTTCGCCGAGCAAGGTCGTCAGCCCGGCGGCGCGCTTCATCCAGGTGCGCGCCCGGTTGGAACGCGCCTCGGACCCGGTGCTGGAGTCGCTGAGCCTGTATTTGCAGATGCAGAACCAGAAGCCCGAACTCCAGACCATCGAATTCGGCGAGAAGACGAAGCCCGAGAAACCGAAGCGCGAGACGCTCGTCGGCGACGAGAAGCCCGACGACACCGACGACGAGAAGGCCGAGAAGAAAGCGGATGATGCGCGCCCGAAACCGGCGTCGCCCTCGAGGAGACTGACTTGGCGCGCTGATGCGAAGGACGGGGACACGTTGGTGTATCGGTTGTTCTACCGGTCGGAAGGCGATGACGCGTGGGTGACGGTGCCGCTCGACAAGCCACTGAAGAAAACCGAATACTTGTGGGACACGGAGTCGGTCGCCGACGGCTGGTATCGCGTCAAGGTGGTGGCCAGCGACGAGGAATCCAACGCAGCCGGCGACGCGTTGACCGATGAAAAGATCAGCGAGCCGGTCAAGGTGGACAATCGCCGGCCCGAGGTTGTGAATCTGGCGTTCACCAACAACCTGCTGACCGGCATCGCGCGCGACAATCTCAGTCTCATCCGCTATCTCGAATACGCCGTCGACGGCGGCGAGTGGAAATTCTTCAACCCGAAGGACGGCGTCTATGACGACCGTGAAGAATCGTTTGCGGTGAATCTTGAGCCGCTCCAGCCCGGCCCGCATTCCATCGCCGTCCGCGCGACGGACGACGAAGGCAACATCGGCGTCGAGAAGATCAGCGTTCGTGTGAAGTGACAGGCGTCCGGTTGCGAACCCGCTCTGTGCGCAAGCCGAGGTCGGGTTGCCACACCCAGGCTCAGATCATCGACTGCGAAACGGACACGCCGGCTTATTAAGCATCTTGAGGATTTCTCCTGCGTCCCGTGGACGGTGGTGGCGTACGTTCTCGGTGATCTCCGTCTTCCGCCTGACGGAGTTTACGAGAGGGTGTCGTCCTTCGTTCGTTGCATCGCGATCATGTCGTCTCATGTCTGGTCGTGCCGTCTTTGAACTCCCCGGCATCTTGCGGATAGGAAATGCCGTCAGGTGCCAGTCATCAATCGCACTACTCGTCCTCGCCTGACGCGCTGTGCCTTGTCCGTCGAAGTCAGACGAGATTTTAAGCCCCGCAGGATAAAGGTAATGCTCGACAAAGCCGCCCGATTCTGCTACAAAAACGACCGTCTCTCGGAGAAACGCAGAAACAGTTCTTCCATAGTAGTGCGAGGGCGGGACACTGCTGTCGCCATGAAACGTCACGCGAAATTGGCTGCTGTCCTTGTATCGCTGAGTATTTTCTCAGCGGCGCACGCCGGCAACCCGCGCGTGCTACCACCACAGTCGCACGCCTACGGCAAAACCCACAGCGAATGGGCGGCCGCTTATTGGCAGTGGCTGCTGTCGATACCAGCCGACGCCAATCCGTTGTTCGATGACACAGGCGAATTCTGCGATGTCGGGCAGTCGGGCAAAGTGTGGTTTCTCGCGGGCTTGTTGGGAGGCAGCTCCGTAACGCGGAATTGCACCGTTCCTGTGGGCAAAGCGCTGTTCTTTCCCATCTACACAACTCTCTGGGTCTCCACCCCGGGTGATCCCGGCGTGGATGAGATCCGTGAGATCATCAAGCAATACACCGACGGAGCGACCGACATGTCCTGTGAGATTGATGGGAAGCCAGTGGAAAATATCCAGCAGTATCGGGAAGCATCAGCCGTGTTCACCGTTGACCTTCCCGACAACAATATCTTCGGGGTCGCCCCGGGGGAGTATGGACCGAATGTGGATGATGGGTTCTACTTGCTGCTGCCGCCGTTGCCGGTTGGTCAGCACACCATCCATTTTCATGGCAGTTTGCCTAGGTTCTATTCCACGCTGGACGTCACCTACAACCTCACGGTGACACCGTGACGCATACGCGATCAGATGCCGCCCTTTTCCCAATGAACGACATCTCGCCGCCATCTTCACCGTCACCAACACCGTCGGCACCGTCACCAACTACCTCGACACCGGCGCCGCCACCAACGTTCCCTCGTTCTACTACCGCGTGCGGCTAGTGCCATGAATAGAAATCGAGAATTCAATCAAGGGAGTTAGACCATGAAGAACCGACATGTATTGGCAGGCGTGCTCGGAGCAGTTGCAGCGTACTTCGGCGACATCGAAGTTGATGATGCCGAGGCGCAGGTAAATAGCTGGACCAACACCACCAGCGGCAAGTGGGAAATCGGCTCGAATTGGTCGGCGGGTGTGCCGACCAATTCGCATGCCGCCAACCTCATCACCAACGGCGGGGTCAAAACCGTCACCATCGACAACACTACGACCAACACACCGGGCGCGCTCACGATCAGCAACCTCACCTTCATTGCCTCCGGCACTAACACACTGGCCATCACCAACTCCGGTACCGCCACGCCGTTGCGCATCCTCAACCAATTCACGATTACCAATCCCACGCCCTTCTCCCTCGTCCAAGTCATCATCAGCAACGGCGCGTTGCAGGTGGACGGCAAATCGGGCGGTTCGTTCCTTGTGGAAGGCACCGTCAGGAATCTGGCCGGAGGATTGGTCGTCGCCACCAATGCCCTGACCAACATCGGCAGTATCGGCGCCGGTGTCTTCACAACCATCGGCGGCACGTTCCTCGCCACAAACACTACTGTCGGCTTCACCGTTGGCGGCGTGGGCACACTGACCTTGGCCGGCGGCACAAATGCGTTCACTGGTTCGCTCCGGGCGGGCTTCAACGCCGGTTCCACCGGTACCGTATGGCTGACCGGCGGACAACTCATCACTACCAACGCCGGTATGGTCATCGGCAACTCCGGATTCGGCTTGATGGTTATCTCCAACGGCACGGTGCAGTCGGGGAACGTAACGGTCGGCAGCATCGGCGGTTCGCAAGGCGCGATCACCATGCATGGCGGCGTTACTACGGTTAACGGCTCTCTAACCGCGGGCAATTCCGCCAACGCCACCGGTGTGGTGTGGGTGACTGACGGACAACTGGTGGTCACCAACGATCTTGCCTTCACCTCGATTGGCAACTTTGGTGTCGGGCTGTTGGCGGTGTCTAATGGCACGGTGCTGTTGGCGAATGAGGTTGTCGGCAACCTCGCCGGCTCGCAGGGCGCGCTGACGCTGGCGGGAGGCACCAACACGGCTTCCCTCGGATTCGTCGTGGGCAGGTTTGCGAACGCCACCGGCACGGTGTGGGTCACGGGCGGGCGACTGGTGGTCACCAACGTTTTCGCCGACACCTCGATTGGCTTCTCAGGAGTCGGGCAGGTGGCGGTGTCCAACGGCACGGTGCTGAGCCGCAACGTGGCCGTGGGCTACACCACCGGCTCGCGAGGCACACTGACAATAGCGGGCGGCACGACCGTGCTGTCGTCGGATCTCACGATTGGTCGAGACGCCAGCGCGACCGGGACGGTGACCGTTGCGGGGGGCAGTCTGTTTGTCACGAATGCCGCCGGTACCGCCACCCTGATTGTCGGCCAGAGCGGTCGCGGCATTTATACGCAAAACGGTGGGACGGCGACTGTGGATCGGCTTGTGGTGACCAACAACCCGACCAGCGCAGTGTTCCAGCTTAACGGCGGCACGCTGTTCACGAAAGCGAGCTTCTATAGCAATGTGGTGCTGAACGTCGGTACGGCCGGCAACTCGGCCACCTTGAACTTCCAAGGCGCGACCCATTCGTTAACTAACTCCTTGACCCTTGCCCCGTCCGCTGGCTCGACGGGAACAGTTTGGATGACGGCCAGTCAACTGATGGCCGGCAGCGCGGATATTGGCCTCAACGGCGTGGGCCAGATGACGGTGTCCAATGGCACGTGGCAGGTGAGCGGACTCGTGCATGTGGGCGTTTTCGGCGGCCGAGGCACACTGACGATTGCGGGCGGAACTAGCAGTGTCTTCTCGAACCTAACCATCGGAAACTTCCCGTGCACGCCGACCGGCACCGTCGTCGTCGCGGGTGGCAACTTGTTCGTGACCAACTCCACGGCATCCGCTGTCCTTGAAGTGCGTACTGGCTCGTTGACCCTGAACTCCGGCACGCTGACCATCGACAAACTCGTCGTCACCAATTCTTGCGGCAACCTTGTCTTCAACGGTGGCACGCTCAACACCAGTTCCACCACTGTCAACAACGGCTCCATTGTGAACGTTGGCGATGGCGTCAGCGTCGCCACGCTGCACTTGAACGGCGGCATCCATTCGTTTGCCAATCATCTGCGCATCCGCAACAATGCCACGCTCAGCGGCTGCGGCACCGTCACCGGCAACGTGCTGGTGGACTTGGGCGGCACGGTGCTGGCCGATTGCGGTGGCGCGTTGAATTTCAGCGGGACCGTTACGAACAACGGCAGCATTGTTGCCACCAACGGCACAGTCCTTAATTTCTTCGGCCCCGTGGTCAACAACGGGGTCATCAACGCGACCGACGGCACCGTGGAATTCTACGGCGGTGTCGTCAACAACGGCACCATCCTCCCGAACAGTTGGACAGATGGAAACGGCAAATGGGAAACCGCCGGCAACTGGTCCGTTGGCAGCGCGCCGTCCACCAACGACCCGGCCGACTTCATCACCAAGGCGGGCAACAACACCGTCACCATTGATGCCACGACTTCAGGCAGTTTCCCGTCCACTCTGACGATTAACAACCTGCTGCTGTCAGCACCGGTCGGTTTAACCAACACGCTCTTGCTCAGCGCGGCCGGGACCAACGCGCCGTTGCGAGTGCTTGGCCGTCTCACGCTCGACGGTCGCGGCATCCTCACCGTCAGCAACTCCGCGCTGCGCACGGACGGCGACCTGATCATCGGCTCGAGCGGCGCGAGCAACCAGCTAACGGTCACCGCTGGCAGCCACTTGGGCAGCGTCAACAGCGTCATTGGCAGCAATGCCACCGCCAACGGCAATACCGTCATCGTCACGGGAACCAACTCGGTGTGGAACACCACCAACCTCGTGATCGGCGTGGCCGGTTCCGACAATCTGCTGAGCATCAGCAACGCGGCGAGGGTCAGCATCTCCGGAACGTTCACCGTCGGCTCAGGTCCCTCCATCACGGGCAACCGCATCGAGACGGTCGCTGGCGGCATCTTGGAGGTTGCCCAGGCGGTTTCGGTCGGCGGGACCAACAGCGGTCAAGCCACGCTTCAGGTGACTGGCGGCACCACGATCCTTTCGTCAAATCTCGTGGCGGGCAGTTCCGCCAACTCCACTGGAATCGTTACGGTCACCGACGGCGGGCTACTGGTTGTCACCAACGGCGTGCTCGGCGTCGGCAACAACGGCGCGCTCACCAACGGCACCGGCACGGGCTTTCTCACCGTCTCCAACGGGACACTCACCGCCTCCGACATTCTGCTGGGCAGCAGCACCGGTGGCGAAGGCCTGTTGACAATCCTGCCGGGAGGGGTTGTCACCGCGCCCGCCGGCTGCACCGACTGCGGAATCACCGCGAACGGAATCGTGGTGGCCGGCGGCACGATCATCATGCCGGACTTGGCCGTCGGTGAAACTCATCCCGGCCAGATGACCATCTCCAACGGCGTCGCCATCTTCACCAACGCCGTGATCGGCGTTGACAATACGGGCACGCTGACCATGCTCGACGGCAGTTTCGGCTTGTTGTCGAACTTGCTCGTCGGCGCGGGCTCGACGGCGACCGGCGTCGTGATGATCACGGGCGGCACGACCACGGTAAGCAACGGCGTGTTCGGCGTCGGCAACAACGGAACGATCGGCGGCACCGGGGGCGTCGGACGCGTGACGGTGTCGAATGGCTTGTTCGAGGCGGCCAGCATTTTGGTCGGAGACAGCATCGGCGGGGAGAGCAGTTTCACGGTGGCTAACAACGGCTACGTGCGGGTGACGGGTGGACTCCGCGCCAACGGGATCAAGACGACGCTGATCAACGGCGGCACGCTGGAGGTGGTCCAGGGGCCGTCGCTAGCATTTGAGGATCCGATTTTGCACAACCGCATCGTCGTCGGCTATCTGGGGGATGGCAAACTGGTCGTGTCCAACGGCACCGTCAAAGCCCCCGAGATGCTCGTCGGCGCCAGTGCCGGCAAGACCGGCACGGTCGAGGTGGCCGGCGGCATCGTGAACCTCTCGTCCAATCTTCTGGTGGGCATGACCGCCAGCGCCACCGGCATCGTGACGGTCACCGGCGGCTCGCTCATCGTGACGAACGGCGTGTTCGCGGTGGGCAACAACGGGACCGTCGGGGGCGCGGGAGGCTTCGGACGTGTCGCGGTATCGAATGGCATCGTCGAGGCCGCCAGCATCTTGGTTGGCGACGTTACCGGTGGGGACAGTGGTCTGACGGTGGCCGGCAGCGGTCACGTCCGGGCGCACGGTGGCCTTCGCGCCAACGGGATCAAGACGACGTTGGTCAACGGCGGCACGCTGGAAGTGGTGGCCGGGCCGCCGCCGTCGTTTGAGGATCCGATTTTGCACGACCGGATTGTCGTGTCCTATTTGGCCGAGGGCAGACTGGTCGTCTCCAACGGCACGGTGAGGACTCCCGGGATGTTGGTCGGTGGCAGTGCGGGCAACACCGGCACGTTGCAGTTGGCGGGCGGCACCACCAGTGTGTTCTCGAACATGACGGCCGGCTTCATCGGCTGTACCTCGACAGGCATCGTCAACGTGACTGGCGGCAGTTTATATGTGACCAACGCTGCGGGCACCGCCGTGCTGGAGGTGCGGAGCGGCCCGTTCACGCTCAGTGCGGGCACCGTGATCGTGGACAATCTCGTCATCACCAACGCGTGCGGCCGATTCCTCAAGACCGGCGGCACACTCTCAATCACCACGACCAACATCAGTGCCAATCTCGATGCCGACGGTGACGGATTGCCGAACAGTTGGGAAACCGGGTTCGGCCTCAGTCCGTTCTCCGATGTCGGCAATGACGGTGCGAACGGCGATTCCGATGGTGACGGGATGAACAATCTGCAAGAGTACCTGACCGGCACCGATCCGACCAACAGCGTTTCAGCCTTCCGCATCACCGCGATTGCGCGGGTAGCCAACACCAACATACTCGTCACCTGGCAGATGGGCCCCGGCAAGACCAACGCGCTGGAACGCACCGCCGGCACTGCGAACGGCAGTTACTCGAACAACTTCACTGCCATCTTCACCGTCACCAACACCGTCGGCTCGGTCACCAACTATCTCGACATCGGCGCGGCGACCAATGTGCCGGCGTTCTACTACCGTGTGCGGCTGGTCCCGTGAGCCGCAAAGCTCGATGATTTAAGGCTGTCGTGGCGACGCGGATTCTGCTAGCGGTTATCGCCGGGAAGAGCAAGGGATGAAGAAATTCTTGTTTGATCAATCCAGTCTGATCAGGGGAGTCCTGTCCATGAGCGTGTGGCTGGCCGCGGCTACGGGTGCCTGGGGCGGGCTGACGGGACAGTGGACGTTTGACGGCAACCACAACGACTCGGTCGGCTCCAACAACGGGACCTTCGTCGGCACGGAGACATACGCCAGCGGGTTCCTCAATCAGGCCGTCGCGCTCAAAGGCTCCAGCTACTTGAACCTCGGCGCCAGCGTGCTCTCGACCTCCGCCTACACGAAGGCGGCGTGGATCAAGCGGACCGGCGGCACCAACAACAACATCTTCAGCGGTAACGATACCACGGGCCGGCATGCGTTCTGGGTGCCGTCGGGCACGGGGTTCAGCCTGGCGGCCGGTCACAACGGCGCGTGGACGACCGTGAACGATAGCGTGGTCATTAGCTCCGGCGTGTGGACGCACGTCGCCGTCACGTACGATGTTGCGGAGAATGGCGGCACGTTGCGGTTGTACCGGAACGGCCGGTTGGCCGGTGGCACTGCCGTGGCCACCAACGTCGCCCCGCCGAACGGTGGCGCCGCCGTGGTCGGCGCGTTTGATAACGCCAACAACTTCGTCGGCCAGCTCGACGACGTGCGGTTGTGGAACAACGCGCTGACCGCCGCGGAGATCGAGCAGGTTTACAGGTCCGGCCAGCAAAGCCGCTACGCGGTGTACAGCCTCGTGCCCGAAGCGGCAGATTACGAAGTGGTCTATGAACTGCCGATTCCGAATTCGAGCAACCTGGGCACCACCAGCAACGCGGTGTACTCCTTCAACAACGCCGTCTCGTTCACCAACGGCTTGAGCTTCGATCGCGTGGCCTATTACCTGGAACTCGGCCCGGCCAGCGGGGCTCCGCAATGGGTGTTCACCTCGATGGACCAGTTCACCCGCAACGCGCAACGGATCGGCGTGCCGTCCGTCGCGAGCGGCGGGCAGTTCCAGCGGACGGTGGCGAACCTGAACATTTACGCCAGCGGCGTGACTTTGACCACCGGCACCAACCTCCAGACCGGCAACATCGAGTTCTGGGGCTACAACTACGCCACGGCCAACGCCGCCGCTGTACCCGGCGCCAGCGCGAGCGTGTATGATTTTGGCGACGAGCTCAATACCGGCGGCACCTACGGCTCGATGCAGATTCACAACTACGGCGCCGCGCAGACGATCTTTGCGTACAATCATTGGGGGTCGGGCAGCACCAGCGATCTCGGCCTTGGCAACGCCACGAGCGGCACCCACCCCGACTGGACCTTCATCGCGAACGCAGCGACCTACACCAACAAAACCCTGCTCGTCCTGGTACGCCCGCAGTTCCTGCCCGTCGTCGCTTTCACGGATAAGCCCAGCCCCCTCCAACTCTACCCGCGCAACCTCTCGACCGGTCTGGCCACCGTGAACGTGAACGGTGCCGTCACGAGCACCGGCAGCACGCAGATCGCCGTGTCCGTGAATCGTGCCGACGTGGCGTACACCAACGTCGTCCAGTCGCTGATCTTCAGCGGCGGCAGCGCGCCGTTTGCCATCGCGGTGCCGATCCTCGCCGAATTGGCGGACTACGATTTCCAGGTGTACGTGATGCACGACGGCAGCAACTACAGCGTCGCCACCGCGGACGACGTGGTGGCTGGCGACGTGTTTCTCATCAACGGCCAGTCCAACGCGGAAGCCGGCATGTTTAGTGGCAGCGCGAACGGCGAGCGGATCACCTGGGTCCGCTCGTTCGGCTTCCAGATTGATTCCGCGACAACCGTGCAAAATGATCTGAACTGGTACATCGCCGAGGGCGACGCGTTCGATGGCCCGGGCGCGGTCGGCCAATGGGGCTTGCGCATGGGGCGCGTGTTGGTGGAGTCCAACAACGTGCCCGTCGCCATCATCAACCACGCGCGCGGCGGCCAGGCGATCAGTTACTTTCCGCGCAACGACGCCAATCCCGAAGACTTGAACACCAACTACGGCCAGATGCTTTACCGCGTCCGGCGCGCCGGGTTGGACGGAGCAGTGCGCGGCATCCTCTGGTACCAGGGCGAGAACGACATCGGCAACGCCGACGTCCACGAAACCGGCTGGCTCGCGTTGTACCAAGACTGGCTCGTCGACTTCCCGTCGACGGGAAAGGTCTACGTCTGCCAACTCCACGTCGGCTGCGGCGTCAGCGTTTGGACCGCTGATCTGCGCGACCGGCAGCGCCGCTGGCCCGACACCTACGGCAACATCGAGGTCATGTCCACCACCGGCCTTCCCACGCATGACGGTTGTCATTACGCCTTCGATGGCTACCGCACTCTCGGCGAACAACTCGCCCGCCTCGTGCGCCGCGACCTCTACGGCGTCGCCCAGCCCAGCCAGATCGCCCCGCCCAACATCGAGGCCGCCTATTTCACCGACGACACTGGGCAGAACGTCGCTATCGTCACGCGCAATCTCGAAGACCAACTCACCGCCGATTCCGGCGTTGCCGGCGATTTCCGCATCGAAGGTCTGCCCAACAAGTCGCCGCAGACGGTGGTTGCAGCCGGCAATATTATCCAGTTGTCGTTCACCACCGATATCAGTGCCGGTACCGGCCTCAGTTACTCCGGCCACACCGGCGGCGCGCCATTCATCACCAACGCGTTCAACGTCGGCCTGCTCTCGTTCCACAACCGGCCGATCCTCTCCGGGCCGTTCGCCGCCTGGCTGCAACGCTACTTCACGCCCGACCAACTCAACGACCCGTCCATCACCGGCCCGACCGCCGATCCCGACGGAGACGGCTTCAGTAACGAGCAGGAGTTCCTCACCGGCACCGATCCGACCGACAGCGCATCGTTGTTCGGCATCACCGCCATCACACAATTGAGCACAAACATTCTCATCACGTGGCAGACCGGCCCCGGCAAGACCAACGCGCTCGAACGCTCGTCAGGCACAGCCGGCAGTTACTCAAACAACTTCGCGGCGATCTTCACCGTCACCAACACCGTCGGCACGACGACCAACTATCTCGACATCGGCGTTGCCACGAACTCGCCAGCGCGGTATTATCGGGTCCGATTGGTGCCGTAGGTGCGCGGTTGCCGCGTGCGGTTGGTACCATTATCACGGACAGGAGAAAGAGCATGGCATCATTAACCATCACGAAAGGTCCTCAGGACCAGATCGGGAAACATTTCATCGTGAAGCACCGGCCCCTGGCCGGTGGCCGCCACCCGTCACAAGAAATCCAACTGCTGGATCCGGAGGTGTCCCGCCGGCATTTCCTGATCCGCGTGGAAGGCGACGACCACGTGATTAACGAATCGCAGGCGGCCAACGGAGTCTATGTGAATGGCCAGAGGGTCAAGGAGCATAAACTGCAACAGGGCGATCAAATCCGTGTCGGCGCCACGGAGCTGGTTTATTCACGGAAGGACGAGGACAACCGAACGGATGAAGTGCAACATCAGCGCGACGGCAGACGCGCCGTGCGCGAACGGGGCACGCTGCTGCACGATCCCGGCTCGCTCGGAACCGACCGCAAAGTTTCGTAATACACGACTTGATCGAAGACCACGCGTCTTCGTTGACACCAACTCCTGCCAGTTGAGATCGGGCGTATCTTGATACTGCCGCCGGTGTAGCGTCGGCTGTCCCCAGCCGAAAACCGGGAACGACCAGCCCGGCTGCGCTGGGGACAGCGCACGCTACAACGGCCCGCTTGAGGGCCGGCGGCAGTGTTCAGATGTGCTCTCACTACATCGAGCCGGCTCTGCTTTCTTGTGTTTTGCCCTGCGAACTCTCATACTCTGCAGCCATTGGCTCGTGGGAGGAATTGAAGACGCATCGCAGAACCCAACGCACCCGATGACTCAACGCCCAAAAACACCCGGCCAGAAGATTGGGCCGTACGTCTTGCGCCGCAAACTCGGCGAAGGCGCGATGGGGGTGGTGTGGCTCGCGGTTGATCCGAGCCTCCGCCGCGAGGTGGCGATTAAGTTGCTTCAGCAGGAATACACCCGAGACGAGCGCATGGTCGGCCGGTTTCTTCGCGAGGCCCAATCTGCTGCGAAACTTAATCACCCGAATACCGTGGCCATCCACCATGTGGGCGAATCGGCGGGTACCGTGTTTATCGTGATGGAGTGGGTCGATGGCGGGAACCTGCTGGATTATCTGGACACTCACGGACGAATGCCGTGGCTGGAGGCGACACGGGTAGTTCGCGACGCCGCCACGGGCCTGAGGGCGGCTCACGAAGTGGGCTTGATTCACCGGGACATCAAGCCTTCCAATCTGATGCGCACTTCGCGGGGGGTCATCAAGGTGGTCGATTTTGGGTTGGCGAGGCCGATCGATCAACGGTCGAATATCACTCTGCAAGGGACCGTGATTGGCACGCCGGAGTACATGTCTCCCGAACAGTGTGTGGGCGCAGATTTGGATGCCCGTTCGGATTTGTATTCACTGCTGTGCACCTACTACCGGCTTCTCAGCGGCGAAGCACCGTTTGGCGCCGACGACATCGGCAAGGTGCTCTACGAACAACGGCACGCCCCATTTCCTGATGTCCGCCGTCTCGTGCCGGACCTGCCGGAGGCGATTGGCCACATCCTCAGTCGCGGGACCCGGAAAGCGCCTGCCGAGCGATTTCAGTCCGCCGCGGAGTTGATCTCGGAGCTGAACTTGGTGCTCGGCACTCAGGCCAACTCGGCCCCGGCAATGCCCGGCGTTTCCGGAGACGCCCCCACCGTTCTGCCCGCGAGCGACGGCGTGGCATCGCTCGAAACGCCGGTGTCTCCGCTCGCGTCAACAGTATTGCCTCCGAACAATCTGCCGGTGCAATTGACCAGTTTCGTTGGCCGCCGGCGCGAGATGGACGAGGTCAAACAACTGCTGACAAAGTCCAGACTGCTGACGCTCATCGGTCCCGGCGGTTCGGGCAAGACGCGGCTATCACTGGAAGTGGCCGGAGAATTGTTGGAGGACCATTCCGACGGTGTGTGGGTGGTGGAGTTCGCCGTGCAGTCGGACCCGGCGCTCGTTCCGCAACGCGTGGCGACGGCGCTCGATGTGCGCGAGGAGCCAGGACGACCGTTGACAGACACGCTCGTGAATTTTCTGCGACGGAAATCGCTGCTGCTGGTCCTCGATAACTGCGAACATCTGCGCGCTGCCTGCGCCCAACTGACGGAAACGCTGCTGCGAAACTGCCCGGATCTTCGGTTCCTAGTCAGCAGTCGCGAAGCGCTGCATGTCGGCGGCGAGAAGATTTACAGCGTGCCCTCTCTGGCCTTGCCGGACTTGAAACCACTGTCGTCCACGCAGGCGGATTTGGCGACGGCATTGGTTCAATTCGAGGAAGTGCGAAACTGCGAGGCAGTGCAACTGTTTGTCGACCGGGCCGCATCCAGTCAGTCGCGATTTGCGCTTACCGACACAAACGCGATGGCGGTGGCGCAGATTTGCCGGCGTCTGGACGGCATTCCGCTGGCAATCGAACTGGCGGCGGCGCGAGTGAAGATGTTGACGGTTCAACAAATCGCCGCGCGTCTGGACGATAGCATCCGGCTGCTGACACGCGGCACGGAGACAGTGTTGCCGAGGCAGCAAACATTGCGGGCGACGATGGACTGGAGTTATGAGCTGCTGGCGGAGAAGGAACGGGTTCTATTTCGACGGCTGGCGGTGTTTGCCGGCGGGTTGGCGCTGGAGGCCTGTGAATCGGTGTGCGCAGGCAGCGGATTGCAGCAGGACGAAGTCCTCGATTTACTGTCGGAACTCGTGGACAAATCGCTCGTGTCGGTCGCCGAGACGAACGGTGACGAGCAGGTTCGTTACCGGTTGCTCGAAACCATCCGCCAGTACGCGCGTGAGAAATTGGATGACTCCGCCGACGCGGAGAATGCCCGAGGTCGCCACCGGGAGTTCTTCTTGGCGTTGGCCGAAGAAGCCGGCAATCAACTGGCCGGGCCGGAGCAAGGAGCGTGGCTGCAACAACTCGAGACAGAGCACGATAACTTGCGGATTGTCATGGAGTGGGCCGTTACCGGTGACGTGAACCTCGGTGCGCGGTTGGCGAAAGCGCTCTGGAGGTTTTGGGAATTGCGCGGGTACTGGAAGGAAGGGCTGCGATGGCTGGAGTACTATTTGTCGGGGGGGGCGGCTCTCGCGACGGACTTACGAGCTGCCGCGCTTGACGCCGCCGGCAATCTGGCATCGTGCCAAGGGGATCATAATCGTGCCAAGATGCTGTTTGAAGAGCAGTTGACGCTTGAGCAGCAATTGGGTGGTGAGCACGGTATTGCTGATTCGCTCCACAACCTGGCGTCCGTGGCGTGGAAGCACAGCGACTATGGCGCGGCTCGAGCCCTTGAGGAGAAGAACCTTACCATCCGAAGAACCCTGGCTGACAAGAGCGCCATTGCCGCATCGCTTCACGCGTTGGGAACATTTGCGCACGAGCAGGGCGATTATCCACAAGCGGCGGCGCTCTATGAGGAATCATTGGCGATCCGCCGTCAATTGGGCGACACGCGCAGCATCGCCACGCTGCTTAACAACATGGGAAATTTGGCGCAGACACAAGGCGATTCCGAAAAGGTGCGCGCGCTGCAGGAGGAAAGTTTGGCGATCCGAAGAAAGATCGGAGACAAGGCCGGCATCGCCCAGTCGCTGAACAATCTCGCCGTACTCGCTCAGGAACAAGCCGACTACAATCGTGCCCGCGCGTTGTTGGAAGAGAGCCTGGCGATCGACCGGGAACTGGGCAACAAGAAAGGCGTTGCGATTTCCCTGCGCAACTACGGAGAGTTGATGCAACTGCAGGGTGAGTTCGCGCGAGCGCACGGGTTGTACCAGCAAAGTCTCATGTTGTTTCGCGAGTTGGATGACAAACTCGGCATTACCGCGTGCGTGGAAGGGTTCGCCGTGCTCGCCACCCTTCAGAATCAAGCGGACCGCGCCGCCCGCCTCTTCGGAATCGCGGAAGCGTTGCGCGAGTCCCTCGGCACTGCCCAGCCGGTCTCGTTTGATGCCGCCGAATACAATGCGAAACTCGCTGCCACCCGCGCACAGTTGGGCGAAGTGGCCATCACGACGGCATGGTCACAGGCTCGGGCACTGGGCACGGAGCGCGCGATCTCATACGCATTGGAAAGAGTTGATAGCCGTGACGCAGCCTCAGCCTGATCTTTGATCAGGGACCGTTGACTCCAAGTGTGGACGATTCGGTTGACGCCGTCCATTCCAATCCTGCTGCGAATTTGCTTGCTACACACCAAGGTGGAGGTGTATATATACCTAAAGAGGTTGCGAGTGGATCAATTCAATAACTTTGTCTCTTTGCGTGCAGAGAAGGAATCGCCCACGTTCTCACTTCTCCCACCGCTTCAAAAAACTGTGCAAATGTGGAAAGCTGGGCATATGACAAGACGAATTCGTTGGGGGAAGAGGATTGTTCTCTACAGTTTCATTGGTGCTCTTTTATCCGGGACTTCATTCAACACTGTCGCGCAGGTTGCGCCGTCGGCGGGTCAAAGGCTGACCGATCCCGTCCTGGCCGGGGAACTCGGCGTGAGCGTGCAGCAACTGCGCCGTCTGCGCGCGCGCTTCGATCTCAGCAATGATGACCTGCTCGCGATGTCCCATATGCAATTGCAGAATATGCTGTCGGACGAGGAGACTTTCGCCTTTGACAATCCCGCCGAGGCGCTGAATTGGCGCGCGTTGCGGATGATGGATGAACACCGCCGAATTCTCCCGCACGGATTGCTGCGCGCGCTCGAGCACCGCCGGAACATGCGGGGGAAATCTAAACTATTTCCGTCATCACCCGCTCTTTCGCAGGCGATACCCGATTCTGGCGCAGTTGAATCGCTTGCCGCCGGCATTCAGACCAACGGCTGGACCTGGCTGGGCCCCGGCAACGTTGGCGGGCGCGTGCGGTCCCTGCTGGTGCATCCCACCTCCACCAACATCATGTGGTGCGGCGGCGTGGACGGCGGCGTGTGGAAGACCACCAACAGCGGCACCGCGTGGTTTCCATTGGGCGATTTCATGGCCAACCTCGCCGTCTCCTGTATGGTCTTGGACCCCGCCAACCCGAACGTGATCTACGCCGGCACCGGCGAAGGCACATATAACGGCGACGCCATTCGCGGCGCCGGTATCTTCAAGACCACCGACGGCGGGAACACATGGACTCAGCTTAGTTCGACTGATGACCCGTCCTATCTCTACGTTAACCGACTCGCCGTTGATCCCCTCAATAGCCAAGTGCTCCTCGCCGCAACGCGCACCGGCATCTACCGCAGCACCAACGGAGGCTCGACGTGGAGTCAGCGTTCTGTCGTTGAAATGATGGACATCGATTTTCATCCGACCGATAGCAACCTGGCCATTGCGTCGGGCAGGAATTTCCGGGCGTTCTACTCCACTAACGGAGGTGTGTCTTGGACCGCAGCGACGGGGCTTCCCACGCCGCCGGCAGCTGCAGCGACGGCGGCAGCTGCAGCGACGGCGGTTCCCCCTCCGATAGCTGTGGTGGGCCGAGTGGAGGCCGCTTATGCACCGAGCAGTCCGTCCACCGTGTATGCTTCGGTGGACAAGGTCGGCGGCCAAATTTATCGGTCCACCGATGGCGGGCAGACCTACTCGCTGCGCAACACCGGCAAAAATTACCTCGGTGCTCAGGGCTGGTACGACAACGTCATCTGGGTCGACCCGACCAACCCGAACATCGTTATCGTCGGCGGCATAGACCTCTGGCGCAGCACCGACAGTGGTGGCAGGATCACGAAAATTAGCCAGTGGGAGAGCGCCCCAAGTTTGTCCGCTCACGCCGACCACCACGTCATTGTCCATAACCCCGCCTTCAACGGCACCACGGTTAAGACGGTGTTCTTCGGCACCGACGGCGGCGTCTATCGCGCGGCCAATGTTTACACCGTCGCTGTCAGGAGTGGTTGGCAGGAACTGAATAACAACCTCGGCATCACCCAGTTCTACTCAGGGGCCGGCAACTCCAACACCACGGTCATCGTCGGCGGCACGCAGGACAATGGCGGTCTCCGCTACACGACTGCTGGCGGGACAGAAGGCTGGAACACCTTTAATACCGGTGACGGCGGATTCTCGGCCGCGGACCAGACCAACCCGAACTATTTTTACGGCGAATACATTTACTTGAAACTCTACCGCAGTACAGACGGCGGCTTCAATTCCGCCTTCATTTCTAGCGGCATCACGGACGCTGGCAGCAGCAACACCGCCAACTTCATCGCGCCGTTTACCCTGGATCCAAACAATCCCAATACCATGCTCGCCGGCGGCGTCAGGCTGTGGCGCAGTACCAACGTCAAGGCCTCCAAACCGTCCTGGACGGCCGTCAAAACCACGACCGGCTCTCCGATCAGCGCCATCGCCGTGGCTCCGGGCAATTCGTCCGTGATCTGGGTCGGCCACAACAGTGGCGACGTCTATTACACGCTCAATGGCACGGCCGCCAGTCCCACTTGGACCCGCGCAGATCTCGGCACGCCCAACCTTCCCGACCGCTACTGTGAACGCATCGCCATCGCTCCGGGAAATTCGAGCCGCGTCTATGTGACCTTCGGCGGTTTCAGTTCCAATAACGTCTGGCGCACCAGCAACAATGGCGTGACTTGGTCCGACATCACCGCCAACCTGCCGGCCGCACCGGTAAACTCCATTGTCATCGCCCCCAACGACACCAACACGCTGTACGTCGGGACCGAGGTGGGCGTGTTCGGCACTTCCGACGGCGGCGGTCAGTGGTCGACCGGCAACGACGGCCCGGCCAACGTCTCCGTGGACGAATTGTTCTGGCTCGGCAACAAACTGGTGGCCGTCACTCACGGACGCGGTATGTTTTTCATCATCCCGACCAACTGAGCCGCGCCCAGCGTGACGATGAACCCCACGAACCTTACAGTTTGCGCGGGCAACCTTGCGAGTTTCAGCGCAGCTGCCAGCGGCACGCCGGTGCCGACGCTACAGTGGCAGGCCGACGGCGGCAGCGGCTTGACCAACATCCCGGATCAAGAAGCGTTGGCTGGGGAAACTGACAGAATAATCATCGAATCGACCGGCGATCTACTCCTTGGCTACTTTAGGCTCACGAACAGGTATCCGACAACTCCAAAGACGATGGGGAATCCCTATTAGCATCTTTTCCTTGAAAGCACGGCGCGAAGTGGGGGCAAGCGGTTCAACCCAAGGACTGGCAGTTTCTCGTTACCGTTTTGCCCCGGGAAGTGGTTGTAATGTTTGGAGTTCAGCGGGGTTCGGGATTGTGGGAATCAGTAGGTGAACCAATAGTACCATCCGAGGACACTTTTGGTCAGCACCAAGACGCGCTCAGGCGTGCGGTTGACGCCGAGAGGGAGTGAAACGCGAATCACAAGTGGTGATTCATTTCACAACGGCGAATGGTTCGCGTTGAGTTCTTTGGCTTAGAAACACGGTCGAACTGTACACGTCAGAAAAACAAAACGGAAGGTGGTGAACGAAATGAAGCAGTATGACCTTGAAGTCGACGAGTTGGAGCAACGGATTGCCCCTATTTCCCTAGCGAACAATGGCGTCGGAAATGGCATTGACGAGAACCCGCCTGGCAGCCCGAAACCCAATGACGGGCCGGGGACCGGGCCTGGCCACCCGGGCAACGGCAGCGGCGTACCCGAGCCGTAACCACGTAGCTCGCTACGTGGAGGGTTCGTAATATCGCAAGGCCACGGCGCGGCACTTCCGCGCAGTGGCCATGCTCCCTGTTCATGCACGATCCGCAGACAACGACAACCCACCCGCCGAAGCTACGCCGCGATCTAGTGATGAGCCCGCAAGGTGGCGGGGATGCCACCACGCTTATCGTGAAAGATCCGGTGACCGCGAAGTTTTACCGGTTCAGGCAAGTCGAAGCCTTTGTGGTGCAACGGCTCGACGGCGAGACTTCACTCGATTCGCTGCAACCGGAAGTCGAGCGGGCATTTGGCGTCGCGGTCTCGCCGACGACGTTGCACCACTGGTTGATCAGCAGCGGCAAGTCCCGGTAACTCTGAGTCCAATTCTTATATGTGTCCCAGATGATCGTCTCGCTGGTCGGCCGGATGACCAGCGGTTCTTCGAGCTTCGATTCGGGGTCAACAACGACTTCACCGTTGATGGATTTCAGGCGGTGATGTGTGACGACAGCGCATTCCTTGGCGAACCCGGCCGCGTTTTGTTCCTCGCGGGTCAGGAAGGAGAGGGGAATAAACAGCGGGAAGTAGGCGTTGACGTGGCCGGTGGCCTTGAAACGGTCGTCGAGTTCGCGTTGCATCTTCTCCCAGATGGCGAACCCGGGGGTTTGATGACCATGCAACCGCGCACGGCGGAGTTTTCAGCCAAATCGCCGCGTTTGATGACGTCGAGATACCACTGGGGATAGTCTTGGGCGTGACGGCGTTGTCCTGTTGTCGGCTCATAGGGTAGTATTTGGCCGAAAACGCACGATTTCTGAGCGAGGCATGGCGCGGAGACGGTGCGGGTCGCGGGGCGTGGGTGGTTTTTTCTCTCGGCGACAGCCGGCGCACTCGCCAACGACTTGATTTCGCCACCGCAAGCGACAC
>CAZMKD010000255.1:0-26554 GCA_964566575.1 uncultured Verrucomicrobiota bacterium
CGGCGTCGTGAACGTGAAGCTGCCACCCGCCGGTGTGCCCGCACCACCGGTCAACGTCGAACTGGCCAGTGTGTCGCCATAGGTGATCGCGCTGGCGGTCGGCAGCGTATCGATCGTCGAACCGGCCTTGTTGACCGTCAAGGCCACGCGGTTCGAGGTTGCCGCCGGGCTGCACGTGCCGCTGACGACACAGTCGTAGCCATTCGCCGCAATAACCGTGTCACTCACGGCGGTCGGCGTCACGCTCAGGCTCGCGGTTGTCGCGCCGGCAATGCTCCCGCCGTTGCTTAGATTCACTCCGTTCAGGCGCCATTGGTAGGTTAGCCCCGGACCGGTTGCGGTCACGGCAAAGGAAACGCCGCTGTTTACGACCGTGGTTTGATCGGATGGCTGCCCGGTGAGCGCCGGGGCCGAGTTTACCGTCACAACCTGGCTGCAGTTGTTGCTCTTACCACTGGCTTGGTCGGTGACCGCGCAGGAAATTGTGAACGAACCGACTGCGCCGGCGTTCACAGTAACGGAAGCGTTCGTCGCCGGGCCGGTAATCGTGCCGTTGCCGGAAACGCTCCAGCTGAATTTTGGCTGCACCGCATCGGTCGTGTCTGTAAACACCAGGCCGGATGTGAAAGGACACGCCGAATTCGTTCCCGATACCGAGCAGGACGGCGGGTTCGTGCTCACGGACGAGACCGTGGTGCCGCAATCCCCCGCGATGTCAGTACCACCACCGCTCGTCTGTGCTTGCACGCAGAGGTTGAAGTTGGTCGTTAAGAAACCAGGGGACAACGCCACCGTCATTTGGCCCGTCCGATCTAAGGCAGAGCCAGAATTGTAGTCGATTGAACCCGGGTTAAAGGTCACCGTGACCCCAGCCGGCAGGGTATTCGTAACGGACATCAGGGCAAAGAAATTGAACGCGCCCGTACCTTTATACACCACCACCTGATAGCTCCCGGTCGACCCGGCAGGAGTCGGGGACGCGGAGAGCAAGGTCGTGACCGCGTTCGTGAGCTTGGGAGTCGCCCAAGCGGTTGTGGTGCTCGACAAGATCGCGCCCGCCACCAACGTTGCGCCGATGGCTCGTTTCAAAAACTGTGCGGTTTTCATATCATGTCCTCGGTTCATAGCAAATGCCTCCTGATGACGCGACAACACGTCGGGTAATAAGGGATGGAAAGCCGCAACCGTGCCAGAGCATGGCAACCGTGCGATTTGGCTCCTCCTTGTGTGTTGGTTCGGCATTTCTGCAGAACGCTTCTCTGTTAAGCCCGACAAGGATTAGCGCCTTATTCTGGCCACAGAAATAACTTCCCCTTGTGGAGGACTTGAATACCTCGATTCTTTCAAAAATGTAAACATTTTTGCGCGCCCGGCTGGCCGTTTTTGACATCGAAAGCTCTGGTCAGAGCCCGGCGAAATCGCTATGACCACGACTCACTTGGACCAGAATCCTAACTATGGAACTGTCCCAATTTCTCGCTGCTTAACACCCGCGGCTCGTGCCGTTTCCCATCGTGCTGCCGCTGACGGCGCTTGTCCTGGACGCCAGGGAATTGATCTGACGCAGCCCGTGCGCCCATCGGGAGGCGTGTCTACTTTTCGCCGACTTAACGCCGCGCGGCGACTGCTCCCAAGTGTTCCGGATCCCGGTCAACATCGACAGAGTGCCGGACTCCGAGCCGGTGTTGATTCCGCAGCCGGCCGCCGGGCGCGCGGTCGTGCTGTACAACGTCAAGCTGGTTTCGCAACCGCCACCGGCAGTCCGGCCATGAGTTTCCAGACGTAATTCCCGAAGCCCGGACGCTACAAAATCCGGGGGCAATTCAAGCGCGGTGACGAAATCATCTACGCGGATTTTGTGGTCGAGTTGGAGCCGTCTCTGTTGCCAAGATGGCTCGCGAAGGCTCTGCTGGCTGATTGATGAATCACCAATCCGAGGGCAGGGCCACCGTTGGGTCTGCTCGGTAGGGCCGGCCCTCGTGGTAGAAATTCAATCGTTCGGCAATCTGTCGCTGCAGCGGCGTCCCTGCCAAGGCCAGGGCTTGACCGGCAACGGCGACGGCGTTGGAGAATTGACCGTCAGCGGCGTAGGCTGCGGCCAGCGCGTCGAGGTAGGCCGGATCGGCATGGCGGGTCAGGCGGCAGGCGCGCGCGGCCCACTCGACGGCGCGACCAGCATCTTCCGTCGCGGCACCGTCGTGCGTGGCCAGCAACCACGCGCAGTCGGCCAACGCCGGTGAGAGTTCTGCGTTGAGCCGCAGAGCGCGGTCGCAACAGTTCGTGGCGTTGTCAAATTTGCCGAGCTTGACCCACGCGGTGCCGAGTTTGTAATGCGCCTCGGCGAGGTCGGGTTGGAGCGCCAGGACTTGCTGCAAGATTTCAATCGCCTCCTGCGGCTTGCCGTCGCTGATCAGCGCGGTCGCCAGGTTGAACAGCGCGGGCAGCATATCGGGCTTGAGTAAGACGGCGGCGCGGTAGTGCTCGACGGCCTCGCCGGGTTGGCCGAGATGGACGAGGGTGTTGGCGAGATTGTAGTGCGCGGCCACGAAATCGGGTTTGATGCGCACCACCTGCAGGTAATGACGGACGGCTGCGAGCGGATTGCCTTGCTGGGCCAGCAGGTTGGCGAGCGTGAACCGCGTATCGGCATCGCCGGGTGCGAACCGCACGGCTTGCTGGTAGTGTTCAAGCGCCTCGGCCGGGCGGCTCTGGCGCAGCAGGGTATTGGCGAGATTGTAGTGCGCCTCCGAATAATCCGGTTTGATGCGCACGGCTTCCCGGAACTGTGCGGCGGCTTCATCCTGTCTATCCAGGTGGGCTAACCCATTGCCGAGATTTAAGCGCGCCTCAGCAAAGTCGGGTTCGACCCGCACGGCTTGTTGAAATTGAGCGAGGGCCGCCTCCGGTTTGCCTTGGCGGAAGAATGCGGTGCCGAGGTTGTTGTACACGCCGGCATCGTTGGTCTTGAACCGCAGCACGGCTTCGATGTGCTCGATGGCTTCGTTCAGCCGGTTCTGCTCCAGATACAATCCACCGAGATTGTTGTGCGCCATCCAACAGCCGGGATTGCGGGCAACCGTTGTCAGGTAGAGGATCTCGGCGTTGGCGTACGTGGCGCTTTGTCGCTCGCTGAGCACCGCGAGGGCGCCGACCAAAACCGCGCCCAGCGCGGTCCGGGTGTTGTGATGCCACACCCACGCCGACACCGGCACGATGACCCCGAGACAAGCCAGGTATTGAAAGTGATCGGCTACGAAGGAATACCGGAATGGGTACACGTTGAAGAAGCCCAGCACGGGAAACAAGGTGCCGACGAAAAACATCGCTCCCGCCAGCGGCGCTCGTGACCGGCGCCGCCAAACAAAGAGCGCCACAAATGTCAGTGCCGTGGCCACAGTAAACAGATATTCCCACCAAACCGACCGGCTGATTTGCCAACGCGGATAGATGAAGGTCAGGTCCACCGGCCACACCAGCTTGCCGAGGTAAAACCACGGGACTCGTCCTGCCAATAGGAGGCGCTCCACAAACGTCAGATTAAATTCCGCGCCCTCGGCACCGACCAACCGCCGTTCCGCCCAGGCGGTGAATAGCCCCGCCGCCGCTCCCAGCGCCAGCATCGGCAACACCGGCCGCACGTCTCGCGACCACGAGAGTGCCCCGCGTCGCCACCACAAGATCACCAGCAACGCCGCCGGTAGCGTGGCCGTCACGGTCTTGCTCATCAACGCCAGTGCAAACAACGCCAATACCCCTGTATACGCTCGTTTGTCACGAGTCTCATCGAAGCGAAGGTAAGCCAGCAGCGTCGTCAGGTAAAACACCGTCGAGAGCGTATTCTTCAATTCGGTAATCCACGCCACCGACTCGACCTGCACCGGGTGCAGCGCGAAAATCAGCGCCGCAAAACTAGCGCCGGGAATGTTCAACCGCTGCAACACTCGCCGCAATAAAAACGCCGCGGCGATGTGGAGCGCGACATTGACCACGTGGTAGCCCAGCGGCGCGTTGCCCCAGAGTTTGTGCTCCACCCAAAATACGGAGTGGAGCACCGGGTAGTATTGCTGCGTTGCGCCTGGCTCCAGCCAGATTCGCCGCAATCCGGTCAGTGTCCGCAATTCCGGTGCGGTTATGTGCGCATCGTCGTCCCAGACAAATCCGCCCGGTAACGCCGGCCAGTAGGCCAACAATGTGGCCCCGATCAAGATGACGCCGAAGAACCGTTCCCAACTTGGCGGGTTGTCGCGATTCACACTCAAAACGGGTGGATCAACTGCTGCGGAATGTTCGCCGCCGGGGTGTCGGTGCTTGAAGTAACGGGTGTCAACGCCCGGTCCATAACGCTGAGAAACTCGCTGGCGGCGACGAACCCGACCTGCCGCAATTCCGCGTGCTCACGGCCGGTCGCATCGAGAAACACATAGGTCGGCACGCCGAAGATGTGGAAATCTTGTGAGAGCTTTTCGACTTCAGACGAACCGGTTCGCGTCAGATCCACCTTCAACATCAGAAACGATTTCGATTTCTCGATCACGCGCGGATCGGTGAACGTGCGCTTGTCCATTTCGTGGCACGGAATGCACCAGTCCGCGTAGAAGTCGATGAGCACGGGCTTGCCACGCCCGGAGCGTGGCGAGCCGGGATTCACCACTGCGGCCGGTGAGTACGGTTGCCAGGTGATCAATGAGGCCGACGGTTTCGGCCCGATCACCGGCAACGCGAACCAGACTGCTACCGCCAACAGCGCGATGCCGAAGACGCGTTTCACCCAGACCATCCACGTCCCCGACTTCGGCAACTGCGACAGTAGTCCGGAAAACGTTCCCAACACCAGATATGGCACCGCCAGTCCGCACGAGAACACCAGGAACCACCACCATTGCCGGCTCGTGCCGACGTAGGCGAGCAGCGCGACGGCAAACGGCGCGAGACACGGTGCCGCCACGATGCCCATTGTCGCGCCGAGAAAGAACACCCCGAGTTGACCGGCCCTCGACGACATCCCGGCGGCGCGTTGCACAAGAAATTGGGGCGGCCGAATCTCGAACAGCCCAAACATGCTCAGAGCGAGCAGCACCAGCAATGCGACGATGCCAAGTAACACCCATTTGCTTTGCAGCAGCGCGCCGAACAAGCCGCCCGTCAGCGCCGCGATCGCGCCGAGCACGGTGTAGCTGACGACGATGCCGAGACAATACACGAACGCCCCGGTAAACGCCTGCCCGCGTGTGCGGCTCGCGCTCGCCCCGAAATAGCTGACCGTGATCGCGATCATCGGATACACACAGGGCGTCAAGTTCAGCGCCAAGCCGCCCAGAAAGACGACGAGCATCGCGATGAAGAGTCCGCGGCTGTGGATGAGGGCATCGATGGAGTTGTAGGTCGCGTCACCCGACGCGGCGCCGCGTGAGGTTTGCGATGAAGCAGCGGCACCATCGCGTGTCGTCAAACTCGGCTCGCGGCCTACACCAAAGATCTCTTCGTTCGCTGGCCGTGATTGTGCGGCGATCTCGGTTACGATCGTTACCGGCACGCTCTTCGGTGCGTAACAGACTTGATCGTCGCACGCTTGATACCGGAGCGAGCCGGTGAGCGTGACCGGTCCCGCAGGTGCGTTGTCGCGCACCTTGCCCTCGGCGAAGATGATCGTCTTGCCGGCGTAAAGCGCGACCGGCTGCTCGGCCCACGTGACCGTCTCCGGCCGGCCTTTTGGGTAGGTGATCGCGCCGAACTGTACGGCATCGGATGATTCCAGCGTGAGCACGGTCGGGATCAATTCCGGTAATGCCGCCGGGTTGGCTTGGACATGCCACGGCTCGGCCATCTCGACGATGACGGCGACGCGGAACGCCGCGCCCGGCGCGAGCTTGTCCACGGAGAGCACGGCTGAGACGTTGATGTGGTTGTCCGCCGGCGTCGCCGCTAGGGCGACCAGGCTGAAAAGGGCGAGCAGGTGTTTCATCGCTGGCTGTCGAAGATCGCCTTGAGGATTCGTTTCAAAGTGTCTTTGTCGGTGTAGCCAACGTACCGGCTGACGATGACGCCGTGTGGCTCGACGACGAACAACGTGGGGATCGCGTCCAGCCCCCCGAATCCTTGAATCGCGCCGAAATCGGCAAACAGGATGGGAAAGTTGATGAAGTTGGTGGCGGCGAATTCCTTCAGCGTGGCCGCATCGGGTTTATCGAGCGAGAGACCGAGCACGACCACGTTGGATGTCGCGTAGTCGCGCTGCAGTTCCATCAGCACCGGCAACTGTTTCTGGCAGGGTTTGTCCCAACTCGCCCAGAACCACACTAGGCGCGTCGTACCAGCGTAATTGGTCGAGCAAACTTCGGCGCCGTCGAGATTTTTCAGGAAGAAAATCGGCACCGGCTTCGACATCCGGGTCTCGATGGACGGCGGCGCGTTCGGGCCGTCGGCCAGCGCGCCGAGAGCACTCGCCGCAATCAAGAAAGCACAGATCGTTCGCATCGCTATCATCATTAGCATTCAGTCGCTGGCTTGACAATGTTCAACGTGCGGCCTACCGTTGCCGTCACATGAGAGTTGTCGCCACAGCTTTGACCGCGTTGTTCGCGCTTCTGCTCACGACGAGCTTGCCGGCAGCGCTCGAAACCTGTTGCCCGCCGATGATGGCTGGCTGTTGCGCCCCCGGCGCGTGTGCGTGCCATGTCTCGACACCCGCCAAGCAGTTGCCGGTGTCTGATGTTCCTGCCAGCATCCCGGCGACAACGCACGCGCCTATCGATGAGCTGTTGCCGGTTGCCGATACCTTCACACCGCCGAGGACCGACGGCCATCACGCGGCCCGGCTTCTCGTCGCCCACACTGCCGTAGTTTCTTTGTACACTCTGACTCACGCATTCCTGATCTGAGACTGCTTGCCGCACCCGTGGTGTGCCCGGATGGTTTCTCAGATCAGTTATGCAACTCAACGGACCTACAGATTTAGAGCTTGTCGAGCGGCTGCAGCGCGGCGAAGACGCCGCGTTTGACGAACTCATGGGCCGCTACAAACGCCCCGTGCTGAATTTCGCCTTTCGAATGTTGGGCGAGGCCGAAGCCGAAGACGTCGCGCAGGAAGTCTTCGTGCGCGTCTATCAACGCATCGGCGATTACCGGCCGCGCGCGAAGTTTTCGACGTGGCTGTTCGCCTTGGCTCGCAACGCGTGCATTGACCGGCTGCGCTACCGGCAACGTCACCCGACCGAGCCGCTCGACACCGCACCCGAACCGTCCACCGTCACGCGCGACACCGAAACGCGCGAGTTGGGCGAACACATCGCCGCTGCCATAGCCGCCTTGCCCGAAGACCAACGCACGGCCATCGTGTTGGCCGAGTATCACGGCCTGTCCTACGCCGAGATTGCCGGCGTGATGCATTGCTCGGAGAAGTCAGTCGAATCGCGGCTGTACCGGGCCAAGCAATTCTTGCGTGAACAACTCCGAGGGTTTCTTGAGGCCGCGACGTAGTACTGGGTGAAACCATGAAAGGAGCACCGACAATGAAGACGATCCTCATCACCTGTTTGGCCGCTTTCGCGTTCACCGCGCAGGCCGCCGACATCAAGAACTGGCCGAAATGGATGCAGCCCAATCAGAGCAAGCCGGCCGTTTCGACGCCGGCGACGTCGCCCAAAGCGATGGACTGCCCGCAATGCACCTCGGCCACCGTCGTCACCAAGCGCGACCTCGTGACCGGCAAGCCCGGGCACGGCTTCAAGTACGTGTCCCAAACCGTTCACCAATGCCCCGGCTGCCGCGACACGCTCGCGCGCAAGTCGGGCACGAAGAAGACGGAGTTCGCGCACACCTGCACGGCGAATGGCGAGAAGACCTTGTGCTGCGCGACCGAACCCGGCAAACGGAGAGCCTGACCGCAACTGGCCACAATGAACCGCCCCACAAGTTGCCCATACTACGACGGGTGTTCGCCCGGCGGATGTTTCGGCACCAACGGGCCAGACGGCGATTTTGAATTGGAGTCACGTCCCTATTGCATTGAAGGCGACTTTGAGAATTGTCCGCTATTCTTGGAAGCCGTACTGCGCCGACCCGGTCAAACCTTTAGCCGGGGCGACGTACGACAGGCGCGGATGGGGAAATGGCGCGAGGATTTCCTCGGTCGCAAACATGTTACTGAGTGATGAACGAAAACGATGAGAAACTTAGTGCTCTGTTGCGCCAATGGCGCGACGTCGAGCCCGCCGGCAACTTCGAAGCCAACGTGCGCCGCCGAATCCGGTTGGCCACTGCTGAAGCGCCCCGTCAATCCTGGCTCGTCGAGCTGTTGTGGCGGCCGGCATTTGCGGTCGCGGCCGCCGTGGTTTTGAGCGTGGCCATCGGTTCGTCCGCGGGCGTCATGACGGCAGCCAAATCCCTTCGGTCGACTCGCGGCGAACTTCAGTTCATGTCGGCCGGCACGCTCGCCGGCGGCTATGCGAAACTGGCGTCAGAAAGTGCGCGATGAAGAAAGTGTTGGTGTTGGTCGCAGCGGTGGTGGTGTGCGCGGCGGGAGTTTCATTTGCCGTGGCGCGTTGGGTCGCGGCCCGGTCGCTGCGGCCAACCATCGCGACGATCCATGACCCGGCCTGGCTGAAACGCGAATTGAATCTCACCGACGCGCAACTCCGACAGATCGAAGCGCTCGAAGCGACGTTTCGCGCCAAACTCGACGCCGCCTGCGTGGAACATTGCGCGGCGCGCATGACACTCGGCGAGGAGATCGCGAAGTCGAAGCCGAATGTCGAACAGTGCCAGGCACGCGTCGAGAAGATGAACGCCGTGGCGGCTGAAGCCGAGCGGGCGACGCTGGAGCACATTTTGAAAGTGCGGGCCTTGCTGGACGAGCAGCAGGCGCAACGCTACTCATCGATCATTCACCAGCAAGTTTGCAACATGCCGATGGGAGCGCCGTGAGGTTCGCCCTCTGGTTGCTGCTAATTCCTCTTACTCTGCGCGCCGAGCCGCAGGAGATCGTTTCCAGTCTGACCTTGGAGCAGACGGTCGCCGACGCGCTCCGTGACAACGCGCAGTTGCGCTCGATGCGCGCGCGATGGGAAGCCATGCAGCAGCGGCCCGTGCAGGCGCGGACGTTGCCCAATCCGATGTTTGCGTACAAAGGCATGGATGCGACGGACAACTACAGCGTCCCGAACACCGAGGAGAAACGATACGAAGTCGAGCAACAATTCCCGTGGTTCGGCAAGCTCGGGCTGAAGGGCAAGATTGCCGAGAAGGACGCCGCCGTGAGCGAGTACGAATACGAAGCGATGCAGCGCGAAGTCGTGATGATGGTGAAGGAAACCTACTTCGATCTCTACGCCGTCCAGCAGGCGACATCCATTACCCGCTCGGATCTGGAAGTTCTCAGACGCATGCAGCAAATCGCCGAGACGATGTACTCGACCGGCGAACGCACCCAGCAAGACGTGCTCAAGGCGCAGACGGAAGTCACGATGCTGAAGCAAAAGTTGCTGGAGTACGAGCAGCAGGACGCGGTGCTCAAGGCGAAGCTCAATCAATTGCTCAATCGCCCGTCCGATGCGCCACTTGGCCTCGCCGTCACCGCGCCCACCGTGGAAGCGGAGCCGGGTTTGGAGCGGCTCTTCGCCATCGCCGAGAAGGCACGGCCCGAGGTCAAAAAGGCCAGCGCCGAAATCCAACGCAGACGTTACGAACGCGATTTGATGCAAAAGGAATTCTGGCCCGACTACCGGCTCGGCGTCGAATACCGTAGCTTCCGCTCCGATCCCGACATGATGATGTTCACCATCGGTTTCGATCTGCCGATCTGGCAGACGAAATACCGGGCCGGCGTCCGCGAGGCCGAAAAAATGATCGAGGCCGGCAAGGCGGAGTTGCAGGCCGTGCAACAACAAACGTCGTACGATGTCCGCGCGGCGCAGTTCAGACTGTTGACAGCCCGGCAATCGCTCGACCTGTACCGGAACCAACTCATCCCGCAAGCCCGCGCCCGGTATGAAGCCAGCGAAGCCGGCTATCGCACCGGCAAGGTGGATTTCATGGACCTGTTGGAAAGCCAGCGCTTCCTGCTGAGTGCCCGCGTCATGGCCGCGATGGCCGAAGGCAACGTCGGCATACAGGCGGCGCGGTTGGAGCGAGCCATCGGGACGGATTTGAAACCGGTTGAACCGGCCACTCAACCGTCACCAAAGGAATAATCAATGGACCAACATTCACCAACGGCAGATGAAACCGCGCGGACGCACCGGGGCGGATGGGGCAGAATCGTTCTGGTCATCTTGATTCTCGTGGCGGTGGCCGGCGCGTACTTTGCCGGACGCGGTTCGCTGCCGTTCATGGGTGGGAGAGCGACCGGCAAGAAGGCGACGATGTACCATTGCCCGATGCATCCGACGATTGTGCAGGACAAGAAAGGCACATGCCCGGTGTGTATGATGGACCTCGTGCCGGTGGGCGGGCAACACTCCACCACTCCATCATCCCAACACTCCGTGCCACAATATCACTGCCCGATGCATCCAACGGTCGTCAGCGACAAACCCGGCGATTGCCCGATCTGCGGGATGAAACTCGTGCCGACGAAACCCGAAGGCGATACGGCCACCACCTCCAGCGTCGCGGGTCTGGCGACGGTTTCCATCACCCCCGAAATTCGCCAGCGCATGGGGCTGACGGTGGGTGCAATTGAAAAGCGTTCCCTGAGCCGCGAGGTCCGCACCTCGGCGCGCATCGTCGCCGATGAGACCCGGCTGCATCACGTGACGGTCAAGACCGAGGGCTGGATTGGCCAGTTGTTCGTCGCCGTGACCGGCCAGGCCGTGAAACGCGGCGACCCGCTGCTGACGCTGTACAGCCCCGAGTTGGTCTCGGCCCAGGAGGAATATCTGATCGCCTTGAAGGCCAAGGCCACGCCCGGCGGCGACACGTTGCTGGCGGCCACCCGGCGCAAGCTGGAGTTGTGGGATGTCACCGCCGAACAGATGCGGGAACTGGAGAAAACCGGCCAGGCGCAGAAGTTCGTGACCGTGTACGCACACGTCAGCGGCGCGATGCTCGACAAGCAAGTGTTTGCCGGCCACAAGGTCATGCCCAACGAACCGTTGATGACCATCGCCGACCTCTCGACCGTCTGGGCCGACGCCGACATTTATCAGTCCGATCTGCCCTACGTGAAGGTGGGACTGCCGGTAACGGTGACGGTGGCTTCGCAGACTGTGACCGGCAAGGTCAGCTTCGTCTCGCCGTCGCTCGACCCGGCCACGCGCACCATGAAAGCGCGTCTGGAAATCCCGAACCCGGACCTGTTCCTGAAACCGGAGATGTACGCCAACGCGCGCCTAGCCTATCCGCTCGGCGACGTGCTGGCCATCCCCGAAGCCGCCGTCATGCGTACCGGCGAACGCACGTACGCCTTCAAGGACGGCGGCGACGGCAAACTGATCCCGGTCGAAATCAAAGTCGGCCCGCGCAGTGACGGCTGGTTCCAATTGCGCGAAGGACTCGCCGAGGGCGACAAGGTGGTCACCAGCGCCAACTTCCTCGTGGACAGCGAGTCGTCGCTGAAAGCCGCGCTCAACGCCATGGCCGGAGGGCACAAGCACTAAGCCATGTTGCCGACCGATCCAGAATCCGCGCCCGCCAAGCACACGTTCATCCACAAGATCATCATCTTCTCCGCGCAGAACCGGTTCCTGGTGATCGCGGCAGTGGCGGCGTTGACGGCGTATGCGATTTATACCATGCAGCATATCCGGCTGGACGCGATCCCGGACCTGTCGGACACGCAGGTGATCGTTTATACGAAGTGGGACCGGTCGCCGGACATCATGGAGGACCAGGTCACCTACCCGATCATCACCGCGTTGCTCGGCGCGCCGAAGGTGAAAGCGATTCGCGGCTTCTCGGATTTCGGCTTCTCCTACGTGTACGTCATTTTCCAAGACGGGACGGACATCTACTGGGCGCGCTCGCGCGTCGTCGAATATCTCCAGAAGATTACCGGCAGTCTGCCGCCGGGCGTAACACCGTCGCTGGGGCCGGACGCGACGGGCGTGGGGTGGGTTTATCAGTACGCGCTGGTGGACAAGTCCGGGAAGCACAACCTCGCGGAGTTGCGGAGTTTTCAGGACTGGAATCTCCGATATGCACTCCAGAGCGTACCGGGCGTCGCCGAGGTTGCCGGCATCGGCGGTTTCCAGAAACAGTACCAGGTGACGATTGATCCCAACCGGCTCCAGAGTTATGGCCTCTCGATCATGGAAGTGACCGAGGCGATCCGCAAGAGCAACAACGAGGTCGGCGGCCGGCTCATCGAGTGGACGGGGCGCGAGTACATGGTGCGGGCGCGCGGTTACATCCAGGACGTCGAACCGCTCGGCCAGGTGGTCGTCAAAGCCAGCGCCACCGGCACTCCGGTCCAGCTCAAAGACGTGGCCGACATCGTCCTCGGCGGCGATATGCGGCGCGGCATTTCCGATTTCAACGGCGACGGTGACACGGTCGGCGCGATTGTCGTGATGCGCCACGGCGAGAACGCGCTCAACGTCATCGAGCGCGTCAAGACCAAGCTCGACGAGATGAAACCGTCGTTGCCGGAAGGCGTCGAGATCGTCAGCACCTACGACCGCTCGGAGTTGATCAACGAGTCCATCGCCAACCTGAAGCACGAGTTGACGCTGACGATGATCGTAGTCAGTTGCGTGATCCTGTTTTTCCTCTGGCACATCCCGTCGGCGCTCGTGCCGATCATCACCATTCCGATCTCGGTGCTGCTGGCGTTCATCCCGATGTATCTGATGGGCATTTCCTCCAATATCATGAGCCTGGCCGGCATCATCATCTCGATCGGCGTGCTGGTGGACGGCGCGATTGTCGAGGTCGAGAACGCCTACAAGAAAATCGAACGCTGGCAGGAGGAAGGCCGCCCCGGCAGTTTCCACGACGTGCGGCTGCACGCCTTGATGGAGGTTGGGCCGAGCGTGTTCTTTTCGTTGGCGGTCATCGCGGTGGCGTTTCTGCCGGTCTTCACGCTGGTGGACCAGGAAGGCCGGTTGTTCTCGCCGCTGGCCTGGACCAAGACGTTGGCGATGGTGCTGGCGGCGGGCTTGGCGGTGACGCTCGACCCGGCGGTGCGGATGCTGTTTGCGCGGATCGAGCCGTTCAAGTTCCGCCCCCGCTGGCTGGCGTGGATCGTCAATGGCGTCACCGTCGGCAAGTATTACCCCGAAGAAAAGCACCCGGTCAGCCGCGTCTTGTTCAAGCTCTACGACCGCCCGTGCCGGTTCGTGTTGCGGCATCCGTGGGCGACGATCATCGCCGCCGCGCTCATCGTGGCCAGCGCCGTGCCGGTGTACCAAAAACTGGGCCGCGAGTTCATGCCGCCGTTGTACGAAGGCACAATCCTCTACATGCCGACCACGTTGCCCGGCATGTCGGTCACGCAGGCGCAGCAGTTGATGCAGCTCGAAGACCGCATCATCAAGTCGTTCCCCGAAGTCGAGACCGTCTTCGGCAAAGCCGGCCGCGCCGACACCTCAACCGATCCCGCGCCGTTCTCGATGATGGAAACCACCATCGTGCTCAAGCCGAAGGAACAATGGCGTGCCAAGGGGCGATTCTTCTCCGACTGGCCAAAGCCGTTCCGCAAAGTGCTCGGCCAAATCTGGCCCGAACATATTTTGCACGAAGAACTCATCGCCGAGATGGATCGCGCGCTCCAGATTCCCGGCAACGTCAACGCCTGGACCATGCCGATTAAGGGTCGCATCGATATGCTCTCGACCGGCGTGCGCACCCCGATCGGCATCAAAGTCCTCGGCGCGGACCTCAACCGCATCCAGGAAATCGGCGCGCACCTCGAAGGCATCCTCCGCAACGTCGCCGGCACGCGCAGCATCTTCGCCGAGCGCGCCGCCGGCGGCTACTTCGTGGATTTCATCCCCGACCGCGACGCGCTGGCCCGGTACGGCCTGACCATTGGCGACCTCCACATGGTCATCATGACGGCGGTCGGCGGCGAAAACGTGGCCACCACCATCGAAGGCCGCGGCCGGTATTCGATCAATGTCCGGTACCCCCGCGACCTGCGCTACGATCTCGACCAACTCCGCCGTGTCCTCGTCACGGCGAAGATGGGTCGCGAAATGGGCGTTGTCCAAGTCCCCATCGGCGAACTGGCCGAGATCAAACTGGTCAACGGCCCGTCCATGATCCGCAACGAAAACGGCATGGTGGCCGGCTACGTGTTCGTCGACGTTGCCGGCCGCGACATCGGCAGCTACGTCGAAGACGCCAAGAAGGCCGTCGCCAAAGAATTGAAGCTGCCCACCGGCTACACGGTCATCTGGAGCGGCCAGTATGAAAATATGCAGCGCGTCGCCGAGCGGTTGAAGATGATCGTGCCGGTTACCATCCTGCTGATTTTCTTCCTGCTGTATATGAACACGAAGTCGGTATTCAAGACCGCCGTCGTCATGCTGGCCGTGCCGTTCAGCGTGGTCGGCGCGGTCTGGTTCTTGTGGCTGCTCGACTACAACATCAGCATCGCCGTGTGGGTCGGCATGATCGCGTTGATGGGGCTGGATGCGGAGACTGGTGTCTTCATGCTGATGTTCCTCGATCTGTCCTACGACGAAGCCAAAGCCAAAGGCAAACTCCGCAGCAAGGCCGAGTTGGTCGAGGCCATCATCCACGGCGCGGTGAAACGGATTCGCCCGAAGATGATGACGGTGGGCACGACCTTCATCGGCCTGATGCCGATCATGTGGAGCATCGGCACCGGCGCCGACATGATGAAACGCGTCACCGCCCCGCTGATGGGCGGCTTGGCCACCAGTTTTGCAATGGAACTGCTCGTCTATCCGGCAATCTACTTCCTCTGGAAATGGCACAAGGAAGTCAAACCTACGCTCGGTCCGGAGGCAAAATGAAAACGCTGACCCCAACGCCGGTAGGGCGCGACCGCCGGGCGCGCCGATTCCGTGGCGCGATTCGGGCGGCCCGGCGGTCCGCCCCTACCATCGGGCTGGTGCTGCTGTTGGCTGCCGGTTGCGAACGCGGCCCGAAATCCTGTCAGGTCTGCCAACGCGACGAGTGCAAGGGCATCGCCTTCCGCACCACACTTGCCACCGGCAAGACCGTCGAGACCTGCTGTCCGCGTTGCGGTTTGCATTATCTGACGACCACGAAGCAACCAGCGCAATCACTCGCCGCCACCGACCTGTCCAATGGCCAGTGGATTGACGCCACGAAAGCTGTGTACGTCTCCGGCAGCGACATCTCGCCCCTGCGCCAGCATGGAAGCCAAGCGCGACGCTTACGGCTGTTGCGCGGTCAAAGGCTTCGACCGTTGTCTGCCGAGCCTGATCGCGTTCGCCACGCGCGACGCCGCTGTGGCGTTCCAGAAGCAACACGGCGGCGAACTGCTGACGTGGGAACAAGTCCAATCACCCAAACCAACCAAGTAACGGAGGATACATGAACAAAATGTTCACCATCATCAGCGCCGTCGCCCTGACCGGTGTCGCGGCGCTGGCAGATCATTGCCACCCCGAACACGCCGCGAAACCGGCCGGCAACGCCCCACCCGCCGAAAAACAGGTTTACGGCCATTACCTGCTGATCCAATCGGCATTGGCTGGCAACTCGCTCAAAGGCGTACCCGAAGCCGCCGCTACCATCGCGAAACTGGCACGGAGCGAATCCAAGTTGCCGGCCGCCATCGCCGATCACGCCGAGAAAGTGGGTAAGGCCACCGACCTCGCCGTCGCCCGCGCCGCGTTCAAGGGGTTGAGCGATGCGCTGATTGGTTACCGCAAAGCGGACAGAGCGTTGGCCGAGCAGTTCTACGTCGTCCACTGCCCGATGGCCTTCGACAACCAAGGTGCAAGTTGGCTGCAAGCCACCAAGACCGTCAGCAATCCCTACTTCGGCGCGAGCATGCTCCGTTGCGGGGTGATCAAGAACTAACCACAGGGAAAATCCATGAAGCATCTGCACTGGCTGTTAACCGTATTGACCCTCGCCGTCATCATCACCGGCTGCGCGTACAACGGGGACGAGTACCGCACAAGTGAACCGTACCCTTCGCCCTCCCATACCGGCCATCATCACTGAGGCAGGCTATGAGCGTGGCTGAATCGTGCTATTGTCTGATGAAGACGGAGGATCGTTGCCGGCCGCGCCAAGTGGCCGTGGCCGAGTTCGCACAAACCAAACCAAACCCAACAGGAGAAAGAAATGAAAACAACACGCATACTGACAGCGGTGATTGTCGCCGCTGGTTTGCTGGCCGGGCGGAACGTCCGCGCCGCCGAAGAACATAAACACGAGCACGGCGAGCACGCCGCGAAAGCACCGGCCGGAGAAACCGTCACAGTGACCGGCGAAGTGCTCGATATGGCCTGCTACCTCGACCACGGCGCGAAGGGCGAGAAGCATGCCGCTTGCGCCAAGACGTGCATCGAGTCCGGCCTGCCGGTCGGGATCAAGGGCGAGGATGGGAAGACCTACCTGCTCATCGGCGATCACAAGCCGTTGAACAAGGAACTCGCCGAGTACGCCGCAAAAACGATTACCGTCAAAGGCAAACACGTCACGCGCGACGGCATTCATATGATTGCCAACGCCGAGATCGTGAAATAACACAATCCGTGGAGGGGCGGGGTCGCCCCGCCCCTACCACTCATGAACGACTTCCTTCAAGCTCTCAAGCAACCCGAGTACGTCCACGTCCTCCTCAATCCGCTCCCGGTCTACGGGACTGCGATGGGCGTGCTGGCGTTGATCGTCACGTTGATCTTTCGCAGTCGCGGCGGCCAAGGCATCGCCTTGTTCATCATCGCCGTCGGTTGCTTGTCTGTCTGGCCGGTCGAGGAATTTGGGGAAAAGGGCGAGCACCGCGTCGAATCAATGGTCAACAGCGACGGCCAGAAATGGCTGCACGAACACGAGGAACGTGCCGAGAAAGTCGGCTGGATTTTCTACGTCAGCGCCGCCATATCCGGCGCCGGCCTCATCGCCCTCTGGAAATCTCACAAGATCAGCACATGGGTGACATTGCTCGCGTTGCTGGCCGGACTCGCCAGCCTCGCGGCGGGTGGTTGGATCAGCCGCGCCGGCGGCCAGGTGCGCCACACCGAGTTCCGCACCGGCCTGCCACCTGCGCGCAATTAGTTGCTGCACTAGTCCGATTTGTTTGAGGAAGCCGTAGGCGTCGTAGTAGTCGCCTTGGTTGGCGATCTTGCCGTGGCGGAAACGAATCAGGGTCGTACCGTGGATTGAGAATTTCTTGCCGGTCGCTTTCGTGCCGTCGGACCAATCGCCGGTATTCGTCCCGCTGAACCTCCATTCAAACGCCACGGCGTCACGACCGACAATCGGGTCAACGGTGTCGCGTTGCCAGACAAGGTCAGGTGCGGCTTTGAGAAAGGCTTCGACAATCTTGACGCGGGCACTGTCGCGTCCGTGGGCGGCTTCACCGATGGAAGCATCGTAGTATTCGACGTCATCAGTGAAGAAGCTGGCGACGCGCTGGGCGTCGTGCGCGTTCCAGGCGGCGATGTAATTGTCGGCGATGCCGATCAACTCCGATGGTTTTTCTTTGGTCGGCAATGTGGTGCAGCCGGTCAACGCCGCCAAGATCAATGTCAACCCAAGTGTTTTCATGCGAGCCTCCACAGCCGAGAATAAACACTCTTGCGCGTCGCAGCAAGTTCGCTTATCACCAACGCGCATGGACATTCGACTTCCCAGCCTCGGCGAAGGCGCGGACTCGGGCGTGGTCGTCAACATCCTCGTCAAGGAAGGCGACGTGATCCAAAAGGATCAGTCAATCCTCGAACTGGAGACTGAGAAAGCTGTCGGCAGCATCCCCGCGCCGTCGGCCGGTACGGTCGAGAAAGTCCGCGTCAAGGTTGGTGACAAGATTTCCTCCGGTCAGGTAATACTCACCTTGGCCGGAGGCTCTCCGGCACCGGCTCCCGCCGCCGCGCCGCGCGCGCTCACGCGGCCGACAACGACCGTTGCGGCCAAGGCCGTACCGGGCATTCCGCCGGCCGCCTCGCCGACGGTGCGGAAGCTCATCGCGCAGCTCGGGCTCGATTTCAGTCAGATTGCCGGCAGCGAAGCTGGTGGACGTGTCACGCTCGACGATGTCCACGCGTACATCCAGCAACTGCAAGCCGGTACGGCGGAAGCGAAGAAGCCGGTCGCCGAGCGCATGGACTTCGCGCAGTACGGGCCGGTCGTGAAGAAGCCGATGTCGTCGCTGCGCAAGACCATTGCGCGGCGCATGAGCGAAGCGTGGTCGACCGTGCCGCGCGTCACGCAGTTCGATGAAGCGGACGTCACGGTGCTCAACGAGCTGCGCAGGAAACACAAGTTCACGTTGACGGTGTTTGCGATCAAGGCGGTCGTGAACACGCTGAAGAAACATCCGATTTTCAATTCGAGCCTCGACGAAGCGGCGGACGAGATCGCCCTCAAGGGATATTTCCACATCGGCATCGCGGTGGACACCGAGCACGGGTTGATGGTGCCGGTGATTCGCGATGCCGACAAGAAGTCACTGTCCGATCTCGCGAAGGAACTCGAAGACCTCGCCGTCAAGACGCGTGACCGGAAGCTTTCGGCTGACCAAATGAAGGGTGGCTCGTTCACGATTTCCAATCAGGGCGGCATTGGTGGCGGCGCGTTCACGCCGATCGTCAACAAGCCGGAAGTCGCCATCCTCGGCATGGGACGGGGCGCGCTGAAGCCGGTCGTCGTGGCCGGTAAGATTGAGCCGCGCCTGATGTTGCCGCTCGCGCTTTCCTACGATCATCGAGTGATCGATGGCGGGAGCGCGGCGCGGTTCATCGTGGACTTGGTTCAGGCATTTCAGAATTTCGACGAGAAGGGAATCTAATGGAAGCAAAGAAAGTGGACATCGTCGTTCTCGGCGCGGGACCGGGAGGATATGCCGCGGCGTTTTACGCGGCGGACAAGGGGCGCAAGGTCGTGCTCGTCGAGCAGGACACCCGTCTCGGCGGCGTATGCTTGAACCGCGGTTGCATTCCGTCGAAGGCATTGCTGCACGCGACAAAGATGGTCAGCGAGGCGAAGGAATCGGCGCATCGCGGCATCACGTTTGGCGAGGCGAAGGTGGATGTCGAGAAATTGCGGGCATGGAAGAATTCGATTTTGGAGAAACTCGCCGGCGGTGTGGCGACGCTGGCGAAATCGCGCGGAGTCGAAGTGTTGACCGGCCGCGGCTATTTCGAGAATTCGAAGACGCTGCGTGTCGAGACAAAGGACGGCCAGAAATTTCTCGCATTCGAGAAGGCGATCATTGCCGTCGGCTCGAAATCGGCGATGCCGAAGGCGTTTGATCTCGGCAATCCACTCATCATGACGTCGAAGGAAGCGTTGGAGGTGCCCGACATTCCTGAGAACCTGCTCGTCATCGGCGGTGGTTACATCGGCATGGAACTCGGCACAGTATACGCCGCGCTCGGCAGCCGCGTCACGGTGGTCGAGGCGTTGCCGGCGATTCTGTCGGGCGCGGACCCGGACTTGGTCCGGCCTGTCGCAAGGTCTGCGGAGAAAACATTCAAGGAGATTCGCGTCAACACAAAGGTCGCGAAGATGTCCACGGCCGGCAAACACATCAAAGTGGCGTTTGGCGATGGCAAGGAAGAACTCTACGATCGCGTGCTCGTGTCCGTCGGCCGCGTGCCAAACTGTAACGACGTCGGGTTGGAGAACACGAAGATTCAGCGCGACGACAGAGGTTTCATCAAGGTCAATGCCCAGCAGCAGACTGCCGACCCCGACATCTACGCGATTGGCGACGTGGCCGGCGGGTTGTTGCTGGCGCACAAGGCGAGCCGGGAGGCTCGCGTCGCGGTCGAAGTGATTACCGGCGAGGGTGGCGCGTTTCAGGACATCGTCATCCCGGCCGTGGTCTTCACCGAACCCGAGATCGCCTGGGCCGGTCTGACGGAAGCCGAGGCGAAAGAGAAAGGGATACCGGTCCAGGTGGCAAAGTTTCCGTGGGCGGCGTCGGGCCGGGCGCTCACATTCGATCACACGGAGGGTGTTACCAAGCTCATCATCGACCCGGAGACGGAGCGCATTCTGGGCGTCGGCATCTGCGGTCACGGCGCCGGGGAGTTGATAGCGGAGGCCGTGCTGGCCATCGAGATGGGCGCGACGGCGTTTGATTTGGCCGCCACCGTCCACCCGCACCCGACGCTAAGTGAAACGCTGATGGAAGCCGCCGAAGTTTTCTATGGCCACTCCACACATCTATTCTCTCGCAAGCGGTCAAACTAGCGGTTGCGGATCGACGTCGGGCTTGGCATGCAGTGATTTCGGGCGGAGCTGCGCTGCCTGTTAGTGTTGCTACTCATTCCGTTTTGTACCGGCACGCATTTCTTCGGGTTGTGTGACCGGAGGCAATGGACTTGGGGCAACTGGCGCGCCGCAGCATTCAGCGGTCTGAAACTTGGTTTGACAGGGGCAGCAACACCTTTTAGCTTTTGACGGACGGTCGAATATCGGGAACATTCTTCCGTCTAAGGAGTGAAACGGACAGCCAGGAGGAACACAACTATGATCTGCAAACTTTACACTCCAATCCTTGCGGCAGCGGTCCTAATGACTGCCGCCTGTGAAACGCCGGATGGGCGCACTGACCGGACGGGCACTGGCGCTCTTGCCGGTGGTGCGATTGGCGCCGGCACCGGCGCCATCATCGGTAGTGCCACTCGTCATGCTGGGGAGGGCGCACTGATCGGCGGTGCGATCGGCGCTTTGTCCGGCGCGATCATAGGCAATTCGATGGATCAAGCGCAGCGCGAACGCGTCCAAGTGGAGAATCCCCAGACGCTCGCCCGTGTTGATCGAGGTCAGCCATTGACTCTTGCCGACGTAAAAGCTCTCGTGAGAGCTGGGGTCAGCGACGAGGTCATCATCAGCCAGATTCGTAACTCGCGGACTGTCTATCATCTAGCCACCAACGAGCTCATCGAGATGCACGAGGCCGGTGTGAGCAACAAGGTCATTGACTTCATGGTCAACACGCCGAGTTTGTATCCACCTCCTCCGCCACCGCGCCGGTATTACTACTAGCAATTCGCCCGGCCAAACTTGGCGAGGCAGGGAGATTCTATCTCGTTGCCGTCGTTTGCTTGCAGCGGCGGAAAATTACCGTTTACTTTCGTTTGGCCTTCTGTCTAAGCTACAGGCGCTTGGAGGAGCAGGAGGCTGTACGTATGAGTAAGACTGACTTGGCATTGAAAACAAAGACCGAATTGCTGAAACTGGCCCAGCGGCTTGGGTTGCGAGGCATTTCGACCATGAATAAAGACGAGTTGGCCGCGACCATCGGTCGCGCCCAGCACCGGCCCGCCGCCGCTCGCCGTCAGCCGCTCGGCGTGAGTGCGGTCGCCAAGAAGGTTGCAGACGACATCAAACGCCGCGCCGTCCGGAAGCGTGACGCTCTAGCGACGGCAAAGGTTGCTGCCGGCAAGGCCGCGGTGTCGCGTGCCGCGAAACGCAGCCCGACCGCGCTAACGAAGAAGGAACAAGCGGCCAGCCTCGCGGCCGCGGCGGAGCTCTCGGCTCACAAGTTTGTTCTCGCACCCACCAAGACGCCGCCGCCGAAGCAGGTCTTTCACGAAGAGCATCTCGGAGAGTTGCCGGACAGTTACGGCACGGGCCGGCTCTTCCTCATTGCGCGCGATCCGCGCTGGCTGTTCGCGTACTGGGATTTGAATTGGCAGCAGATGGCCGACTACCGAGGCCAAGCCTCCGACGGCCGTCTGCTCCTGCGGCTCTTCGAGAAAAACGTGCCGGCTCCGATTCAAGAGCTCACGCTGGACCACGACGCGCGCAATTGGTATTTGCCGGTCGGCAAGGCCGCCACGACCTACAGCGCCGAACTCGGTTTTTGGCACCGCGACGGTTCGTTCCACGTGATCGGCCGGTCCCGTGAAACGACCACGCCGCCGGACTCGGTTTCAACGGACACGACCGCGCGGTTTGCCACGATCCCGATCGACATTCCGTTCGACGACCTTCTGGGCCTGATCCGTGGGCACATCCATGACGGCGAGCGTCTGGCCGAAGCATTGCACCGGCTGCAACGCGGAGGATTCAAGTTCCCATTCAAGGTCGGCGTTGAGCTTGGCCCGTGGACGGCGGAGCAGGCCGCGGAGGTGGAGCGACTACTCGGGGGCGACATTTTGCGCCGCACGCAAGTCGGCTCGATGGAAATCACCGAATGGCTGCGCCGCCGGCTGCAGGAGGAAACCAGCTCCGGCATGTTCAGCGGGTTCAGCCCGGCCGGCGCGAGTTGGTCGGGCCAGCCGCAACACGGTTTCTGGTTCGCGGTGAACGCCGAACTGATTATCTACGGGGCGACCGAGCCGGACGCGAAAGTCACGGTGGACGGCAAGCCGGTCAAGCTGCGCAGCGACGGAACGTTTTCGTTCCAGTTCACGTTTCCGGACGGCCAATACCGATTGCCGGTCGTTGCGGTATCCGCCAAAGGCGACGATCAACGCGCCGTCGCGCTGCAATTCGAGCGCAAGACCCAGACACGGGGCGATGTGGGCAAGGTCAAACAACCCGGCCACTTGAAAGCGCCGGCCGCCGCCTAGGAGAACAGTCGAGTGCCCCAAGGATATGTAGCGCTCGTGCTGCACGCGCACCTGCCGTTCGTGCGTCATCCCGAGTACGAGGATTTTCTCGAGGAAGATTGGTTCTACGAGGCGATCACCGAGACTTACATCCCGTTGATCAAGGTCATGGAAGGTCTGGTGCGCGACAACGTCGACTTCCGCCTGACGATGTCATTGACGCCGCCGCTGTGCTCGATGTTGCTCGACCCGCTGTTGCAGGAGCGCTACGTCAAACACATCTCCAAGCTCATCGAGCTGACCGAAAAGGAAATCGAGCGCACAAAGTGGGATCGGCCGTTCCACGAACTCGCATGGTTTTATCACAATCGCTTCCAGGAAGCCCGCTCGACGTTCTGCGACGGCTACGGCCGCAACCTCGTCGGCGCGTTCCGCAAATTTCAGGAACTCGGCAAACTCGAAATCATCACCTGCGGTGCGACCCACGGCTTCCTGCCGCTGATGGCCGAACATCCGGAATCCATCCGTGCGCAGATCATGATCGCGCGCGACCATTACCGGTCCTGCTTCGGCTGCGACCCCCGCGGCATCTGGTTGCCGGAGTGCGCTTACGTGCCGGACGTGGAGAAGTACCTCGCCGAGGCGAACATCCGCTGGTTCGTCATGGACAGCCACGGCGTGATGTACGGGCATCCGCGACCGCGTTACGGCGTGTTCGCGCCGGTGTTCACGCCCAACGGCGTTGCCGCGTTCCCGCGCGACATCGAATCCTCGAAACAAGTCTGGAGTTCTGAGGAAGGCTATCCCGGCGACGCGGCGTACCGGGACTTTTACCGGGATGTCGGCTTCGATCTCGAATACGACTACATCAAACCGTACATCCACCCGGACGGCATCCGCTGTTTTACCGGGATCAAATACCACCGCATCACGGGCAAGACGTCGTACAAGGAACACTACAACCGGCATTGGGCAATGGAAGCCGCCGCCAGCCACGCCGCCAACTTCTTGTTCAACCGCCAGAAACAAGTCGAACATCTTCGCGGCGTCCTGCACCGCGAACCGCTCGTTATCTCGCCCTACGACGCCGAGCTGTACGGTCACTGGTGGTTTGAAGGCCCGGAGTTCCTGAACTTTTTCATGCGCAAGGTCGCGTTCGACCAAAACGTCTTCCAGCTCACGACCCCGAGCGAATACCTGCGGATGTTCCCCACGCAACAGATCACGCAACCCAGCGCGTCGAGTTGGGGCGCCAAGGGTTACTGGGAAGTCTGGCTCGAAGGCTCCAACGCGTGGATCTACCAGCACCTCCACATCGCCGCCGACCGGATGACCGAACTCGCCCGCAACTACCAACACGGCGACGCCCTCGTCCAACGCGGGCTCAAACAAGCCGCGCGCGAATTGTTGCTGGCGCAATCCAGCGACTGGGCGTTCATCATGAAGACCGGCACGATGGTGCCCTACGCCGTCAAACGCACCAAGGATCACTGTCTCCGGTTCAACCGGCTCTACGATCAGATCAAGTCCGGCCAGATCGACGAACCGTGGCTCGCGTCCCTCGAATGGCGCGACAATATTTTCCCCGACGTCAACTACCACTACTACGCCTGAACTGCGCGGGAGCGTGGCGGGTCAGTTTGGGCTTGCCGGTGCTTAAGGGCGGCGCTAACGTGCTCGACATGAAGGGAGTCGAATCAAACAAGGACTCCAAACGCGAGTAGGAAATAGCCGGACGAGACGCCACACACCATGCTTTCCGTGGCAAACGCCAAACTGGCGTCTACTTCATGTTAGATGAAAAGCGCGACTCTCGTTGGGTGGCTACGTTGTAGCTCATTTGTTCTCTTGTTGTTGTATGGCGGCCTCTTCGTGATGTTTGGCTTATTGAGCACATTGCTGCCGCTTGTATCGTATGGTCGGGGGCCGGTCCAAGTGTGGCGGTATATTCTCGCCGGTCCGGTTGCCACGTTGGTGGGTGTTGGCACTTTGATGCGACTGCGGTTGCCAGCCGTGGTTTTATCAGTACTACTCGCGCTCGCGGGCGCTGTGGAGATGGTTGGGATTGCCCACGGCTTCGGTTTGTCGAACCCTCCGCACATTTCGGCGAGCGAGATTGGTTGCGTCGTGATTTTCGCATTGCTACCCAGTGTCTTGACGACCCTTTCTTGGAAGCGCTTGCGGTGGTTGCCCAAACCATCTAACCAGGCGATGCAGTGAACCGCTGCCTGCTCCGGGATATAGATTGCCATGACTTCCGCATTCCACCAGCAGCCAGACGCGCCCCCACCAGCGGTCGCTGATCTTGCGTGTCGTTGGTCCGCGACGGCTTTCGCGATGGCGACGTGGAGGTCTTCGATGGTAACCGGCTTGGCCACGATAGATTCTTCCGGTACTCTTGCGGCATGCGGCTCCCGATTCGAGTGACACCACGAGCAAAGAAACCGGGCATCAAGACTGCCGAGGATGGGACGCTCGCGGTAAGAGTCCGCGAACCGGCCGAAGACGGACGCGCCAATGACGCCGTCGTTGCGGCGTTGGCCGATCACTTCGGTGTCGCGAAACGCGCGGTGACCATCGTCCACGGACACGGCAGCCGACGAAAATTTGTGGAGGTTCAACAATGAAATATGTTCTCGCCATCGCGCTGTTTGCGCTCAACGTGAATGCCGGCATGATCGAATACAAAGCGGGCGACACCGCGTGTGAGGGTTATCTGGCCGGTGACACTGCGCCGGGCAAACGACCCGGGGTTCTGGTGGTCCACGACTGGATGGGGTTGGGCAAATTCTCGATGGCCAAGGCCGACGAACTTACGCGGATGGGTTATGTCGCGTTGGCGGTCGACATTTACGGCAAGGGTGTGCGGCCGGCGAACCCGAAGGAAGCCGGTGAGCAAGCCGGTAAGTTCAAGAGCGACCGCGCGCTGCTGCGCGTCCGCATTCTCGCCGCGCTCGACGTGTTGCGGAAGAACGAACACGTCGATTCGAATCGCATCGCGGCCATCGGTTATTGTTTTGGCGGCACGACGGTGCTCGAACTCGCGCGCAGTGGCGCGGACATTGCCGGCGTCGTCAGTTTCCACGGCGGCCTAGACACGCCGACGCCCGGCGACGCGAAGAACATCAAAGGCAAGCTGCTCGCGCTGCACGGTGCGGACGATCCCTACGTGCCGGCCGCGGACGTGGCGGCGTTTGAAGTCGAGATGACGAAGGGTGGTGTGGATTGGCAGTTGGTGGTTTACAGCGGCGCGGTGCACGCGTTCACCAATCCCGGCGCCGGCACGGACAACTCCAAAGGCGCGGCCTACAATGAGAAGGCCGACAAACGTTCATGGGAAGCGATGAAGCTGTTCTTCGCCGAAATCTTCCGCTAATCTCGCCGCCAAAATGCGGCTGCTTTACACGCTTCTTTACGCGCTGGGCTTCCTGCTGCTCAGTCCCGCGTTTCTCTACAAGATGTGGAAACGCGGCAAGTACCGGGAGAACTTCCTCCAGCGTTTCGGTCGGTATTCCCCCGAACTCCGGCAACGCCTCGCCAACAAGACTGCGCCGCGCTGCTGGATTCAGGCAGTCAGTGTCGGCGAAGTCAATCTCGCGCTCTTCTTCATCGCGGCCCTGCGCCAGCGGCTCCCGCAGCTCCAAGTGGTTGTCACGACTACGACCTCGACCGGCTACGCGCTCGCCCGAGAACGTTTGCCGACAGATGTGACGTTGCTGTACTTCCCGCAGGACTTCCGGTCGTGCGTGCGACGCGCGTACGACCTCATCGCGCCCGACTGCATCGTGCTGATGGAATCCGAAGTCTGGCCGAACCATGTCTGGGAAGGCGCGCGCCGCAACGTTCCGATGTTTCTCATCAACGCGCGCATGTCGCCGCGCTCGACGCGCCGGCACAAAAAAGTGCAGTGGCTCTTCCGACATGTCTTCGACAAGCTCACG
>CAZMKD010000256.1:0-3737 GCA_964566575.1 uncultured Verrucomicrobiota bacterium
GCTCGGGTAGACGTGAGGTGCCGTTTGAGCGCCTCGGCGCGTTCCCCTTCGTCGTCTGCATTGGCAAAAGCTCGATAATCAGGCAGGGTCATTTTGGAGTCGATGACGATATGGCGGTCGCCGGGAAGGTGAACGACCACATCCGGGATGACATAGGAGAGCCCGTCGTCGCTCTTTACTCCACCCTGTTTGTCGTAGTGCTGTCCGCATACCAAACCTGCTCTCTCAAGCAAATCTTCAAGGATGATCTCGCCCCAATTGCCTTGCGCTTTGCGATCACCTTTGAGCGCGAGCGTTAGGTTTTGGGCGTCCTGGCTCAAGTTGTTATTGAGCTGCATGAGCTGCTTGACCTGTTCGGCCAGGGCGCTGCGGTCCTTACCCTCGTTGACATAGACCTCCTCCACTTTCGCTTTGAACTCGGTGATTTGCTGTTTGAGTGGAATCAGAAGCTGGTCAAGGTTGGTCTTGTTTTGCTCGGTGAATTTCTGGCTTTTGTCCTCAAGTATTTTGTTTGCAGTTGATTCGAACTGAAGAATCAACTGTTCTCGTGCGTCCTTGAGGATCGCAAGCTTTTCCGGAGTCTGTTTTCGCTCGGCGTCCAATGTCACGGTCAATTCGGTGATTGTGGAATGGAGCTTTGCTTGCTGGCCCAGGAGAGCTTCGCGTGCCTGTTCGATATCCGCGAGGCGAGTCTGGCACTCTAAAACTCTCTGAATAGCAGCCTTGAGTTGTTCGGCGAGCGCGGTTCTTTCCACTTCACCAGCAGAACGAGCGGCGGCCTGGGCCAGGGCGATTTTTCCCCTAACGATCAGCCAAAGCCCAAAGCCACCGATGCAAAGGCCCACTACCAAGGAAAGGAAATGACTGATAGAGATTTGCATGACGGCCTCTTCGTGTCTTGCGCGTGGGCTCCACGTACTAGTGTTGCCGACGAGGCTAACCTCATTTGGAGCACTCAGCAATTCGTGGATGCCAACACCGCTTCCCGCTACAGTAAATCTTCGACATGAAAACTGTGTTCATTAGGCTAACTCTGATATGATACAGACCGAATGAGAACACCAATTCAATTGTAAGCGTCCGGCCAACCCCGCCTTCAATCCGCCTGCCAGCCGGTGGAAGATGTCTTCGTGTTGAAGGAGACATTTGCGATGCGCGTGTCGAGACAGGATCGGAAGAAGGAAGTGTTCTGGCGGCGAGTGATACGGAGGCAACCGGACAGCGGGATGTCCGTTCGAGCCTGGTGCCGCAAGCACTCGGTGCGTGAGTCGTCGTTTTACTGGTGGCGAACGCAACTGGCCCGGCGTGACGCCCATGCACCGGCCCTCGTGCCGGTGCGAATCACGGCGGATCGATCGGCGAGCGATGCGTTCGACCTGTCGGCGGTGAGCGGGGCGGACAGTCGGATCGAGATTATTTTGCCGGCCCGGCGTTGTGTGCGTCTCATTGGGTCTGTGGACCGGCAGGCGCTGACCGACGTTCTCGCGGTGCTGAGTTCAGCAAAGTTCATCGAGGCGGAGGCGGCAGTATGTTGAAGCTGCCGAGCCTGGGTGAGCTGGATGTGGGACTTGGGGTTCGCGTGTACTTGTGCACATCGCCCACGGACATGCGCAAAGGCTTTGACTCCCTGGCGGCGTTGGTGCGCGAGTCGCTGGGGTATGATCCTCTCTCCAAACACTTGTTCCTCTTTGCCGGCCGGGCCAGGGATCGTCTCAAGATCCTCTATTGGGATTCCGATGGCTTTGCGATCTGGTACAAGAGACTCGAAGAGGGCACGTTTCGTCTGCCCACTCCGAAGAAGGCAGGAGCAAGCGTGGAGTTAAAGGCCAGCGAACTGGCCATGCTGTTGGCGGGGATTGATCTGACCAGCATCAAGCATCGCAAACGCTTCGCCGTCACGGCGTGAAAAAAATCCGGCCCTCAAAAAAACTTGCGAACCATGCTGCGTCTCTTGCGTATCAAGAGGCATGACCACGGAGGGTCGCGTCATACCGGAGGCTCAGTTCGCGCAGCTGCAACAGGAAGTCGAACTTCTTCGCGCCGAGCGTGAGCAAATCCTCGAACAACTGCAACAGAAGAATCGCGAGATCGACAGCCTGCAACACCAGTTGCAGCAGATGCTCCGCCGATTGTTCGGTCGCTCGGCGGAGAAGATCGATCCCCGGCAGATGGTGCTCTTCGAAACGATCTTGAATCAACTGGCCCCGCCCACGCCGGCGCCCGAGCGAACAGCGGAACCCGCCTCCGCACCTCTGCCTTCGACCAACGGCCACGGGCGAAGACGCCTGCCCGCGGATCTGCCGCGTCAAAAGGTCATCCACGATCTGCCGGAAGATCAGAAGCCCTGCCCGTGCTGCGGGAAGATGCGGCACATCATCGGTCAGGAGATCAGCGAGCAGCTCGATTATGTGCCGGCCAAGCTGACGGTGATCGAGCACGTGCGGCTCAAGTACGCCTGCCGGGCGTGTGAAGAGAATGCTTCGCAGAGCGGCCCGCAGATCGTCACCGCCGAAAAACCACTCTCTCCCATTGAGAAGGGCCTGGCCGCTCCGGGGCTGCTGGCCTACGTGATGGTGAGTAAGTATTCCGACCATATCCCCTTGCACCGCCTCGAGCACATTCTGGCGCGGCATGGGATTGAGATCGCGCGATCCACGATGTGCGACTGGGCGGCGCAGTGCGCCGCGCTGGTGCGACCGTTGTACGACCGGATGATCGGCGAAGTCCTCCAATCCAAAGTGATTCATACCGACGACACACCAGTGGACGTGTTGGATCGGAGTCGAACCCAGACCCGCACCGGTAGATTCTGGGTCTACCTGGGAGACAAATCCCATCCCTACTCGGTGTTCTCGTACACCCCCAGCCGTAGTCGTGACGGACCGCAACAGTTCCTCAAAGGTTGGAGCGGACATCTACAGGCCGATGCGTTCGGCGGGTATGACGGAATCTACGCGGGCCAGGCGGGCGGTCATGTGACCGAGGTCGCCTGTTGGGCTCATGCGCGCCGCAAGTTTTACGATGCGCGAAACTCGGATGCCGCCACCGGCACGCAGGCGCTGGCCTACATCCGGCTGCTCTACGACGTGGAGGTCGAGGCGAAAGAACGGTCAGCACCGCAGCGCCGGAGTCTGCGCCAGGAAAAGTCCGTTCCCCGTCTGGAGCAGTTCAGGGCGTGGCTGGAATCGCAACAAGCGGCACGCGGCGGATCAGTGCTGCCCAAGAGTCCCATGGGCCAGGCGATTGTCTATGCGCTGAATCAGTGGGATGCGCTGTGCGTCTACACCACCGACGGCGATCTGGCCATCGACAATAACGCCAGCGAGAACGCGCTGCGCCGCGTGGCGATCGGCCGCAAGAACTGGATCTTCTGCGGCTCCGACAACGGTGGGAACACCGCCGCGGTCCTCTTCACCCTCATGGCCACCTGCCAGCGGCACCGGGTTGAACCCTTCGCCTACCTGCGCGATGTGCTGACCCGAATCCCCGCCACACCCATCAACCAAATCGATTCGTTCCTGCCCGACCGCTGGAACGGTCGAGAAATCTCCGCCGTCCAAACTGCCGCGGCACCGGCCTGATCTTCGCTTACCCTGCGTCGCCTTGATTCCAGCCGCATCGATTATTCATTCGGAACGGTGATCGCCGGACGGATACCTAAGTGCAATGCCTTCTAACTACAGCGTTCTGGTCGGGAACCTCCGCCGCGACGGCGAGGAGGCGACCATCCGCCTGAG
>CAZMKD010000257.1:0-28998 GCA_964566575.1 uncultured Verrucomicrobiota bacterium
ACGCCACGAGATTGTCCGCCTCATAGACTGGAACGATCCCGACGCGAACGATTGGCTGGTGGTGAATCAGTTCACCGTGATTGAGGGACCGTCTTCGCCTGGCTCCGCCGCGGCAAGCCAACACTGGAACCGGCGGCCGGACATCGTGATCTTCGTCAACGGACTGCCGCTGGCGGTGATCGAGTTGAAGAACGCGGCGGATGAGGGCGCGGACATTTGGGCCGCGTTCCGGCAAATCCAGACTTACAAGGAACAGATTCCGTCGTTCTTCATCTACAACGCGGTGACAATTATCTCGGACGGGTTGGAGGCGCGCCTCGGGACGATCAGCGCGGACACGGAGCGGTTCATGCCATGGCGCACCATCGAAGGTGACGCCGTGGCGTCTTCAGCCATGACGCAGTTGGAGGTGTTGCTGCGCGGGGTGTTCGAGAAGCGGCGGTTTCTCGATCTCGTGAGAAGTTTCATCGTGTTTGAGGATGACGGCGCCGGTACCGTCATCAAGAAGGTGGCCGGGTATCATCAGTTTCACGCGGTCAGGATTGCGGTGGAGGAAACGATTTGGGCTTCCGCGCCCGGTAACCTCGTGCGCGATCCCGGCGGCGGTTATTTCGCGAAGCATCAACCGGGCGGGGCGGCGGGTGACCGGCGCATCGGCGTGATCTGGCACACGCAGGGGTCGGGCAAGTCGTTGACGATGGCGTTCTATGCGGGCCGGTTGGTGTCGCATGTTGCGATGGAGAACCCGACCATCGTGGTCATCACTGACCGGAACGATCTGGACGATCAGTTGTTCGGGACGTTCTCGCGGTGTCATGAACTGTTGCGGCAGCGACCGGCACAGGCGAAAACCCGTTGCGCCAACATCGTGCGCCCAGTCAAAGACTGGCTTCGGCAAACGCTTTGCGGATCAGCGGGATTGCTTCTTCGAGAGCAGAAGCACTGTTGATCCCCAATTCGAGGTCTCCGACACCCCAGTGGCCCACCCCGGTAACATCCCTGACGAAGGCAGGCGATTTTTCCAACTGCGAGTATTTGAGCTTGAGCCAAACGCGCAAGCCTCCCTGTTGCAGGTGAACACTACAGAAGATGTGTTTCGCAAACCGGTAAGCAACGTAGAGTTTGAGGTGTCGCTTTTCCACTTCACCAGGCTTCAGAGACAAACACAATCGGTCGAGGGTTTGATATAACTCCAATACCTCTTTGGGTTTGCCCTCAGTGTGATGGCGTTCGCTATACTCCGGCGTCTCCCGTTTCTTGCCGTCCGCCCCGGTGCTTTTGCGAACGGATGCAGCAACGCGGGCCGTCGTCGTGATCTGGATCTTCTGCGGTTCGTTGATCAACGGTGCGATGGACCAAATGCGAGCAAGGCTTTCCTTGATCTTTTGCGGCGCAATCGAGCTGTCGCCGGTCGCCGCCCTCACAAGATTCAACAGTTGTCGAGGGGCATCCCGCATGATTCCGTCGAGCGCCTTACGCACCTTGCTGTCGGTAAATGTTTGCTCGCCGATTTCGTCTAGCGTTCCCTTGGCCATCTCGTTCCGCGACAACCGCCAGAGCTGGCCTGCGACCTGTTCGGTTGTCATTCCCTCGCTGTCGCGAGGATCGATCGACACTTCGTACATCAGCTTCTCAGGGGCTGGGCATTTCTCCACACTGCGATAAACCCGCCAGCGAATTCCGTTTGTTAAAACGCACCACACGATCCCGTCGTTGGACGCATAACCGACGACCTGCGTGATTGCCTTCACGTCGTCAAGCGGATCATCCAATGCTTTAGCCTCAACCAAGAGTGTGGCCTTGCGGTTGATCTTCAGCGCGTAATCCACCGACTTCCCATCCACTGTGGGATACTCCAACTGCACTTCGTCCGGATCACGAACGTCCCATCCCAAGGCTTCCAGAATCGGGTCAATCACGATGGTTCTCGTTGGAGTTTCTTTCAACGAGTGTTTTCTCAAACCGTCGAGTTTGGCGCGAAGTTGCTCGATCGTTTGAATGAGCCTGTTCATCGAGGGGTTTGGCTGTTCCATAGCTTTCACTGCATTGGGTTCGATTTGCCGCCATCCTATAACAACCTTCCCGGCACTGTCTAGCGTTGTCGGATGGGCAGACCGACACGGTTGCCGTGGAAACGCTGCGCAAACTGTTGAACAACGAGAGCAAACTCCGGCAGAAGAAATTCCTCATTCAGTCGCGTTCCTTCGCCGACATGTTGGAAGAATCCATCCGGAAGTACCAGAACCGCGCCATCGAAGCCGCCGCCGTCATTGAAGAGTTGATCCAGTTGGCGAAACAGATGCGCGAAGCCAACAAGCGCGGCGAAGACCCTACGGAATGTCGAGTGCTGAATGTGGAGTGTCGAATTCGTCAGTCGAAATTCAGAATTCAGAATTCCCTCCGCCGTCCGCAACAGCGTCACCATTGACTGGACCGAGCGCGAAGCCGTCCGCGCCAAGATTCGGGTCATGGTCAAACGCATCCTCCGCAAGTACGGCTACCCGCCCGACAAGCAAGAAAAGGCCACTGCCACGGTTCTCCAACAAGCCGAACTGCTCTGCGCCGATTGGGCAACTTAAGTCTGTGCGATATCAGAATGAAGGATGAACGGCGCGAGGGATCCGGTCCAATGCAGTGAAACGGCTGAGCGCCGCGCGAGTCTTGCCGGCGTCCCAATGGCCCGCGATCGCCGTGGCACACTTTGGACATTTGCCGTCGTCCGTGAGCCGGTAGTCCTGCACCTCGAAGCCGTGGCGCTCGATTAGCAGTTCGCTGCAACTCGGGCAATGCGTGTTCTCCCACTCGCCAGCCCGGCCGGGTAGGTTGCCGGCGTAGCAGTAGCGCAAGCCAGCTTCTCGACCGATCTCGCACGCTTTGATGAGCGTGCGCACGGAGGTGTAATCGCGGTCGCTCATTTTGTAGTCGGGATGAAACGCCGTGCAGTGCCACGGAATGTCCGGCGAAATGCCGGCCAGAAACTTCGTGATCTGACGCATCTCGTCTTCGCCGTCATTGAAGCCCGGTATAAAGAGCGTGACGATCTCCAACCAAAAACCCTTCTGGTACAGCATCTCGATCGTCTTCAACACCGAGTCAAGTTTGCCGCCGAGCTGCCGGTAGTTCTTATCGTTGAAACTTTTCAGGTCAACTTTGTAGAAGTCCACCCACGGCTTGATGTAATCGAGCACTTCCTCCGTGCCATTGCCGTTGGAGACGTAGCTGGTGCGCAGGCCGCGCTTTCGTGCCTCCTTGAACACTTCGACCGCCCACTCGCTCGTGATGAGCGGCTCGTTGTACGTGCTCGTGACGGTGTCCGCACCCTGCTCGAACGCCAGCCGGCAGAACTCTGCCGCGTTCATGGGCACCGGCGGCGCGGTGCTGGCCGGGTCACGGAGGGCTTGCGACGTGAACCAATTCTGGCAGTAGCCGCAATGCAAGTCGCACCCAAGCATCCCGAAGCTCATGGCCAATGTCCCGGGTAACGCGTGGAAAAACGGCTTCTTTTCGATCGGATCGCATTGCAGCGCGCCGAAGTAATCGTGCGGGACAAACAGCGTGCCGCCGCGATTGAACCGCACGCGACAGATGCCGTCGTGGCCGTCGAGGATGAGGCAGCGATGGCCACAGGCGTAACAACGCACCTTGTGGTCCGGCAAGCGCTCGTACAACTCACCGGGGGTCGTCAACCGTGAAAGCGTGTCCCCCAGCGATTGCATGCGCTGTTTGGCGCGGTTCTCAACCAGAAGTGGATCTGACTTCGGCATCGCTCTCTACCAACCAAACCTAACACTAGCACGCGACGCTCGCTATGTCTTCTTTGCGTCGCCGATGCGCACCAACGCGTACACAATTGTGGCAGGAAGTCCGGCGAGCAGTGCCAGCACCACAAAGATGCCGTGCCCTTCACCGCGTTTGCGAATATCGGTGAACACCCAGATCGCCAGCATCACGTGAATGATAGCGAGCGCTGCAACCATGAATTTCAGGAACCCACACGCACGCAACGGACACATCGGTCGACCGGGCATTGGGCCGCCGCACATGGTAGATGCACAACAGCCTCGTCCCGGCACCGGGCGCTGGATCTGTGATTGACGATCCCGGCCGTCATCGTCGTCGGCTGCCATTGTGATTGCCGGCACGGCGACGCACGCCAATCCAACGACTGCCACCAGCACGCGCAACCATATTGCAATGTTCTTCATCGGTTACCTCCAGTTTCCCGGTAACTTTACGCCAACGCCCGCGACCCGTCGAGTCAGGATTCGTCGCTACCGCTTGAAGCTGATGCCACGGCGGAGATAGGTCGGCACGTCGAGGTCTTGGCCGTCGTAGAGCGTCGGCTCGCTCTTGTCGAACCGGCCGCGCGTTACACCTTCGAGCGGCAGGCTCTCTTGTTTCGGCTGGGCGCTTTCCTTCTTCGCCGATTCCTTTGGCGTCGTGGGTGTCGGTGCCCGAAGCGGACTTGGCCTTCCGATGCCAGTGCGACCGGAGGTGGGAGAAGCCGCGCGACGCGGCAACACGTTGGCCGCAGCGATGACCGTGATATTCAGACGATCTCGGTAACTCTCGTCAATCGCCGCCCCCATGATCACTTGCGCGCGGGTCGCGAGTCGTGAGATCGGCTCAACCGCGCGCTGCACGTCGGCCACCGTCATTCCCGGACCACCAAGCACACTGACCAACACGGCCTCGGCTTTCGCGAGCATCTCGCCGCCGTCAAGCAACGGGTTCTCCATGACCGCTTTCACGGCATCGCGCGATTTGTCCGCGCCGGTGCCTTCGCCAAAGCTGAAGATGCCGTCGCTGTGTTTGCCGCCAAGCGCAGCTTTCAAGTCCGCGAAATCGAGGTTGATGAGTCCTTTGCGCGAGAGCAACTGCCAGATGGCCCGCACACCGGTCGCGATGGTCTCATTGCCCTGTTGGAACACATCCAACGCCGTCGCGCTCTCGCCGGCACTCTTGAGCAGCTTGTCGTTCGGGATGCAGATGACAGCGTCGGCTTGCGCACGGAGCTGTTCGAGTCCGGCTAGCGCCTGCTGCCGGCGCCGCTCACCTTCAAATCCAAACGGAAGCGCGGCAAACCCCAGCACCAAGGCGCCCTGCTCTTTCGCGATGCGTGCCACGACCGGCGCCGCGCCGGTGCCGGTGCCGCCGCCGAGTCCGACGGCGAGGAAGACGATATCCGTGTTCTGTAGGACGGCTTCGAGTTGTTCGGCGTTCTGTTGCGCGGCGCGTCCGCCGGTTTCGACGTCGCCGCCGGTACCGAGGCCATGCGTGACCGACGAGCCGATCTGCAGTTTTTCCGCAACGTCGATGGCGTTCAGCGCTTGGAGATCGGTGTTGACCGCGACGAGGCCAACGCCGCTCAATGCCCCCGGCTGGCCGGCAATCTGCGCGACCGCGTTCCCGCCTGCGCCACCAATGCCGAGAACTTTGAGTCGGATACTGGAATGCATCTCCGCGGGTGCAATCGCCAGCTTGTTTGATTTGCGGGGCGTTACCATGCGGTCTCCTTACAACAATGTGCGCACTTTATGGACGAGATAATGAAACGCGGTGGTCATTTTCTGAAACGGCGACGGCGGTTGATGTTGGTCGCGCTGCGAACCGAGAGCGTAGCGCACCAGGCCAATCGCCGTCGAAAACTCCGGACTTTCAATCGCGCTGGTCGGGCCGGCAACCGTCTGGCTATGGCCGATGTGCACCGGCAAGCCAAACACTTGCGTCGCCAACGTCTCGAGGCCGCGCAATCGCGCACAGCCGCCGGTAATGAATACGCCCGCTCCGAGATAGTCGTGGAGTTTTTGCTTTTCGAGTTCCTTTTTCACGAACGTGAGCGTCTCTTCGACGCGTAGGTTCATGATCCGGCAAAGCTGCTCTCTCGAAATGTCGCGGTCTGGCAGGCCAACGTCGCGCTTGAGTGCAATGATTTCGTCAGCGACTGGATAGTCCACCGAGCCGTGTTCGATCTTGAGTTGCTCGGCCAACGGCATCGGGATCTTCAGCCCGATGGCGAGGTCGTTGGTAATGTGGTCGCCGCCGACGGCTAGCACGCCGCTGTGTTGAATTGTGCTCTCCCGGTAGACGATGTAGTCGGTTGTGCCGGCGCCCATGTCGATGACTAACGCACCGAGTTGTTGATGCTCAGTGGTGAGAACGGCCAGCGCGGACGCAAAACCGGAGACGGCGATGTTCTGCACGTCGAGCGGGACTTCTTTGATGCATTTGATGGTGTTTTGGAGTCGTGTGCGCACGCCGTAAATGACGTGCACGTCCGCTTCGAGCCTCGCCCCGATCATGCCGACAGGATTTCGGATGCCGTCGTGGCCGTCGACAAAGAAGTGTTGCCGGATCGCGTGGACGACGACGTTGTCGACGGGAATGTTGACAGCCTTTGCGTTGAGCAGGACGTTGCGCACTTCCTCTTCCGAGATCTCGCGTTCCTCGTTGGTGATCGCGACACTGCCGCGGCTGTTGAAACAACGGATGTGACCGCCGGTCACACTTGCGAACACGTTGTGAATCTCAACGCCGGCGCTCTCCTCCGCCTCGGCCACCGCCTTATGAATACTTTCGCCTGCCGCCTCCAGGTCAATGACCTCGCCCTTGCGGACACCTTCCGACTCGGCTTGACCGACGCCGATGATGCTGATGTTGCCGGCCTCAACCACTTCGCCGACGACGGCGCAGATCTTCGATGTGCCGACCTCGAGGCCGACGATAATTTGTTCCTTTGCCCGCATGAAATCCCCTTCCGCTCAATTTGCAAACGCCACCGGCACGCCGCGCGCGACCGTTAGGTCCACGCTTTGTACAATCCGTTGCCGTTGGGCCGCCCAGGTCAAAATCGCGCTCAACCGCCGCAACTGTTGCGCGTACTCTTCGATGTCAAATTTCACCACGGTGCGCTGACGGCTCGTTAATGTCAGATGCCGCGGCTTCGACAAATCGATGCAATCTACTTCCATCATCGACCCCGCCGACGCCTGTTGCATCCGGTCGAGAAGCTCCAACGCCCGGTAAATCTGTTCCGACTGCACTTGCTTGCCGACGCGCACGTCCGCCAGTGATACGCCGGTGAGAGTCGGCACCGGTCCAACCGTTTGCGGCCGCAGCACCGTCCCGTCTGGCAACCGAATCGGTTTTATCACGACACCCGACCGGTCGATCATGAACTCGGAGTCCGTTGGCCCGCGCAGCCGCGCCACCGCGATTCGTTCGTCCACGTGGATGAACAACTTCTGCGGCAACATCCGTCGCACTTCCACATGCCGGACCAACGGCAACAATTCGAGATTGCGCCGTACCTGATCGAGATTGAGCGACAATAGGTTTTGTCCGACCGCCACGCCGGCAAATGCCGCGACCTGTTGCGGCGTCAGCGCGCCGTCATCCTCCACCACGATCTGCATGATGGCGAACCGCGGATTCTCATGGACCATCTTCGCCACCGAATACCTCACGAGACGGTAACAGCCGTACACGCTCAATGATACGACCGCGAGCGCCGCGACAATGGCCGACACCCGCCGGACGCGATGGCGCATCCGGCCTTCCGTCTGCACCTTGACGTCGAGCAAGAACTCGTTTTTTCTGCGGCGTCGATTACCGAGTTTCATCGTCTATGCCGGCACCTCCAAAGGGCGTCGCGCCAGCGCCATCTCCACCATTCGCACGCACAAGTCCGACATGCTCAAACCTGCGGCCTTTGCGGCCTTCGGCAGCAAACTGTTCGCGGTCAGCCCGGGAATCGTATTTACTTCGAGCACGAACAATTCACCCCGGCGATTCAGCATCAAATCCACGCGTGAGAAATCCCGGCAGCCAAGCCGCTCGTGGGCCAACCGTGCCAACCGCTGTGCTTTGATCGCCACGGCGGAATCCAACGGCGCTGGTACAATCTCCTCCGCAGCGCCCGCCGTGTATTTTTCCCGGTATCCGAAAAAGCCGCTCTCCGTCCGAATCTCCAAAACCGGCAATTCCCGCTGACCGAGCACACCCACCGTCAGCTCACGACCGGGAATGAATTGTTCAATCACCAACCGGTCGTCATAGGCATGCGCCTTAGCGCACGCGGCCGCCAACTCAGCTTGATCGTGTACAACGGTGATACCAACACTCGATCCTTGGCGAGCCGGCTTGACCATCGCCGGAAACTTCACCATCGAAGGATCATCAAACACTGCCGGCGTTGGTATCCCGCCAGTCGCGAAGTGTTCTTTCGCGATGCTCTTGTCGAACGCACGCTCGCTCGCCTCGGCATCTGAGCCGGTGTACGTCACGCCGCGCTCTTCCAGAACGCGCTGAATCTGGCCGTCTTCCCCGAATGTGCCGTGCAGCGCGATGAATGCCACGTCGGTGTTGCCGGGCAACGCAAACTCCGGTCCATCCACCACAACCGGCACGACCGCTGCCCCGGTCGGCTGCAGCGCCTCAGTAACCATCCGTCCCGATTGCAACGACACTTCGCGTTCGGCCGACGGCCCGCCCATCAACACCGCGATTCGCAACCGTTTCATTCTTCCCTCCCCAAAATCATGACCTCCGCCTCCAACTTGATCCCGCGCTCCTGCTGCGCGCGTTCGCGAATCATCGCCATCAACTTCAATACGTCACTGGCCTTTGCTCCGCCATCGTTGACGATAAAGTTGCCGTGCACATCCGACACGCGTGCGCCGCCGACGCTCGCGCCTTTCAGACCGAGTTCGTCAATGAGCCTGCCGGCGGGAATTGCCTCGGGATTTTTCCAGATGCAACCGGCGCTTGGCTTGGCCGGCTGGCTTGACCAACGCATTTTTTCAAACTGCCGCAATCGCGCATCGATTTCCGCGCGCGCGCACTTCTCACCGCGCAGGATCGCTCGGAGCACGACGTGATTCGTGAACAGTGGACAGTTCCGGTAACTCACCGGCAGCGTCCGCGCCTCCGTGTCGTAGATCTCTCCGGCATAGCTGACGTACCGGACCCACTCGACGACGTCGAACGTCTGTTTGCCCATCGCGCCGGCATTCATGCGCAGCGCTCCTCCGAGCGAACCCGGGATGCCTTCGAGAAATTCCAGACCGCCCAGTTCGTGCTTCTTGGCGGCGTTGACGACGCTGCGCAACCGCGCGCCACCGCGGACGATGAGCCGTTCGCCATCCACTTCAATCTTTGAGAACTCGTCGCTGCTCAGGTGAATGACCACCCCGGGAATCCCACCGTCGCGAACCAGCAGATTCGTGCCGCGACCGACCAGCGTCACCGGTATCTCGCGCGCATGGCAGTAATGCAACAGCTTCGCGAGGTCGCGTTCGTTCCAGGGCTCGACCCACAGTTCGGCCGGACCGCCGACTTTGAGCGAAGTGTGACGCGCCATCGGTTCGTCGCGGCGGATGGCGGCTTTGTCCGAGAGCAGTGCGCGTAGATCGGCGTCGATTCTCATGGGCTGCTCCGTGATGATGGGCTTTCGCGCTGCCAGAATCTCGCCCGTTTTCAGCGCCACATTGCAGATGTCGCCGGCACCCATCACGAGAATGAGGTCACCGGCGCGAGCTTCGGCGGCAAGATGTTTCGCTAGCTTCTCGAGACGCGGCTCGTACGTCACATCTCTTTGACCGACAGCGCGCGCGGCGTCCACGATCGTGTAGCCATTGACGCCTTCGATGGGTTTCTCGGTCGCGGAGTAAATATCGGTCAGGAAAAGTTTGTCGGCACCGGCGAAGGCCGCGCCGAATTGTTCGCGCAAAGCCTGCGTCCGTGTGTAGCGGTGAGGCTGAAACGCAACGACAAGACGCTTGTGACCGAGCGTCTTTGCCGCGGCAATCGTCGCGCGCACTTCGGTCGGGTGATGGGCGTAGTCGTTGACGACCACGATGCCGTCGGCGTCGAAGACGCGCTCGAAGCGGCGTTTCGCGCCCGAGAATTGCGCGAGCGCTTCGGCGGCTTTCTCAAACGGCAGACCGAGTTGGTCCGCAATTGCGAGAGTCGCCAGGGCATTGACGACGTTTTGTTGGCCGGGAATGATCAGTTCGACTTCGCCGATCCTCTGGTCGCGGCAGAGCACGGTGAACTTGCTTCCGCGCGAGGTCGGCTGAATGTCCACGGCCCGGTAATCCGCTCGCTCGTTCAACCCAAACGAAATCGCCTGCCGAAGATTGCGCCCCAGCGGCGCGCAGTTCGGGCAGTCCGAACAATAGAACGCCGTCTTCAGCGTGCTCGCGAGAAACGTCTCGAACGTGGCGAGCAGTCTCTCCATCGACCCGTGGTAGTCGAGGTGTTCGGGTTCGATGTTGAGGCAGACCGCGTACTCGGGCGTGAACCCGATGAGCGTGCCATCACTCTCACAGGCTTCGGCGACAAAATACTTGCCGCCGCCGATCTGCGCGTTCGTCCCGAGCACCGGCACGTTTGCGCCGACACAAAAACTTGGCACGCTGTCACTGCGTGTGAGCACGTGGGCGATCATCGCGGTCGTCGTCGTCTTCCCATGTGTGCCGGCCACGGCGATGTTATTGCGATGCGTCATCAACGCCGTGAGCAACCGACCACGACGTACCGTCGGAATCTTCAATTCGACCGCCGCACGCAGTTCCTCGTTGTCGCTTGTCACGGCCGACGTGTAGACGAGCAATTCCGTATCAGTCCGGACGTGTTTCGCCGCATGGCCGGTATGGATCTTCGCCCCGAGCTTGCGCAGCGCGGTCGTCTCGCCATTGGGCGAGAGGTCGGAGCCGGTGACCTGATGGCCTTGCTGCAGGAGCAACCGAGCCAGCCCGCTCATGCCGCAGCCGCCGATCCCAACGAAATGCGCGTGCCGCGGCTTCGCGCTCAGAAACTCGATCAGGTGCTGTTTAGTTTGCATATGCCTCCACCAAGTCAGCAATCCGTTCCGCCGCATCCTCGACCGCCAACGAACGCGCCGCCGTCGCCATGCCGGCGCGCGCCTTGTCATTCGCGAGCAGGGCGGAAATCTCCTCCGCGAGCCGTTCCCCTGCCGCGACGTGTAACCTAGGCGTTTGTTCGATAATGTGTGCGGCTCCGGCACGAGCAAGTATCCGGGCATTGTGAAGTTGGTGGTTGCCGGCGGCTTCGGCGTAGGGAATCAAGATCGCCGGTAAGCCGAACGCCGCGAGTTCCGTCAGCGTGGCCGCGCCCGATCGCGCCACCACCAAGTCCGCCGTGCTGTACGCCAGTTCCATTTCGTTGCAAAAACTCATCACCCTTGCTCGAAATTCATTTCTCTCGTAAGCCTCGCGCACGAACGTCTCGTCGCGTGGGCCGCTCAAATGGACGAACTGCGTCTGCTCCCGCCAATCGTTCAGCCACGGCAACGCGCTGGCCATCGTCTCGTTGATAGCGTGCGCGCCCTGACTGCCGCCCATGACCAGTATCGTCATTCGCCCCTTTTCAAAACCGAACCGTGCGTGCGTGTCGGGCACACGTCGCAATGCCGATCGGATAGGCGTACCCGTCACGGTGACCGGCTTGCGTCCGAAATACCGGGCACACTCCGCCAGCCCGACCGCCACGTGGTCCACTAACTTCCCTGCCCAGCGGTTCGCCCTTCCCGGCACGGCATTGGACTCGTGGATCAACGTCGGCGTCCGTTGCCAACGCGCTGCCAGCACTGCCGGCGCGGACGTGAATCCGCCCATGCCCAACACTGCGTCGGGCTGATACTCAGCGCCTATCGCTGCGCAATCGCCGACTGCGCGCGCTAAACGGGCGCAGAAGCGAATCAACTGCCCCCCGCCGCCGTAGCCAATCGCCGAGACCGAATGTACGGTGATCCCCGAACGGCCGGAGCTGTTCGTCAACGCAGATGATGCGGTGGAATCCACGGCCTTCTCCGACACCAGCAGTTTCACCTGGTGCTGGCGCGACAACAGCGTCTCCGCCACTGCCAAACCAGGGAACAGATGTCCACCGGTCCCCCCACATGCGATCAATACTTTCATTCATTGCACCTTTACTCCGGGCGCTATGTCACCGGCTCACGCTGCGCGAAGAACTCCTGTTCCTCGCTGCGCGCCTCCGTCGCACCATGCCGGTAAATGCTCAACAAAATGCCGACGGCCACGAGGTTCATCACCACGTTCGAGCCGCCGTAACTCAGAAACGGCAACGCCAAACCTTTCGTCGGCAACCACGCCGTCACGACGCCGACGTTGATCAATGTCTGTAGCGCGAGCAGCAGCGTCGTGCCGAGCCCAAGGTACTGTCCAAATAAGTCTGATGTACGCATGCTGATGATCACGCCGCACGCGACCAACAGCGCAAACAACAGCAACACGCCCAGCGTGCCGATCAATCCCAACTCTTCCCCAACAATCGGGAAGATGAAGTCCGTGTGCGCCTCCGGCAGGTAAAACATCTTTTGCCGGCTGTTGCCCAACCCGAGACCGTTGATGCCGCCGGACCCAAACGCCAACATCGCCTGCCACACTTGATAACCGGGTCCGGCCTTGTATTTCTCAAGGTCGGTAAACGCGAGTATCCGTTTCATCCGTACCGGGTTGTGCATCACCAGCACCGCGAACCCGGCAAGCCCAGAAACGATTGTCGGCACAAGATACCGGAGCCGCACACCAGCAATAAACATCATCGCCAGCGCCACCGACGCCATCAACGCCGCCGTCCCGAAGTCCGGTTCCACGAGCACCAATAGACACGTCACGCCGACCACCGCCATCGGCACGATAAAACCGCGCTTGACCTGATCGATGCGCCGCTTCTCCTTCGCGAGGTAATGCGCTAGGAACACCACCAGCGCCAGCTTCGTAAACTCCGACGGTTGTACTCGCAAAGAGCCAAGTCCCAACCACCGCCGCGCGCCACCGACTTTGATGCCAATGTGTGGGATCATCACCACGACCAGCATCAGCGCAGACACGGCGAGCGCCGCTACGCACCACGCCCGAAGTTTCGGATACGGTAACGCTGCGGCCATCGCGCTGAGCACGCCGCCGGCAAGCATCCACACCAGTTGCCGCTTCAGCAGGTAATTCGCATCGCCATAGCGATCGCGCGCCTGCATCGAACTGGTGCTGAACAGCATGACGACGCCGATCGTCACGAGCAACAATGTGACGATCAGCAACGTGATGGCCGCTTTGTTCATTTAGTTCTTCGCGGAAACGATCGGCGCCGCAGCCGGTGTCGTTGAAGTGGCCGAGGCCGGGCTCGCGGCCGGTTGCGCCAAGATGATCAGCTTCTGGCCAACATAGATGCGCCTGGCATCAGTGATCCCGTTGGCTCTCATGAGATCTTCGGTCTTGACGCCATGCTGCTTCGCTATGACTGCCGGTGATTCCCCGATGTCGACGATGTGGTACATCTGGCCGTTCTCGGTGACCGGGCCGGGCTGCCATTCGTTATAGTTCGCCGTCGCGAGGCCGGCTTGCGCGGTCGGCGCAGCGGCAGCGGTCGCGGTCGGGATGTGCAGCTTCTGACCGATCTTCAGTGAATCACTCGAGAGAGTGTTGGCCTGCTTGAGGGCGGACACGCTGACGTTCTGCGCGCGGGCGATCTTCCAGAGCGAGTCGCCAGTCTTGACGATGTAGATGTTGCTTTCCATCGGTGTCGCGGCGGCGGTTGCCGGCGCAGCGGTCTCACCGGCGATCGTCGGGACAACCGAGGCTTGCGCAATCACGGGTTCAGACTTCGCCGGCACTTGCAGCTTCTGGCCGACTTTGAGCGTGGTGGTCTTGCTCAGGTTGTTCGCGCGGGCGATGTCGCCAATGCTGACGCCTTCGGTCTTCGCGATCTTCCAGAGCGAGTCGCCCTTCTTGACCGTGTACGTCTTGGCAGACGGGGCGGGCGCGGCGACTGGGTTCGGCTGTGCGGGTGTCAGGTTGTCTGCCGTTAACGCGGGCAGGTTCGCGGCACTTTGATCTGCGGGCGTTATGTCTTCCGACACCATTTCGGGCGCGGACGTCTTGGCGCGCGAGCAACCTTCAAACGTGAAGATGCCCCCGATCACCAGCACGTGCAGTGCAACGACGACCAATACGACTTTCGATACTTTCATTTTTTCCTTTGCAGTTTTTGTTTGGTTTGTCTTTTTTTGTCTGTAGCCGCAGCGCGAGCTGCGGGCCGAAGCTCACGCTTCGGCTACAGACGCGCTAAAACTTCCTGCTTAAACTCGTCTCCACGATGTTCATAGTTCTCAAACATGTCGAAACTGGCGCAAGCCGGCGACAGCAGTACGGTGTCGCCTGTTCGTGCGGCGCTTCCGGCCATCTTGATCGCCTGCCGCATCGATTCGGCGCGCACGCACATCGTCGAGCGCTCCCAAGTCTCGATGAGTTTGTCCTGCGTTTCTCCGATAAGCACGGCCAGTTTGACCTTGTCTCGTATCACCTCCTTGATGGCGGCGAAGTCCAACCCCTTGTCGCGCCCGCCGGCAATCAGCACCACTGGTCCGGGCATCGAACGCAGGGCTTTGTCCACCGCGTCTACGTTGGTTGCTTTCGAATCGTTGATGTACGTCACGCCGTCCTTCACGGCGACCACTTCGCAGCGGTGCGGCTCAGGGCAATAGGAACAAATCGCTTCGCGAATCTCCCCGACCGGCAATTTCATCGCCAGACCCGCCGCAAAGGTCGCCAGAATGTTCTCCGCATTGTGCAGCCCGCGCATGTTCGTCTCGTTCAACTTCATCAGAATCCCGTGGCACTCCGGCAGCCGCGACCAGATCGTCTGACCGTCGGTCCAATCCACCCACAAGTCCGCCTCCTGGCCGTACGCACTGACGGTAATGACGCGCGACTTGATCGCTGCGCCGACTTTCTGCGCCCACTGCAATGCCGTCACGCTAAGGATCGCGAAATCGCCGCGGGTCTGGTTTTCGAAAATGCGCGCCTTTGCTTTCGCGTACGCTTCCATCGAGCCATGCCGGTCGATGTGATCGGGCGTGAGGTTTAGCCAAATGGCAACGTCCGGCCGGAACTGCTCGATCTTCTCCAACTGAAACGAACTCGTCTCCAACACAAGCGCATCGAGCCCGGCTGTATTCGCGACCGCATCCGAAAAAGCGGCGCCGTTGTTGCCGGCCGCGACGGATCGTTTTCCACAACTCTGCAGCATCGCGTCAATCAACTCCGTCGTCGTCGTCTTGCCGTTCGTGCCGGTAATCGCAATCACAGGGCAAAGACAGAACCGGTACGCCAATTCCAGTTCGCTGAGTACCGGTGTCTGTCCAAGCCCGGCAACTAAGGGACGTTCGGGGGCGATACCAGGACTGAGCACGGCCAAATCAAAACGCGCAGCCGTGTCAAAGTGATTGCCCAACTCAACGCGCACGCCGAGTTCACGCAGCCGGTTGGCGCGCTCTTCCAACTGTGCGCCGTCGGCTTCGTCGCGCACAACGACACGTGCGCCGTCGCGCTGCAGCAGCGACGCCGCCGCCATCCCGCTACGCCCGAGTCCCAACACCAGCACGTCCTTGTTTCTCAATTCCATCGTCTGCATAAATCACCTTAGTTTGAGCGTTGCCAGTCCCATCAACGCGAAGATTACGGACAAGACCCAGAACCGCGTTGTCACCTTTGTTTCCGACCACCCGAGATGTTCAAAGTGATGATGAATCGGCGTGCGCAGAAAGATGCGTTTGCCACCGCGCAGCCTGAAGCTCGCGACCTGCAGGACCACCGATGCCGCTTCCATCACGAAAATGCCTCCCACAATCACCAGCACGAGTTCCTGTTTGATCATTAGCGCGATCGCGCCAATGAGACCGCCGATCGCCAGCGCGCCGGTATCGCCCATGAATACTTGCGCGGGATGACAGTTGAACCACAAAAACCCGAGGCTTGCTCCAATCAGCGCCGCGCAAACCACGGCCAGTTCTGCCGCACCCGGCACGAATGGAATCTGGAGATAGCTCGCCGTCTTCACATTGCCGGCCACGAACGTCATCACCGCAAACGTCAACGCGACGATCAACGTGCAGCCAATCGCCAATCCGTCCATGCCGTCGGTGAGATTCACGGCATTGGACGAACCCGTGATGACGATGGCAGTCCAGATCACCGCGAAGATGCCCATGTCCATCACCAGCGGCGTCTTCAGAAACGGCACGCAAAACTGCCGGGCCACCTTTCCAACGGTCGGTTCGCTGACAAGGTAGATTCCGAGCGCGAGACCAAACAGAAGTTGGGTAATTAGCTTGGCGCGAGCACTGATCCCCTTCGAGTTGCGCTCGGTGATCTTCGAGTAATCGTCGAGAAAACCAACTGAACCCATGCACAGCACGGTCGCGAGGCACAACAACACGAGCGGATTATCTGGTCGTGCCCAAAGCAGTGTCGCGTCGGCGATGGCCCAGAGAATCAGGATGCCGCCCATCGTGGGTGTACCCCGCTTCTCGTTGTGCTTTTGAGCGAGGTCGCCGAGATCGTCCGCGCCGCGGATCGGCTGGCCGAATTTTAGTTCGGTCAACTTCCGAATCACCCACGGCCCGGTCACAATGCAGATCAGCAACGCCGTGATCGCCGCGCCCACAGCGCGAAACGTTGTGTATTGAAACACGCGCAGCGGCGACCACCACGCCGTCAATTGGCTCAGGTAGTAGAACATACCTTCCCTTCCAATGACGCGTCCACGCCGATCTGATACCGACTTAGTTCACTTCGAATCTGCGAATACAGCCCCGGCGTCCAAGCTGGCGCGCCTGAAGGCAATGGGTCTAACTTCGCGGTCCGGAAATCAACTGGACTGAGAACCACGCGAATATTTTGAATGCCACTCAATGCGGCGAGAACAAAGAGAACCTCCTCGGTTTCGTCGCCCATGGCTAGGCAACCGATCGAGGCGCTGCTTCCATGAATCATGATGTCGCCGCCCAACTCCTGTCGCCCATCACGTTTGGCTTGAGCGCGGTCGAAATCATTCGGATAGTTCACACGTAGCGACAAATGATAGAGACTGTTCGGATTGAGGAAGCTGATGGAGTACAGCCCTTCCGGCACTTGGGCGTCTCCCTCGCGGAGCTTTGGACCAAGATCGCCGCTCGCGCCCAAGATCGGATAGGCTCGCACAAACTTGAAGACACCATCGCGCCCGGCCGCGTGAACTTCGAGCCGCCGTTCCTTCTTAAATGCGAGCAGGGCAAGTTGCGCCGGCGGGTACGCCACGCCCGCACGCGCGAAAATCGGAGCGATCCGCTTTTGCACAGGAGTTGAATATGCACGTAGCCGGTCTGCCACGGTCTTCTTAGGCGCAACCTTCTGAGCAACCGCATTTGCTGCGATTCCCCAATACGGCCGGCACACGACAACCGTAATTATGATGACGATCGTTGCGCAGAACACCGTCCACTGTTTCAGGTTATGAAACATTTCCTCCTTGTTTCCTTTTCGGCTTCGCTCGACTCGCGTGACTTCACGCGACCCCGCGAACAACGCCGGCAACTACTTCAATTCAAACGCCTCCAAAATGGTTTCCAGTTTCACCCCCCGCGAACCCTTCAACAAAACGAAATCTCCGTCACGCAACAGCCAGCGCAACAAATCCGCTGCCTGCGCCGCGTCCGTAACCGGCAACACCCGGTGCGCTTCCAGCCCGCGATTGACCGAGCCATCGGCGATCAGTTTGCCGTGTTCGCCGACCGCGACCAACAGCGACAACCCGCTCTGCGCTGCAAGCGCGCCAATGTCGAGGTGCGCTTGCCGGCTGTGCTCGCCGAGTTCAAGCATCTCGCCGAGCACCGCGACCTTGCGTCCCCGGCATGGCGTCTCGGCGATCATCTGCAGCGCCGCCTTCATCGAAACGACATTGGCATTGTAGCAATCGTTGACAAAACGGATACCGGCATGCTCGACCGACTGCATCCGCATCTCCGGGAACTCCATCGTTTCAAGGCCTTCCCGGATTTCGTCGAGATCCATGCCCTGCATGTAGCCAACGGCGGCCGCCTGCAGCGCATTATATATTTGGTGCCGGCCAAGCGTGCGCAGGCGGACAATCACGTCCTCGCGCTTCTTGGCGATGTTTAAGCGGAACTTTACGTCGCCGTTGATCTTGATGTCGCTGGCGCGGATGTTGGCGAAGTTCTCGATGCCGACGGTCACAACCGTGGCGCGGGTGCGGACGCGGAGTTCGGGATACCAACGGTCATCAGCGTTCAGCACCGCCAAGCCGTCGCCGTTGGCCGGTAAGGCTTCGAGAAGCGCGCCTTTCTCGCGAGCCACACCGGCTTCGTCGCCGAGAAACTCGACGTGCGCCATGCCGACGTTAGTGATGACGCCGACTTCCGGCTGGCAAACGTCGGCGAGCCGCGCGATCTCGCCGGGATGATTCGTGCCAAGTTCGAAGACACCGAAGTCGTAGCACGCGTCGAGTTTGAGTAGGTTCAATGGCAAGCCGATGTGGTTGTTCTTGTTGCCTTCAGTCTTGACGACGCTGAACCGTTGACCGAGTACGGCGGCAATCATTTCTTTCGTCGTGGTCTTTCCGGACGAGCCGGTCACGGCGATGATCCGCGTGGAGGGGGGCATGAGGCGGCGGTAGTTCGTTGCGAGTTTGTGCAGCGCGGTGAGGGTGTCTTCCACTTGGAGAAGCGCGAAGGCACTAGGCGAGTTCGCCGCACGGGTAGGATACGAGACTACCGCCGCAGATGCCCCCCGCTCCGCGGCGTCACTAACAAAATCATGTCCGTCAAAATGCGGGCCTTGCAGCGCGATGAAACAATCGCCGCGCTCGATCGCCCGCGTGTCGGTGCTGATGTGGCGCACCTGCCAGTTCGGGTCGCCCTGAACAAGCTGCGCCCCGCACAACTGAGCCAATTCTTCTACGCGCATGGTTTCCACCGGTTCCCGAGGTTCGTGAAATATTCATCGATGACTTGCCGGTCGCTGAACGGCACGACCGTGTCCGCAAATTCCTGATACGTCTCGTGTCCTTTGCCGGCGACGAGTACGGAGTCGCCGGGTCGCGCGATGTCGAGCGCGCGCTCGATGGCTTCGCGCCGGTCTTCGATGACTTGATACCGACTCTGCGACCCGACCAGGAAGCCCTCCTCGACTTGCTGCAGGATTTCGCGCGGGTCTTCGGTGCGCGGGTTGTCGCTGGTGAGTATCGAGAAGTCCGCAAGTTCGCACGCGGCCTCGCCCATCGGGGCGCGCTTGCCCTTGTCGCGGTCGCCGCCGCAACCGAACACGCAGATCAACCGGCCCTTGGTCAACTCGCTCACGGTCATGAGCACGTTGCGCAACGCGTCTTCGGTGTGCGCGTAGTCAACGTAGACGTGGAACTCTTGCTGGACGTCCATCAACTCCATGCGTCCCGGCACCGGACGCATCGTCATCAGGCCGCGCTCGATGCTGCTGAGGTCGATGCCGAGTTGCAACGCGGCGCCGATGGCGGCGAGTGCGTTGTGCACGTTGTACCGGCCGATCAACGGCAGCGCGACCGGCACGCTGCCGTGCGGGGTGCGAACCACGAAGTACGTTCCGTCCGCTGACACACGCACATCCAAAGCGCGGATGGCCGCATCACTTGAGACGCCGTACGTCACCACGGCGTTTTCCCCACCCAAGCGCGCGATCAACCTTCGCCCGTACTCGTTGTCCGTATTCACCACCGCACGGCCGCGTTTCCGCATCGAGCCCAACGCCAGAAACAACTTCGTCTTGGCCTCGAAATAACTCTCCATCGTCTTGTGATAATCCAGATGGTCCTGCGAAAGATTCGTGAACACCGCGACGTCGTAATCGATGCCAGCAACGCGCTGCAAATCCAGCGCGTGTGAACTGACCTCCATTGCCACGCCGCCGCAACCAGTGCGCAACATCTGGCTCATCATGTCCTGAATTTCGACCGACTCCGGTGTCGTCCTCGAAGCCGGTATGATGCGTTGGCCAATCTGGTATTGCACCGTTCCGATCAACCCGGCACCCATGCCAGCCGCTTCCATAATCGCTTTGACCATGAACGCCGTCGTTGTCTTCCCATTTGTGCCGGTCACGCCAACGGTTTTCAGCGCCTGTGATGGCACGTTGTAAAATTGCGCTGCCGCGAGCGCCAATGTTTGCCGGGCGTCCTCGACTCTGATTCGTGTCGCGCGCGGATTCAGCCCGCTGTCGCGTTCGAGCACGATCGCTAACGCACCGCGATCAATCGCAGCTTCGACATACCGGTGCCCGTCCGTGTTCTCGCCCCGCATCGCGACAAACAGATTGCCTGGCATAACGCGCCGCGAATCGTAGGTGATTCCCGTGATGTCCCGATCCACCGGCCCATCCACGGCCAGCGGCTTCACCGTTTGCAGAAGCTCAGTCAGTTTCACAGACTCGCTACCTTTCTCTCATCCAACTCGATGGTTTGGGGCGGGATCGCCAGATACTGAGCGACCTTTTCCGCCACTGCCTTGAATACCGGCCCGCTCACCGACCCGCCGTAGTACGCCCCGTTGGCAGGGTCGTCGAGCGAGACCAATATGGAAATTTCCGGGTCTGACGCCGGGAAGTAACCGATGAACGACGCGTAATACTTGCGAACATATTGCCCGTTCTCGATCTTCTGGGCTGTGCCGGTCTTGCCGGCCACGTCGTACCCCGGCACCGCAGCCTTCGGCGCTGTGCCGTCCGGTGTGACGACTTTGCGAAGCGCCTGCGTCATCAAAATGCTAGCGCGCGACGTGATCGGCTGACCAACTTGTTGCGGTTGATAAGCCATCAACGGCACGCCGTTCTGGTCCACGACGCTCTTGATGATTTGAGGCTTCATCAACCTCCCGCCGGTCGCGATGGCGTTCATCGCCATGATCATTTGCATTGGTGTCGCCGCAATCTCGTGGCCCATGGGAATGCGCGTGATCGAAAGACCGTTCCAGCGATTAAGAGGATGGGCGATACCGGAGACCTCCGCCGGCAGAGCAATGCCGGTCTTGCGCCCAAAACCGTAAGCGGAAATGTAGCGGGCAAGCCGTGGCGCACCCATCCGGAGACCAACTTTCGCCGCGCCGATGTTGCTGGAGTGAAACAGGATCTCTTCGACGCTGAGCACGCCGTAGGGATGCGCGTCGTGAAGAATGCGGCCGGCGTAGAGGAACGCGCCGTTGTCGCAATCGAACCGGTCGGCGAGATTGACGATGCCCTCGTTGAGCGCACCGGAGCAGACGACAATCTTGAAAGTCGAGCCGGGCTCGGCTACGTCGCTGATACAGCGGTTGCGCCAAGAGTCGGGGCGTGACTTGCCGGGATCGTTTGGATCAAATGTCGGCCGGCAACTCATTGCCAAAATCTCGCCGGTCTTCGGGCGCGAGACGATGATGACACCGGCTTGTGGGTGATGCTCCGCCATTGCCTTTTCGAGTTCGGTCTCGGCAACATGTTGGATGACTTGATCGATCGTCAGGACGACATCGAAGCCATCGCGCGGGCCAATCTCTTCGTCGCGCAGCGCGCGAATCTCGCGTCCCTTGCGGTCGCGTTCAATGATCTCGTAGCCGGCAAGGCCTTGGAGGTATTGCTCCATGGCGGACTCGATACCCTGAACTCCACGATGGTCGTTATTCACGAAGCCGAGCACGTGGCCGGCGAGATCGCCGTTCGGGTACGTCCGTTGTAGCTGGTCTTCGAGGCCAATGCCCTTCAGCTTAAGGGCGGTGATCTGGGAAGCGGTGTCCTCGTCGACCTTCTGCTTGAGACGGATGTACTTACCGGCGCCGGTCAGCCTGGCAACCAACGTCGGCTCATCCATCTTCAACAACGGAGCGAGTTTTCTGGCAAGAATCGCTCCATTCGAAATCGTGATTGACGGATCGGCAAAGACGATGCGAACTGACTGGCTATTGGCCAGCAGGTTGCCGTTACAGTCGCGAATCTCGCCGCGGCGGCCTTGCCGGCGAACCACTTTCTCCCGGTTGGCTGTTGCTTCGGCGGCCAATTCGCTGCGTCGCACCACGTGCAACTGGAACAACCGGCACGCCAGCGCTGTGAAGGTCATCGAGACCGCCGTTACAACCATCAACGCGCGTTGCTTGTGGGTGGTCATCGTGACGCCACCTTCGTCGGCTTGCGAGCCGGCTGGACAGCCGGCAACGCGCGCGTGTTCCACTCGGGTCCCGGTTCGAGCAAGCGCACCATCTGCGTCTCACGCGGCGCGACCAGGCCGAGGTTGTATTGCTGACAACGGGATTCGAGATAGGCCGGGGACTTGAATTGAGCTAGCTGAGCGGCAAGCATCGTGTTGCGTTTCTCGGCGGCCAGAAGTGTGCCCTCACGCGTTTTCATCTCATCGCCGAGCCGGTAAATCTGGTTCTTCTGCCAGACATAACCGACACCGATGACGGCGATGCTTGCGCATGTGATCAACGATTTGGCCACTGTGCCAAACCGTAAAGGCTCGCGTTTGCGATTGCGTCTCATGCTTCCAAATCTGCAGGGGCGGCCTCCTCTCCGCCCCCGGGGTTCCCCACCCCCTTAAATCTTTTCCGCGACGCGCAGCTTCGCACTGCGGGCGCGCGGATTCTGGTCAATCTCCTCTTGTGTCGCAGTCACCGGCTTGCGCGTGATGACGCGCAACGACCGTGTCTCACGGAAATAGTGTTTCACGATCCGGTCTTCCAACGAATGGAATGAAATTACGGCGATTCGTCCACCGGCCTTCAACACATGCGTGCCGGCAACCAGGCCGCGTTTCAAATTCTCCAGTTCGCCATTCACATAAATTCGCAGCGCTTGGAACACGCGCGTGGCCGGATGGATCTTGCCGCGCCGCGGGCCAATTAAGCCCGCCAGTTGCGTTGTGGTTTCGATGGGCGCGCGTTGCCGGGCCGCGATGAGGCGTTTGGCGATGGAACGGGAACGACGTTCTTCGCCGTAGAGATAGAAAATGTTGGCCAACTCGCTCTCGCTCGCGCTCGCGAGCACTTCTCGGACGGTTTGGCCCGTCTGGCGATCCATTCGCATGTCGAGCGGACCTTCGTGCTGGAAACTGAATCCGCGCGTCGGTTCTTCGAACTGGCGCGAACTCACGCCGAGGTCGAAGACGATTGCTTCCACTGCTGTCACTCCCACGTTCATCAACGTTTCTTCCAACTCCGCAAAGTTGGCGCGCACCAATCGCACGCGCGCTCCCCATTCACTCAATTTGTCGCGGCTAGCCGCGAGCGCTTCGTCATCCCGGTCCAGCCCAATCAGTTGTCCACCCGGCGCCGAGGCGCGCAAAATCTCCGTCGCGTGTCCTCCGCCGCCCACGGTGGCATCCACGTAGACGCCGCCGTCATGCGGTTGCAACTGGGCAACAACTTCCCGCAGTAAGACCGGCGAGTGGTAGGTCATTCGGAGGGTTGAATCGGTAAGAAATCTATCCCCACTAAACCGATTCGCCCTGCAACAACCGCCACTACCTTCTCCAAGCTCACATGGCTCAGCGTCATCGCTTCACAGGACTGCACCGGCACCGCGAGTTCCCTCCTCACGGGCGCGCAGCTCGATGACTGTATCCCAACATCCGCACGACCAAACGTCCCAGACTCAAACGCGCCGTTGACCGGGTTTCGCCCCGGTCACGCTTCACGTTTTCCACGGCATAACCCGCGGCCACGTCAATGACGTCCGTCGTCATCTCTGGCAACACTCCCGCCGCTCCACCGATCACCGCCATGCCGTCGCGGACCGACATCGGGGCCGGTCGGGAAATCTTGTGATTCAACTTTGGAAATTGATTCATCGTCGGCAACTGCAACTGACGCGATTCACCACCAGGACTCGTCAGGCTCCGATTCACGTTCATCAGCCCCATGATTCCGTTGTGCGGCATACGTTTACCTCACAATCCCAATTGCTTGGCGGCCTCCGAGAAGCTCCCCATCGCGTTGCGGTCTTGTTCGGCCCAACGCCCCGGTGACCAGATTTCAAATTTGTTCAGCACCCCGATCAGGACTACATCCCGGTCAAGCCCCGCGTGCTGCAGGAGCGCGTCGGTCAAGTTGATCCGCCCCTGCTTGTCACACGGCGTGCCGTGCGCGCGAGAGGAAATCAACCGCAACACATCACGTCGCTCGTACTCACCGATCGAAATGTCATCCGCGCGATCTACCATCTTGTTCATCGCCGTTGCCGGCAACACGACGAGACAGTTCTTCGGGTCGGGCAGGACGTAAAACTCCTGCGAGCCTCTCGCGGCGGCACGCCATTTTGCCGGGATGGCGACACGGTTCTTTTCGTCCACTGTGTGACGATACGTGCCGACAAACACCGTCCTTGTAAGTGCTCTAACCATGAGAGTCGTGGATCCTCCTTGAAATCCACCATTCCCCACAACGCCCCACTTTGTGCCACAAGCCCCCAATGGGTGTCAACAACTTTCCGGAGAAACACGAAGAATGTTGCTTTAGCGCAACCGCGAAGGAGATTTCACACCGAAGAGGAACACCAGCGCCCGCCAAGTACGCTCTCGCCAGTAACGCTCGTCGTGCTCTGCACCGGTGTCTTCGTAGTAAAGCAAGTCAGATGCAGCGCCCCATCCGAGAGTTCGGTATTGCTGCGCGATCTTGCGAGTCAACACCGCCCCATCCTTCACTGTGCCGCAGTCAAGGTAGACGCGCAACGCTTGGTGCTCACGAGCCGAAAGAAAATCCAGAAACGACTTACGCTGCCGGTCTCGCACTTGAAACGCCCCCGATAGACACGCGACCTTACTAAATACTTCCGGCAACTTGTGCGCCATCCACAACGACACCAACCCGCCCAACGACGAGCCAAGCAAGGCCGTGTTCCCTCGATCTCTCTTCGTTGGAAACCGCCGGTCGATGTATGGCTTGACGACATCGCACACGAAGTTGGCGTAGGGATGGTCGAGGATGTCCTCGAAGCTACGGCGCGGCGTGTAATCTCGGTAGCGTTCATCGCTGTTTGGAATGCCGACGAGAATGAGCGGCTCGATCTTTCTTTCGCCAGTGAGCTGGTCCACGGTCTGGTTGAGACACCAGCCACCATGACCGAAACAGCAATGCGGATCGTCCCAAATGTTCTGGCCATCCTGACAGTAAACGACTGGAAAGCGCCGCCGATGATCTTGCTCTGCTGCTTCCGGCAGATAAACATAAATCGGCCGGGAGGAAAGTTTGCCGAAGCGTGGGCGCACACGGTCGGCGTCGATGACGTGGAAGCGCGGCGAGTCCGGGAATTGCATCACACCTTCTTCGGAAACAACGGCGCGATCGCACCGATGCGTGAGCCGGGCGCGAGTCGCCCCCAACTCAATTCCTCTGGCAAGTTCCCAACAACTTCACCTCGACCGAGTTGCGACAATGCTTGCGCTGAGATCGCCGGCATGATGGGCGCGATTGCCACGGCAATGATTCGGACCGACTCGGCTAGATTGTAGAGCACCGCGTCGAGCCGCGCGGCGCAAGCCGGATCTTTCGCCAGCTTCCACGGTGCGCTTTCCTCGACGAACTGATTCGCGCGCACCACGAACTTCCACAGATCCTCCAGCGCCCCGCCGAGATCAAGTTGTTCGACTCGTGTCTGGAACGCGGCCGTCACTCGGTCTGCGTCCGCTCGCAAATCGGCGGCGGCGGATTTTGGTATAACGCCCGCCCTGTAGCGCTGGATCATCGCAAGCGTGCGATTGACCAGGTTGCCCATCTTGTCCGCAAGCTCGTCGTTGTAAACACTGGCAAACTTTGCTTCGGCGAAGTCGCTGTCGCTGATCCCGAGCGGCCCGTGACTGGCGAGGAAATACCGGAAGGCATCGAGCCCGTAGCTGGCAACGTAGCGATCGATCTTCTCGAGGTCCACGAAGTTCCCGAGGCTCTTGCTCATCTTCTGGCCCTCGGCGATCCAGAAGCTGTGCGCATACACTTGCGCCGGTAACGGGCGATTCAACGCGAGCAGCATCGCCGGCCAGATCACGGCGTGAAACCAGAGAATGTCCTTGGCGATCAGATGCACGTTGGCGGGCCAGAAGTGTTTCCGCTCCGGCGTGTCGACAGTCGAGAGGTAATTGAACAGCGCGTCGATCCAGACGTAGATCACATGATTGGGGTCGCCGGGCACCTGGATGCCCCAATCACCAGCGCCACTGCGTGAGATCGGGACGTCGTTGAGACCTTCGCGGATGCGATTGGCGACCTCGTTGCGGCGGACGTCGGGCCGCACGAAACCGGGGTGTTCGTCGAGAAGTTTCAGCAGCGTGTCTCCGTACTTGCTGAGCCGAAAAAAATAGTTCTTCTCCTTCTTGCGAACGAGTAGCTTGCCGTTGATGGGCGATTTATAGTCGTATTCCTTCGCCTTATTCTCCGGCACGTATTCTTCCTGCCCGCTATCGTACCAGCCTTCGTACTCGCCAAGGTAGACGTCGCCGGTCTTGATCAATTCCGCGACATACTGCTGAGCTTTCTCCTTGTGGCGGGGCTGGGAGGTGCGGACGAAATCGTCATGGCTGATGCCGAGTTTGTGGAACGTGTCTTGAAACGCCTGCGCATTTTGGTTGGCCCATTGCTGCGTGGTCACGCCGTGCTCTGCGGCAGACTCGACGACCTTCGCCGCGTGTTCGTCGGTGCCGGTGAGAAAGAACACTTCTTCGCCGCAGAGCCGGTGATACCGGGCGACGATGTCGGCAATCGTCGTCGTGTACACGTGTCCTATGTGCGGCCGATCATTGACGTAGTAAATCGGTGTGGTGACGTAGAATCTCATGCTCGCTGCATGATGTCAGCTTCCTGCGATACCGTCAACGCTTGCTGCCGAGTTGCTCCAGCAACGTAACGATCGCCAGAACACACAGCGCCTGCACCAGCACGACCAAGGCGCCGGCTAGGTCGGACCACAGCAGTGCGACCGCGCCCAGACCGAGGGTGGCGGTGATGAGGTAGATCAGTGTGACCGCCCAGCTCTGCGGGAGGCCGAGGCGGACGAGCCGGTGCGAGATGTGGTTCACGTCCCCGACATAGACTGGTTGACCCCGGCGAAACCGAATCCACATCACCATGACCAGATCGAACAACGGCACCGCCAAGACCAGCAACGGGATCAGCACCGGCAGGTGCGTCTGTGTGCCCGGTTGGTAAAACGTCCCCAGAATCGGCAGCACGGCGAGCATGTAGCCGATGAAATGGCTGCCGGCATCGCCGAGGAAGATCGTCGCCGGTTTGAAGTTGTGCGGCAAGAACCCAAGGAGCGCGCCTGCCAGCGCCAGCGCCAGTAGGCAGACAAAATATTGTTGCTGGAGACCGGCAATGAACCCGAACAGCAGCGCACACACCAGCCCGACACCGGCGCACAGCCCGTCCATGTTATCGAGAAAATTCATCGCGTTGGTGATGGTCACGATCCAAAGGACGGTCAGTGCAAAGCTCACGAGTTTGCTGTCGATGAACAATGTGACGCGCATGCCGGTCAGCGCCACCAGCAACGCGATCGCTACCTGGCCGAGCAGTTTCGTCCGCGCGCCCAAGTCATGCCGGTCGTCGTACACTCCCAGCGCGACCATTAAGAGGCCGCCGACCAGCAGCACCACCAACTTCCGCCACACGAAGAATGCGCCGTCGATATACAACCGCAGGTCGCTGAGGTTGACGAACGTCACATCGATTCGCCCCGCGATTGGGAGGATCACCAGATAGTTGAGGATAACGTTCAGCGCAAACGCCCCAAACACCGCGCCTCCTCCGAGCAACGGCATGGCGTGTGTGTGAATCTTGCGCTCCTGATCCGGCTGATCCACACAACCCCAGCGATAGGACAATTGTCTGAAGAATGGCGTCAGAATCAGCGCCAACACGAAGCTCACGTCGAACACGTAAAAGCAGACCAAAATCCAGTGCCAGCTCATCGCAGTTGCCGGTAAAGTTCGTCGATCTTGTGTACCATCAGTTCCTCAGAAAACTCCTGCCGCACCAACTCCCGCCCCTGATCTCCAAGTCTAGTCGCCAGCGTATTGTCCTGCAACAACCGAATCACCGCGTCTGCCAGCGCCGTCGAATCCTCCGCCCGAATCAGAAAACCGGTTTCGCCGTTCCGACACACCTCGCGCGCGCCGTCCACGTCGAAGGTCACGACCGGCTTGCCGCTGGCCATCGCCTGCGGCAACGTGCGCGGCAAGCCCTCGCGCAACGACAAGTGCACGAGCACGTCCATCCGCGCCATGTAGTGCGGCATCTCGTCCGGCCGGACCAGGCCCGCAAACTCAAACCGGTCGCGGAGGCCTAGGCGACTCGCCCATCGCTCATAGCGTTCCCGGTAAGTCCCATCGCCGATCAATAGAAATTTCACGTTCGGCACCGCCGCCACGATGCGCGGCGCGGCCTCGAACAGGTATTCGTGTCCCTTCAGCCGAAACAACCGCGCCACCTTGCCGACGACGAAGTTCTGCCGGGGTCGCTCCCGCAAGAACGCCTCGATGTTCATGCCACTGCGGATGGTCACATATTTTCCCGTGATCCCAGCGGCCTGATACTGCTCGGTCATCGCATCCGCGACGGAGACGAACTGCGTCGTCCATTCCGCTGCCACTTGCTCCGCCCAGCGAAAGATCCAATTGCCGACCGGGTTTTGATACCGGTAGAACGACGGTCCGTGGATCGTGTGCACGACGACTGGCACACGCGCCCACCGGGCCGCGAGCCGCCCCAGGAAGCCGGCTTTGCCGCTGTGGGTGTGAACGATGTCGTACCGGTTGCGTTCGAACAACCGGCGCAAGCTCCGGCACACTTGCACATCGCGCCACGGATTCGGCTCCCGGCGCAGTTCGTCCACCACGATCAGCGGCACGCCGGCGGCGCGCACTTGCTCGCCCAACGAACCTTCCGGACCGGTCTGCGGGCCAATGACCAAATCACAGTCGTGGCCCAACCGGCGCAAGCCGATGCAAGTGGCGACGGTGTTCTCCTGCGCGCCACCGACGATCAACCGTGTGATGACGTGGCAAACTTTCATGGCGTCAATTCGTACACCACATTGTGGCCGGAAATGTGGATCGGTCGCGCATGTTGCTCCATGAAATGCCGGAACGTGACAGTATCCAGATCGAGCAGATAATCGTAGTTCAAGCGCAGCCGTT
>CAZMKD010000258.1:0-2295 GCA_964566575.1 uncultured Verrucomicrobiota bacterium
GGGTGAAATGCCGCCGCTCTTCGTGATCGGACCGGAAGGCAACACGTCCGAACTTGTGAACTACCGGGTGCGCGGCAACTACATCGTCGTCGACCGGCTTTTTGCCGCCGCCGAACTTCGCTTCGGGACCGATCGCCGCCAACAGCGGGTCCGCATCGTGCGCACCGATGCGAGGCCGGCGTCGTGAGCGACGAACCGAATGCCGACGAGAGACCGCTGACCGGGGTTGGCTCTGTTGGCGCTAGTGACGCCCCGATGCGGCTCCGCGCTGAGGCGCCGCGCGTCACGCGCCTGTCGCGCAAGGTTCTGGCCGGTCTCGGCGTCATCGCCGCTGTCGGGGTCGGCGGCGCACTAATCTTCGCCCTTCAGGGACGTCACAATAGCGGCGCACCAACCGAGCTATTCAGTACCGAGAACCGAACCACAGCCGACGGGCTGCAGGGACTCCCGCGGGACTATTCCGGTGTACCGCAACTCGGTCCACCGCTGCCGGGCGATCTCGGCCGCCCGATCGTCAGTGCACAGGAGCGTGGCCAGCCAGTCCCGTTGGCCACAGCACACCCCGTCCCCGGCGTCAGCGCCGAAGAACAACGGCGGCTTCAAGAAATCGAAGCGGCCCGGGTCAGCCGATTGTTCGCCAGTTCCGAGACGCGGACGAGTTCAACAGCGGGAGTGGCGCTTCCCGTTGCCATACCTGACGCCATTCCAAACCTGGGCACTCTCGGGCTTGCGCCGCAACCGGCGACGCCAACCGCGCAGGATCGTCAACTCGCCTTCATCAACGCTCCGGTCGATCGTCGTACCGTCGCTTCTGATCGGATCTCCGCGCCACCGTCACCCTATGTCGTGCAAGCCGGCGCCGTCATACCGGCGGCGCTCATCACCGGCATCCGCTCCGACCTGCCGGGTCAGATCACCGCGCAGGTGACGGAAAACATCTACGACAGCCCAACAGGCAGGTTGCTCCTGATCCCTCAGGGTACGCGACTGATCGGCCAGTACGACAACGGAGTAGGCTTCGGCCAGCGCCGGGTATTGCTGGTCTGGAACCGTCTCATCCTGCCAAACGGTAAATCAATCGTTCTGGAACGCCAGCCGGGTGCAGATTCGGAAGGCTACGCCGGGCTTGAAGATGGCGTCGACTACCATTGGTGGGACCTTGCCAAAGCGGCCGCTCTCTCGACGCTGCTTGGCGTCGGTGCGGAACTGGCCACCGACGACAGTGACCGCTTGGTCAGCGCTATCCGCAATGGCGCGCAGGACACGATCAACGATGCTGGTCAGCAAATCGTCCGCCGCCAGCTCTCGATCCAACCGACGCTCACCATTCGGCCAGGCTTTCCTGTCCGCGTGATCGTCACCCGCGATCTGGTGCTCGAACTCTATCAAGGCTGAGGAACCAAAGATGGCCAAGCTAAAACTCGGCGCACTCGCGGATGACAAGCCTGTGAAGATCACAATTGAAATGCCCGCCGCCGTGCACGGCGATCTCGTCGCCTATGCCGAGGCGCTCGGGCATGAAACGGGCCAGCCCGTAAGTGATCCGGCAAAGCTCATCGCACCAATGCTTGCCCGGTTCATTGCCAGCGACCGCGCCTTCGCAAAGGCGCGGCGCATCAAGAAGCATCAAACGGCGGCTGCGGTGCCGGCCGAACATCCGACAGGGACCGGGCGAGGCTAAGAAAGCGTCGCAGCGCCGGATTGTCGTTGCCCGGTAACCAAACCGCGCTGTACGACAGAATGTCGTCCGATGTCGCGAGAGGGCGAAAGACGGCATTGGGGTAACATGTGGCGGTCGCGCTCTCGCTCACCAGGCTGATCCCAAAGCCAAGCGCCACCAGGTTCATCAGCGTCTCCCGGCATACACCATAGCGCTCGACCGATGGGCTCCGGCCAAAGTCGGCAAGCCGGCGGACGATATAGTCGTGGATTTCCGGGCCGGGCGCGTCACGGCTGACGATGAAATGCTCATCCTGCAAAGCCTCCCAATCAACACTGTCTTCGGCAGCAAGGTGGTGATGTTCGGGAAGGACAGCGTGAAAACGCGCCTCCCACAGAATGGCCGTGTCGTAGTGCGAAGAAGGCAGCACTCCTCCCACAAAAGCGACGTCAAGCTGACGTTCGCTGATCCGAGCAATGTGTTCGCGTCCGGAGCCTTCAATAATGTCGATGGCAATCGACGGATGTGCGTCGCGATATGCACGAAGCAATTCACGTAGAAAGCCACCGGATACCGACGACAATATGCCCATGCGGATCACGCCTTCAGAACCACGACCTGCGCTGGCGGCCACC
>CAZMKD010000259.1:0-1762 GCA_964566575.1 uncultured Verrucomicrobiota bacterium
GTGTCGCTTGCGGTGGCGAAATCAAGTCGTTGGCGAGTGCGCCGGCTGTCGCCGAGAGAAAAAACCACCCACGCCCCGCGACCCGCACCGTCTCCGCGCCATGCCTCGCTCAGAAATCGTGCGTTTTCGGCCAAATACTACATAGCCGATTGGGCCAATCAACGCGTGCGGCGCGTGCAGTCGGCGCTGCCGGGATTCTCGTCCACGGATGTCCTCATCTCTTCCGACGATGGCACGGAGGTGTATGTGTTCGACAACGGCGGCCGCCATCTCCGCACGGTGGATGCGTTGACTCAAGCTATGCGCTACCAGTTTGCGTATGACACGAACGGTCTGTTGGCCTCGGTCACGGATGGCGACAACAACGTGACCACGTTCGAACACGACGGCGCTGGCAAGCCGACCGGAATTCTCGGTCCCTTTGGCCAGCACACGACATTGACGGTCGATGCCAACAGTTACCTCGCGACCTTCAAGAACCCGGCCAATGAGCAAACCTCGTTGGGCTACACGGTGGGCGGCTTGCTGACCAGCCTGACGAATCCGCGCAACAAGAGTTGGAGCATCACCTACGACAGCCTTGGCCGCCTCATCAACGACACCGATCCGGCGGGCGGTTTCAAAGTGCTGAGCCGCACGGAAACGAGCAATAGCTTCATCGTCGCCATCAGCACGGCACTGGAACGGACGAACAGCTACGAAGTGATCAGTCTTCCCACCGGAGGACGAAAACGCATCTACACCTATCCGACCGGACTGCAAGGGGAGTACGACGAAGGAACAGACGCCTCGTTCACCAGCCGTTTCCCTGATGGTTCCGTGACAACAAGCGTCCTCGGACCGGATCCACGCTGGGGCATGCTGTCGCCCGTGGCGATTACCAATGTCACGACAACGCCCGGCGGACTCATCAACGTAGTGACGACCGGCCGATCCATCACCCTGACCAACGCCAGCGATCTTTTCAGCATCAGCTCCTGGACCGAAACCAACAAGTTCAACGGTCGCCAGTACCTAAGAGCCTATGTCGCCGCAACGAAGACAATCACCAATACCGCGCCCAGCGGTCGAAAAGTCATCGTCACGTATGACAGTCTCATGCGCCCCGTGCGGGAGGAGCTCGTCGGCCTTCAACCAATCCTCACCACGTATGACAATCGCGGTCGCATCAGCAGCATCGTCCAGGGCAGCGGCGCCCAGGCGCGCACGAACACATTTGCGTACAACGCGAGTGGCTACCTGGCGAACGCCACCGATTCACTCGACCGCAATCTGACGCTCGTCTATGACGAAGCGGGCCGAGTCATCAGCCAGACCTTCCCGGACAGCCGTGTTGTCGGCTTCGCCTACGATGCCGCTGGCAATCCGACGGGCATCACTCCTCCCGGACGCCCCGCCCATACTTTCGCATTCACGCCCGTGAACCTCGAGAACCTCTACTCTCCCCCCACCGTGGTCGCCGGCACAAACTCCACCCAATACACCTACGACCTCGACAGAGAACTGACTCTTGTCCAGCGCCCCGATGGGCTGACCATCCAGTATGATTACACGGGCAGCGGCTGCAATTGTGATCGTCTCAATTCCATCATCCAGCCCCGTGGGGCAAACACATACACCTATAGGGCTATGTACGTGACTCCACCAGCTACTACCGCTTGTGATGCGGGAGCGAATCGAATGGAACCGGTGAAACCTGAACCGCCTGCTGTGCCAAACGATAGAACAGTTTTCCCCGCGAGGCGGACTTGCGCCGGTTGAA
>CAZMKD010000260.1:0-74154 GCA_964566575.1 uncultured Verrucomicrobiota bacterium
ACGTGGCAAACTTTCATGGCGTCAATTCGTACACCACATTGTGGCCGGAAATGTGGATCGGTCGCGCATGTTGCTCCATGAAATGCCGGAACGTGACAGTATCCAGATCGAGCAGATAATCGTAGTTCAAGCGCAGCCGTTCCCATTCGGAGTCATTGATGTACACATGCGTCACGTCGTCCATTCCGCGCAACAACGGATGTTGGTCGAACGCCGTCGCCCAGACAACAGGATGCCGCGCGTAGTGCGTGCGTGCCTCGCCGATGTAGAGCACCCGGGCCGTGGCGGGCAAGTTGTGATTCATCCAGAGGGTCGGCTCAAACATGCCATGCCCAATCTGCGCGACGAATACATCGCGAGAACTGTTGCCAAGGGCCATCTGCGCGAAGCTCACTTGCGCGGGCAGTCGCTGCGGATCGCCGGCGTCCACGATGGCATTCAGCCCCATCCACGACATCCCCGTCAACACCACCGCCACCGCCGCGAATCGCGCCCATTGGCCGACGACTTCCAGCGCACGCGCGCCCATCATCGCCGCCAGGGGCAACGCGGGAAACAAGAACCGCCACGGCCGGAATGTCAGCAGATACCAGCCGGCGTACGCTCCACAAAACAACCACAGCACGCGCCGCAAGTTCTTGTCCTTCCCACGCACCAACAGCAGCAGCGGCGCGGCCATCAACAACACCGGCACACCGCCTGGTTCGATGAATGAGTATCGCCACGCACCGCGGACGAAATCCAACAGCCCGTCCCCGTCGAAACGCGGGCCGTGCTTTGCGGCGAACATCGCGGCCTGTGCGTCGCTCCAGAGCGGGCCACGTTCTAAGAGTGGAAAGATGGGATTGCCGGTCAAGAGCCAATTCTTGATGAGCCAGGGAAGGACGAAGACAGAAGACAGAAGACAGAAGACAGATGGCCGACGAAGCGACCGACAGCCGAGGGCGACAAACACCGTCGCCGGCAACAGCACAACCGGCACCGCCGTCCATTTGGTCGCCACAGCGCACCCGGTCATCATCGCCCCGAGCCACAGGAGTTGCTCATCGAGCAGCGCCCCAAACGCCAGGGTTGCAAAGAACGTCGTCGCCAGATCAATCCGCGCTGTCTGGCTCAAGTCTTGAACGAACGGCACACAGTAGAACAACGCCACCGCGGTCATCGCCACGCGTCGCGTCCAGAACCGACCCGCAACGGCATAGACCGCAAGAGCGGACAACAAACCGAAGCTCCAGTGCAAGAGCTTCGCCGCGATATCCGACCTCGCAACCATGGCGAGCAGGTACAGCATCTCGGTGAGTTGCGGAAGATTGGAGTAGAAGTTGTGCGGCAGACCCACGATCTGGCTTGCTTTCAAATACTCGGACGGCACGCCGAGATGATATTCCAGTTCGTCGTACTCAAACGGCGGCGACAGCGCCCCGACCAAACACAGCGCTCCAGCAATGATGACGAGCACAACCATGAACTTCGACCAGCCATCGAGCCGCCCGAAGCTCGGCTTTCGAAAGAAACTCCGCGGCCCCGGCAAGAGCCATGACGAGAGCAACACAAACACCCACGGAATCCTGCTGACGGAGACTGCGCCAATCACCAACACGACAACCGCCACGCACCACAAGCCTGTCGCGAGGGCAAACAAGGCGGTCAGCAGGCTTCTTTCCGTCGTCAGCTGCGAGACAACGAGCGCCCCGATGCCGGACGCCGTCAGAAGAATCGCGGCCACGCACCCGGCATCGCCCAGGCGCGCCAGCCAGAATTCGCCAAAGTGCGGACCAATGCGCAGCGCCGGCAGGTTGATCGCCATGAGTTGCGCGAATTGAACCGGTATCAGCCACGCCTCATACCGGAAGAGAAAGACAACCGCCAATGCCGCTGCCCAGCCAAAGGCCAGCATTCGTGTGACCGGCGGTGAGAAGTGCGAGGTGAGCCCCGCGCCCGCGTCGTCGCTCATGACGCGGGCATTGTAGCGGCAGATTCCCAAACGGCAAGACGACTACTTGCCCTTCGCGCCGGCCGTCTCGTCCTCGTCGGTGAGATACTTCTTGTGACCGCGCCCCTGTCCGCGGCCGGTCTCGTCCTGTGCCGACGTGGCGGCGGTGGGCGCGAGCGGCCTCGGCGTCGGCTGCACCACGACAACGGACGGCGGGACCGGCGTTTGCCGGCGTCCCTCAGTGCGTTCCCGTTTCAATTCCTTTTTCGCCTGCCCGGTGGGAGCCGACGCTCGTCGGTGTATGTTTTTTGTCACCAGTAGGCGAACCTCCGCTGTCCGGTCAGCTTGGCGCCGTGCGCCACGGATCACTTCGGGACGGGTTATCTGGCCGGATTCGCGTTGAGCTTGGCGGGCCTTGATCACCTCGGCGGGCATTGTCCGTTGGCGTTCAACTTTGACTTTGACAACCCGGCCGGGATTGTTCCTCTCAATCACGTTCAAGCTCGGGCCGTTGTTGATGACCGTGTTATTGACCCGCGTGATCCTGGTGATGTTGACGGTCTTGTGGATGACGGTCTGGTTCACGACCAACACGCTGGGACGAATCGGTTCGCAGAAGTGGCGGTGCTCGACAAACACAAAAAACCGCGGTTCCACCACCACGCGTTCCGCGACGATAATCCCGCCCTCGAAGTCACTGTCCGGCGGCAACGGCGCCCAGCCAACGTACCCGCCCCCTTCGCGCCAGGACACCCACGACGGCGCCCAGACCATGCCCGGCACCCACACCTAACCATACTAGGAATCCCACGCCCACCGGCCGTAATGATACGTCGCCCACGCCCACGGCTCGTCACTGGCCCAGTACCAACCGTCATCGCTCCACTCCCAGTGACCGTAGCCATACGGCCGTCAGTCGTGGTCAACATACGCCGGATACCAGCATCGGCCGTAACGACCGGATTCAACCCAATAGCCGTCCGACCGCAGCGGCTCATAGAAATCGTGCACACTTTGAATTTCGATCCCCACCGAGATTGTCGAATGGGCTTGGACTCTGCCGGCCGCACCCAGACTTACGGCCATCGCGACAGCCATCAACAGTAATTTAAGTTTCATCCGCTGATCCTTTCGTTACCGCTACTTCGACGCCGCCACCCAGCTTCGTATCCACTCGCAGGAACTTCAAGCTCGATCAGTTGAGCTTTCCGTGCGGGAGGGCTAAGCTGCCGCGCATCGGCGATGCAACACCAATTCGACCTCATTGTTGTGGGAGGCGGCCCGGCAGGCTCGGCCGTCGCCGCCGGCTGCGCCCGGGTCGGGCTGTCCGTGGCATTATTCGAGCAGTACAAGTTTCCGCGCCACAAGGTTTGCGGCGATGTCATCAATCCGAACTGCTGGCCCACGCTGGACTGGGTCGGCGCCGCCGGCAGAATTCGCGCTCTGGATCAGCACCAGATTACCGGTGCATTGTTCACGACAAGCGATGGGACATCGCTGGATGTTCCGATGCGCGCCCAAGCCATCCGCCGCAGCCTCTTCGATGCCGCACTGCTGAACCACGCGCGCGCTTGTGGCGTCGTGATCTTCGAAAGTGAACCGGTTCATGACATCAACCGCACCGGTGAAGTCCAGACCCGCCGTAGACGATGCCGAGCACTCCGAGGAATCGTCGGGGCGGACGGACGTCACTCCGTCGTCGGGCGTAAACTCGGACTCGCGCGGAGAAGTGACGTCAGAAATGGGCCGATTGCCTTCCAAGGCCACTTCCGCGCGACGCCATCGCTGGATTCCCGTGTGCAATTGCATCTATTTCCCGGCGGCTACTGCGGTGTCGTGCGCGTAGGCGATGACCAGGCCAACGTGTGCATCGTGACCGATCGTGCCGGGGCTCGGCATCATGATGACTGCGAGGCACTGTTTGCGTACACCGTGTGGCAGAATCGGCAGTTCCGCGCCTTGGGCATCGATCCCGAGCCACTCGACCGGTTGGAGAGCGCCCATCCACTTGTAACGCCGGTCAGCACGCCGTACCGGGACCGTGTGTGGCTCGTGGGAGACGCTCTGCGGACAACCGAACCGTTCACCGGCCAAGGAATCTTCTTTGCCCTGCGAACCGCCGAGTTGGCGACGGAGTCCATTTGTGCCGGCCGCGATTACGCTTCGGCCGTCCACGCCTTGTATGATGAGCGCGGCCGGACGAATGCGTTGCTGCGGCGTCTGCTCTATCGCGAGCCGGTCGCGGCGCCCGTCGTGCGGGCGTTGCGGCATTGGCCGGCGGCAACGCGCTGGCTTGCCGGCAACGTGCTTGCGGAGCGGCGTGTAACCATTACAATCGCGCGACGATGAATGACCGGGCTGTGTTTCTCGATCGCGACGGGGTGCTGATGCAAGACTCCAACTACGTCGGACAGGTGGACCACGTGGAGTTGATTGATTCCGCGCCGCAGGCGCTTCGCCGGCTGCAGAATGCCGGGTTCCGCTTGTTCGTGGTGACCAATCAATCGGGCGTCGGTCGCGGTTACTTCACACGGGAGGCCGTCGAGGAAATTCACACGCTGCTCAATGCGCAGTTCGAACAGGCTGGCGTGCGCATTGATCGATACTACGTGTGCCCGCACCATCCGGAAGACAAGTGCGATTGCCGGAAACCGAAACCGAAATTTCTGCACGAGGCGGCACGGCAATTCGGGGTCGATTTGAAGCGTTCCTTCATGATCGGCGACCGCGCCAGCGATGTGCGATGTGGTGTCAACGGCGGCACCAAGACAGTCCTTGTGCTGACCGGCGCCGGGCGCGAGACGGTCGCAGGAGGAGAAGTCGCGCCGGATCAAGTGGTCGCGGACATCAGCGCCGCCGTTGATTGGATTTTGCAGCAAACGTGACACGGCGAGTCTCGAACCTTCTGCCGCTTCACTGGCGAGGGCGACACCGCCCCCTTTACCATCACCTTCCCGGAACGGACGGGCGAAGAAATCGAGTGGCGCATGATGAAAATGTTCGCCGTGATCCTGCAACACGTCAACTTCCCTTGACGCACAGGGACGGGTGGAGGATGATAGCCGGCGGAGAGATTTGATGAGCGCGCTGCGTGACGCCGACCGCCAAGCCCTTTTGAAGTTGCTCGCCGACGACGATGCAACGGTGTTGCATCTACTCGGAGAGCAATTCCACGAGATGGGCAATGAGGGTCGCACGTTCCTGGAAGCGGTTGCACAGGACGCCGCGTCGAATGCCCGACGCGGTGCGCAATCGATTCTGCAGACGCTCCGGGAACGCGAGGCACACGATGCCTTCGCGAACTTCTGCAGCTCGACCGGCCACTCGATTGATCTGGAAGCTGGCTGCTGGCTGCTCGCGCGAACCCGGTATCCAGATTTGGACCAGCGCGCTTATGAAGCACGACTCGAGGGGTTGGCCCGGGAGCTGCGTGAGCGATTAACGGGACGCGAAACGCCGCGCGCCACGATCGAAGTTTGCAACCGGCATCTGTTTCAAACGCTCGGGTTCCGCGGTAACAAGCAGGATTACTCCGACCCCGACAACACCTATCTCAATCGAGTGCTTGACCGCCGGCTCGGCATCCCGATTTCTCTCGGCGCGCTCTATCTGACACTGGCCCGTCGGCTGCGCCTGCCGGTGCAGGGCGTGAACCTGCCGGGACACTTCGTTCTGACGTGGCGCGTCCACGACGGGGGATTCTATATTGATCCGTTCAATGGCGGCCGGTTGTTGAGCGCCGCTGACTGCCGGGAATACTGTGAGCAGATGGGCTTCGAGTTCCAGCCGAAATTGTTGGCGATCGCTTCTCCCCGGCAGATTCTGCTGCGGATGTGCAACAACCTGCGCGCCATCTATGCTGCCAGTGATGAACCGCGCGCGGAACAGATCGGGCATTTCATCGCCCTGCTCTCGCGGCCGTAGGCCGTCCGTCACGGACTAGTAACGGTAATCTTGAGGTTGCCAGGGAATGCCAGCGGTGCTGGGCTCGCCTCGATGAAGAAGGTATTAGTCCCGTCAGTCGTGAAGCTGATCTGCGTCACGCTGTTGGACCCGGTCGCGGTCGCCACCACCGTGAGTCCACTGGCGTCAACGACGGTCGTCCCGTTCGAGATGACCAGCGCACACGGGCCGGTCAAGACGTTGAGAATCGTATCAAAGTTGCTTCCATCCGTGCTCACCCGGAAGGTTCGGTTCGCGGACGCCGTCGGCAGACTGACCTTCCAGAAAGCCAGCCCGATGGGATAGTTCTCCAAGTTTGCGGACGCCGTGAACTTCGCTTTACTGTAGGGAGGATTCTTGGCTTGGAAAAAGACTTCCTGCGCCGCCGCACAGTTGTCGTTGAGGCCCGGACAAGTGAACTGCGTGGTCGGATCACGCGAGATGCTCTTCAGTGTCCTCTTGTCGTTGGGCGAGCATTCGACGAGTTCTGACGGAAAATCATTGGTGACGCCGCTATTGTTGAATTTCTTCAGCACCGACGTCATATCTTTCGCGGCGACGGGATCCTGCCCGGCCGCCACGATCCCGGCCAGGTCAATCAAATCCGGCGGGAAGCTGACTGTCACTCCGTTGCTACTATAGCTTGCATACTCCGGACCAGTGCCCAGCAGGACATTGTTCGCAATTGCGGCAATCAACTCCACGGCGAGTTTTTTACGGGCGCGGCACAATCTGGATCCGGGCGAGTGATCACCCTGATGCCCCCCCGGCTCCCCGGTCACGCCCTTCCCTCGGTAGTAGAACCCCAGCGCTTCGACGAACGTGTCGGCTGCGTCCAGGACATTGTCGCTATTGCGGTTGGCCGTGGGCAGACACAGAAAACCGATGCTCATTGTCCCGCCGTTGGCGATGATCGCACGTTGCAGGTTGACGCAGGTCAGATCGTTCGAGTACCCGTGCGTGAACCAGTACAGTGAGTTCCGCGTGATGTCGACCGAATGCCGGGCCGGCTGTGTCGTCGGCAGACATGCTGTCTGTGCTGTCGCCGTGGTGCTGGTCAGCAACAGCACTGCCCCGACCAAGGCAATCAGGTTTCTGTATGTCCTCATCGCATTCTCCTATTCGTCACGGCTCATCGGGGCCTTCACCGCATCGATCTTGGCCGGATCGGCGGTGGTGATGATGTCGATCAGGCCCACCTTGACGCCGTCGATTCCGTCGCCCAAGCTGCCGGTGTAGTTCACACACAGCGCGATGTCCAGGCATCCACAACTTGCGTTTGTCTGCGCCGCCACCCCGCTGCGGCTGCAATCGCCATCAGTCGTTTGATCTGATGTTCTCTTGACCCTTTTCATTTCACGTTCACGGTCGACACAGCTTGGACAGCATCACTCTTGGTGGCGTCAGCGACGGAGGTGAACGTCATCGTGGCCGGATAGAAACATGGCCAAGCGTACCGGTCGACCTTCATCTCGACGCGGATCAGCGTTGCATCACCGGTAACCGCACCGGGGGCGAGCGTACCGGTACGGAACGTGCCAGCCTTAACTGCCGCAGTGATGTCCGTGTCGTCACGGTGATCCGCACCCAAGAAGTAAGCGACTGTGACGCCATTTGTAGTGTCAATGCCCGGGCATAAAATGTCGCCAGTGCCGCTGACCGCGAACGAGTCAGGACGGTTGCCGGTGTTCTGTACGCGGATGTAGAAGACTTGCCGGCTGCGGCGACGCGCCTTGACAGCAATCGACTGAAACTCTCCCGTCGTGTTAAAGACATTGGCGCCGATGAACGTCGAAGACTTCCGTTTGCGGGAAATCTGAGCATCCGGCTGCTTGCCGACGCCCAGGCCGCTCAACGCCACCTGATGCGGGCTGCCGGACGCGTCGTCGGTAATGCTGATCGCGGCCGATGCCGTGCCAATCTGAGACGGCGCGAAGCGGACGTCCACCGTGCACGTCTCACCGATTCCCAGCACGGCGTTGCTGCAGGCCGTGGACACGATGCTGAACTGGCTGGCGCCGCTCCCAGTCAGGCCCACCGCTGAGATCGTCAGTGCCGCCGTCCCGCAATTAGTCACGGTGACGGTCTGGCTCGGACTGGCGTCACCCACCGAAACGGTACCAAGATCAATGCTGGCCGTGCTCAGGCAAACCTGAGGCGCGGATGACACTCCCGTTCCTGACAACGCCACATTGTGCGGACTGCCCACGGTGTTGTCGCTAAACGTCAGACTGGCCGTCTTCGATCCGTTGGCCGACGGGGTGAAGGTGACACTGACCGTACAACTGCCCCCCGGCGTGATGGAGCCGCCCGAGCACAGGTCGTTAGTGATGGCGAAGTCACTCGCATTGGCCCCGGTGATTGTCACGAAGTTGCTGATGACCAGTGGCGCCGAGCCGCAGCTGGTAATCGTCAGACTCTTGGCCGCGCTGGTGAAACCGACTGCCACCGAGCCGAACGAGAGCGAACCCGCGCTACTGCAAACTGCGGGCACCGCAGACAATCCAGTGCCACTCAACGATGCTGTGTGCGGGCCGCCTATTGAATCGTCATTCACAATCAGTGTTCCCGTCCGAACACCAGTCGCGGTCGGAGAAAACGCGACGGTAATTATACAATTGCTGCCCGATGGAACCGTGCTGCCCGGGCATCCCCCAGAAACGATGAAGTCCGACGGATTTGCGCCGCCGACGGTCACATCCGGAATTTCCACTGGAACAGGGGTGTTGTTTTGGAAGGTGATAGTTTGAACCACACTTGTAGTCCCGACAGATTGTAAACCGAAAACCAAGTTGGTCGGGTTGAGCGTCACGAAGGCGCTGGCTTGAACATTCAAAACCATCGTGCCCCCCGAACCACCATTCCGCGGCTCCACGACGATGAAATACGTGTTGGAGCCATCGGTCGTGAAGGTGACCTGGGATTGTAGATCGCCGCCGGCATTATTGTTCGCCACCAGTTCGATCAGCGCACCGCATTCGCCCCTCGTAAACAAGGTTTGTGGGACAGTTTGAACCTGCCACACTGACAAGACTGTGTCGAAGCTGCTGCCGAACGTATCCACCGAAATCGTCGCGCCTGCGGTCGGCGAATCAAGCTTGAAGAATTCATCCGCGCCACCCCGGGCAACCGTAGGGCTCGGATGTACGTTATGGTACGTCGTCCTGTTTAGATTGTTCCTGAACACGTAGGGGATACTCGTGATGCTGATGGCCGTCTGACAGGAGTCGTTGGTCGCCGAATTCGGCACGTCCGAAGGATTTTGGCTGTTGTACACGACCAGCGCAAAATCCTGATCCAAACCGCCGCCGACGTTTGGCACCCCATCGCCGGGGATGTTTACGGACTGGACGACCACCGTGTAGGGTGCGCCGCTTGTCACCGCACCGCCCGCGGGGAGGAACACGCTCTCCATATTATTGACACTGTCAACGGCGCCGCCAACAACCGAATGGTCCGCTGAAAACACGTTTCCTTTGTACGTTTGACCGCCGATTGTCACCTGCAAGTCGAGATCGTTCACCAGTTGCTTGAGCGCGGCAGGATTGCCGGGCGCGTCCACCCACGCCACCGTCACGCGGAACGGCAATCCGTTGCTGGCGACCTGTCCGATGACCTCATAGCTCTGCCCTACCTGGCTGAAGTAGGTCTGCTGTGGCTGGGAATTGGTGCTGGTCAGGGGCGCGTCAATCGCACGCGGAGTGGATTCATCGCGAATCACACGCGTCACCCCGTCGAACATGCGCAGCAGATCCATTTCTCCCATACCTTGGAGAATGGAAGGCAGCGTGTCCAATGCTCCCGTCTGAGGGTTGGTCACCGGCAAATAGCGGGCCGAATTGCACAGATACGCCTTGGCCATGGCGGGGCTGGGTTGCAGCAGCCGCGTGCCCAGCTCACTAAACAGCCGGTTTTCGAAATACCACCAGAGAAGCTGAATTCCACCCGAAACGGCCGGCGCTGCAAAGCTGCTCCCGTTCGCGCACGTATAGAGACTGGTATAAAGCGTTGCCGTGCTCGTGCAGGAGGGATCAATACTGGTTATGATGTCGGGCGAGAGAGGGATGAGGTTATCAGTACTGCAGTTTGTGGAAGTTAACCCGCTGGCACGATGGTCCCGCGAAGGCTGCAATTGATTGTCTGCGACGTATACAGAGCTGCCCGGCGCGACAATCTCGGGTTTGAACCGGCCATCAATGGCCGGGCCTGCCGCAGACTGAAGCCACATATCGAGCGAGTCGAATTGCCCATAACATCCATCAAGCCTCGGATTCACACCCGAGCCGACAGAAATGACGTTCTTGGCCGTTGCCGGAGCCGTGATGCGCGATTCGGCGAATCCGCCGTTTTCGTCTCGCGAGCCGGCATCCGTCAGCAACCTATTACAGCCGAAGACTACAATATACTCTTGATTCAGGCTGTTGGTTGACAAGATAACTGCATCACGAACGCCTATGTCAAATGTCTGCGAGTCCGATGTGTATAATCCTCCGTTGGATCCATTGACGGCGATGTCGTCCGCCCAGCTATTGTTCTGGATGCGGGCGGTGCGGGTATACCCAATCGCCATCAAGGACCGAATGTCGTTGATGCAGAGAACGCTATCCCCAATGAACTCGGGGACACAAACGTTGTTCTGTACAGAAAGCGAAAAGACGGATGGTTCCATTGTTCCCCAGACACGGGTGACGCCAATCCGGCCGAACGGTGAGACCCCCATCCCGTATTGAAACCCGTTCGCATCAACTCTAATTTCGCTGTTGCTGCGGATCACAACCTGGGTGAAGAGAATATTCGTCATGACAGCCGTTGGGCAGCTATTAGTCGTCAGTGAAACCGTGATATTTGTGTAGACACGATCCCCACCACAAACATTCGTCACCCCAGCGTCAAACATAATCATGAGGTTGGTGGTGCCTGACATCGGACAGGCTAAACTGTTCCCTTGGTCGTCAGTTCCAGGAATGGCCTGCATCCTGTTTGTACTGACGGTCTCCAACTCAAGAGTCGGCCGGTCAATGGTATTTGTACCGGTATCGTACCCAGCTACGACGGAGGCCACCCGAGTACCGTGACCGTGGATATCGGCGGCTTCCAAAGTCCTAAATGCCCCCGTTTCACCGGGCACGATCCGGGTGGTGCATCCGAGTTGCACGAGCGGATCACCCCCAAGCCAAGGAGGCGTTATGTAAACGATGCGAGCGAAGCTGTTCGTATCACCTATAAAGTAAAACGCCGGATGGAAAGGTCGGGTCGTGCCGTTATCCAATCCCGTGTCGGCGATTTCCACAGTTGGGTAGGTGAAGGGGTTCAGGAACGATGATAAGCCGCCGCCAACCACGTTCACCAAAAAGTCCAGATAGTTTGTAATGCCGAGGGTAGTTGACGGTCCATGAAAAGGGAGACTGTTGGTCTGGCTGGCAAGAACGAGGTCTTGCACTTCGTCCAATAGCTTCTTCGAATAGACTCTTTCGATCCAGAGCACGCCGGGCAGGTGCGCAATCGGCGAAATCGCCGCCGGCGACACATCCATCTCAAAGATCTCTTGTCCATCGCGCGCCAATGAGGTGTTCACAGACCCCAGTGCTTGAATCCTACTTGTCGTAAACGAATCACGCGCATCATCCACCACAGCCACTCGCACCCTGATCAGTTCATTCCCTGAATGGACTCGCAGGTCTTGCGGGATTTTGTAATACGGGTGATAAGCCCCAATCCATTGGATCGACCCTTGAGGGCCCTTAAGCTCACGAAGCTTCTGCTCGGCGCTTGCGTCCACCCAGACGACGTATGAGTTGTTGGGAATGTAGCTGACCACTCTCACATCGCCCGCTGCTTTTACTTTATCGAGCCACTGCGGCTGTACCGGGCCTTTGAACTGGATCAATCGCAACCGTTTCCCGGTTGTTTCCGCTTGCTGCAGGTGGTTGGGAACCGACGGTTCGCCCGCGGTCGTGTCGAGTGCCGTGGCTAACAGCTCGATCCGATTCAGGTAATTTGCCTTCGCCACTCGGTCGCCATGCGTTTTCTGGAGGGCGGTGACCTGCTCGTCGGTGGCCTCGGCGATCCAGTACGAGCCGTAGTCATCAACCTTCTGGATTCCCCGTTGCTTAAGCTGCGCGATGGAATCCTCGGCGGCGGGATAAATGATAATCTTGTTGAGTTTGGCGTTGGGTGACGCGGCGCGCACGCTGGCGGCCAGCGGCAGCACGATACCCAAAACCAAAAATATCCAGGAACACCCTCTCGCCTCTCTCATCCTTGAATCCTCCATCATCTCCGGAACGAATTGTGGGCTGGTGATTTGCACGCTACCAAATGGCGCTCCGCAAATGCAACCAGAATTATGTCGCGCTGCGTTTCACCGTGGAGAACAGACCAGAACGAGATTGCAAAGTCCAGCCCGTGTTCGCTATAGGATGCGGCTATGAACATCCGCGTTACCGTCTGGGGCGAAAACGTTCACGAAAAGAAGAATAAGCTGGTCGGTGAACTCTACCCGACCGGCATGCACGGCTGCATTGCCGATGCGCTGCGGCAGGATTCAGATTTGGTGGTTCGCACCGCCACGCTCGACCAGCCGGAGCACGGGCTGACCAAAGATGTGCTCGATACGACCGACGTGCTGACGTGGTGGGGCCACATGGCGCACAGCCAGGTGCAGGACGCGATCGTCGAGCGCGTTCACGAACGAGTGTTGCAGGGCATGGGCCTGATCGTGTTGCATTCCGCGCACTACGCAAAGATTTTCAAACGCCTCCTGGGCACGACGTGCAGCCTGACGTGGCGCGAAGCCGGCGAGACCGAACGCCTCTGGGTCTGCAATCCCGGTCATCCCATCACCCAAGGCATTGACCGGTTTTTCGAGATCGAACAGGAAGAAATGTACGGCGAGCCGTTCGCGATCCCGAATCCCGACGAAGTCGTGCTCCTCTCGTGGTTTCAAGGTGGCGAAGTTTTTCGGAGCGGCTGCACGTTCAAACGCGGCAACGGCAAGATTTTCTATTTCCGTCCCGGCCACGAAGTCTATCCGACCTACCATCACCCGATGGTCCAGCGCGTCATCCGCAACGCCGTCCACTGGGCGCGCCCGGAAGGATCGCGCTGGGTCGACACCTGCCCGAATGTGCCCGTCGAGAAAGCCCCCGAGAAAATCACTGAGCGCGGCCCGAAGATGCACAAGCACGGCCAAGCCGGCTATCGTTGATGCACAAAAAAATCAAGCTCGGCATCGTGGGCACCGGCGGCATGGCGAATTTCCACGCGGACGACTTCGGCAAGATGGCCGGGGTCGAACTTACAAGTTGCCTCGACATCGCCCCCGGTCGCGCGGAAGCGTTTGCCCAGAAGCACGGGTTCAAACACGTCGCCAAGAATGTGGAGGAACTGCTCGGCCAGTGCGATGCCGTGAGCGTCGTCACGCCCGACCGGTTCCACGCCGAGCCGGCCATCGCCACACTGCGCGCCGGCAAACATCTGCTCTGCGAAAAGCCTTTGACCGTCACACTCACCGAAGCGCGCCAAGTTGCCGCCGAGGCAAAGAAGGCCGGCAGGCATGGCGTGATTCACATGATCAATTTCAGCTACCGGAAGTCCGCGGCGTTTCAGAAGGCGATCGAACTGGTCGCCACCGGCAAGCTCGGCGCGTTACGGCACGTGCACAGTTTCTATTTGCAATCGTGGCTTAGCAGCGACGTGTGGGGCAATTGGTCGAATGAAGGGTTGTTGTGGCGGCTGCAAACATCGGCCGGCTCCGGCGGCGTGCTCGGCGACATCGGCTGCCACATTCTCGACCTAACCACCGCCGTCGCCGGCGAAGTCGCCCGCATCCGTTGCGACTTGCGCACGTTTGAGAAAATCGACCCGCACGGAAAGCCGGTCGCCGAATGGCACGGCCAGAAGCTCGACGCAAACGACACGGCGATCATCGAGCTGGAATTCACCACCGGCGCGGTCGGCATCGTGCACACGACGCGGTGGGCGACCGGCCACAAGAATCATCTGCGCCTCGAAGCCCACGGCACGGACGGTGCGCTGATGTTTGATCTCGACCGTGGCTACGATCAACTCGACACCTGTCTGCACGGCGACAAGGACAAGGCGCATTGGACGAGCGAGTCACTCCCGCCGACGCCGAGCAACTTCGAGCGGTTCATCCACGCCATCCAGCATCACCGGCCCGACGAGCCGGACATTCTGCGCGGCGCGCAAGTCCAGGCCTACCTCGACGCCTGCGAACGTTCCGCGAAGTCCGGCAAGTGGGAGAAGGTCAAGTCGTCAGACTGATTCTTCGACCACCGGGTTTGTTAGCACGCCGATCTTCTCGATTTCGACGGTCACTGTGTCACCGGCCTTGAGCCAGCGTTGCGGCGTGCGCGCCATGCCAACGCCGTGTGGCGTGCCGGTCAGAATCACCGTGCCCGGCAACAGCGTGGTGCTGCCGCTGAGAAATTCTATGAGCGTCGGCACATCGAAGATCATGTCGTTGGTGTTGGAATCCTGCAGCACCTCACCGTTGATGATTGTTCGAATTCGCAAATTACCGGGATCAGAAACTTGAACCACACGCGGCCCGAGTGGACAGAAGGAGTCGAACGATTTTCCCCGGCACCACTGGCTGCCGCCCCATTGCCTTTGCCAATCCCGCGCGCTCACATCGTTCGCACAAGTGTAGCCACGCACATAATTGAGTGCGTCCTTGCGCGATACATTTTTGCACGGCTTGCTGACAACGACAGCAAGTTCGCCTTCGTAATCCACTTGATCGCTGCGCAGATGTCGCGGCAACGCGATCGGTTCGCCGTGACTGATCGCCGATGCCGGTGACTTCATGAAAACCACGGGAAACTCCGGTATCTTTGCCTTGGTCTCCTCCGCGTGTTTCCGGTAGTTCAGCCCAATACAAAAGATCGCCGGCGCCACGTTCATTTCTGTGGCCCGAGGTCGAGGTGTTGCGGCGGGTTCGGCGGGAGTTTCCAGACGACTTCGCCATGATTGCTGGCGACGTGCATCTTGTTCGCCAACTCGATACCGGCCATGTGCGTTTTCTCGAACGCCGGGAAGTCTTTTGCGGTGATGTGCTGATCGAGCGGATCGAAAATCTTGCCGGCGTAGTTCTCGAGCATGCCCTTGTATTTCGGGCGTGTCGTCGCGCCCTTCTTGTACAGACTGCGCAGACCGCGCAGTTGGTAGGCTGCGAGCTCCCAGTTGCCGCCTTTCGCGGCGTAATAGAGTGTCCAATACCGGTCGCTGATGTCGCGCATGAGCGTGCCGAGACCGGGCTGAAGCTCCGCAATCTGGTCGAGCGTCAAGTCGCCGTGCTTGGTGCGGCCGACCGGAGGTTTCTCGTCGCTCATGTCGCTACGACACACGAAACCCGCGCCCAAATCAACGCAAAAGAAAACCCCGACACTCGCGTGCCGGGGTCCCTGATTCGAATGTCGAGTGTTAGCTCTTCTTCTCGACCTTGGCCTGGTCCTTGGCGCCGCAGCCCAGCTTGGCGCACTGCGCTTCGAACTGTTTGTACTCATCGGCTGTGAGGATTTCCTTCACGCCGCTCATGAATTTCGTGTGGGCCGCCTCTGTACACTTCGTACCAGCGCACTGTTCCTTCAACGCCGCAAGCTTCGTCTTCTGCTCCGCGCTGATGTTCAACTTCGAGAACATGTCCGTGCACGCGCTCTTACTGTCGGTCTTCGCCGCGCCGTGCGTGCACCCGCCGCCCTCGCCGGCAAACACTGCCGCCGCGCCCACGACCCAAACTGCCACCACTGCTAATGCAATTAATCTTTTCATGCCATCTCCTGTTTCTGGTTTTGCGATCTTGGACACGACTTTACACACGGTCGTTCAAACTTTCAAGAAATACCGGCAAAACTCCTCATCCCGCTTCCACCCCAACTGCTCGTACAACCGCTGCGCCGCCAGGTTGTCCGTCGCCGTTTCCAGGATCAATCCTTCCGCGCCCGTCTCGACCGCCAGTTGCCGGGCGCGCTCCATCAGCGCCCTGGCGACGCCGCGTTTTCGCGCCGACGGTTTCACGAACAAGTCGTATAGCACCCACGACCGCTTCATCGCCAGCGATGCGAACGTCGGATACAGTTGCACAAATCCGACCGGCTCATCGTCCAGTGTCGCAAGAAACACCTTCGACTCGCCCCCCTCCAACCGCTCCGCGATGAATTGCCGTGCGCGCCTCGTATCCGGCGCCTGCTTGTAAAATTCGAGATATCCAAGAAACAGTGGCACCACGCGATCCACGTCGCCGGCCGCCGCTTCAATGATCTTGAGGTGACTCCGCTTCAATCCATTGCTCCCGAGGTTAGCTCCCCAACAATTCGAGCGCTGATTGAAGCTTGGCTTTGACCTGACCGAGCCGGTCCTCATCGGTGATCTTGTTGCCAATCTGGTCCTGCACGTAGAAGGTGTCGATGGCCGCGCCTTTCTCGGTGGAAATTTTGGCGAAGCTGATGTCGAGGCCGACATCGCTCAACGTATTGGTGATGGTGTACAGCAGGCCGACCCGGTCTTCGGTCTGAATCTCAACCACTGTGCGGCTCTTGCTGATGTCGTTGTCGAACTCGATGAGCGTGGGGATCGTGACTTCACGGATGCGGGGCGCATCTGACCGGCCGGCGCGGACGCGTTCGAGCACCGCGCGAAAGTCGATCTCCTCCTTGTTCGTCAACATCCGCTCCAGCATCGCTTCCGCAGCTTGAATCTGTTTCTGGTCGCTGACGGCCGCCAGATGTTTGTCGCAGACGCCAAAAGTGTCGAGCACAACGTGATCGCCACGGGTGTAGATGTTCGCGCTGAGCGTGTTGAGTTCCGCGGCGGCAAACGCGCCGGCAATCTTCGAGAATAGACCGAGCCGGTCCCACGTGCAGATCGAGACCCGGGAATACCCCTGTGCCGGAAACGATTGCCAGTCGATCACCGGCACAAGTGCGTCCTCGGGCTGTTCGACTTCCATTTGCCGCATGAGAAACCGGTGGATCAGCAGCAGATGTCGTTCGATCTCCTCGGCGGTAGTGTTGATGTAGTAACTGGCCGGCATGAGTTCGAAGTGCGAATAAATCTCTTCGAGCGGCAACTGGTCCTTGAATTTGACACTGACTTCCTTATAGAGCTGCTCGATGCGGCGCGACAAAATGTTCTTCGCGCGCTCCGTGCCGGCCAGCGCGTGCTTGGTGCGGTGGTACAACTCCCACAGCAACGCTTCTTTCCATTCCGACCATGTCTTGATGCTCGTACCGGCTGCATCAGCAAACGTCAGCAACATCAACCCGTCGAGCCAGACCTCGTTCTTCACCACGCGCGCCGCGGCATCGATGGTCGCCTGATCGTCGATATCGCGCCGTTGGGAAAACAGGCTCAGCTTCAGATGATCGCGCACGAGAAACAGAAGCTGCGCCTTCTCGTCAACGCCGAGCCGCAAGCGGTCGGCGACCTTGTGAGCCATCTCGTTGCTGGCTTCGGCGTGATGTTTGGCGTTGGTGGCTTTGCCGACGTCGTGCAGCAGGACCGCCAGATACAAGACTTGCGGATGCTCAAGTTGCTGGAAGATGCGCTTGTACGACGAATGAGGCTGCTCGGTCGCGTCGAGCACCCGGTCCAGGTGTTCGACCACTTGGAGTGTGTGCTCGTCGGCGGTGTAGCGGTGGAAAAACTCGTGTTGCACAAGGCACGTCAGCCTCCCGAACTCCGGCAAGAGCTTTCCGAGCAACTCGACCTCGTGCATCATGCGCAAAACGCGGGCAACCTGTCCTTTGCTTTGCAGAATCGCGAGAAATGTGTCGCGCGTTTGCGGCGCGCATTGGAAACTGCGCGTGACGAGCTTGAGGTTCTGCCGGATAAGCGTTTTGAGATCGGGACTCAACTCCGCGCCGCGCTGTTGCGCGTGTAGAAAGACGCGCACCAGTCGTTGCGGATCGACCTGAAAGACAATCGGCGTGCCGGCCTCAATCATGCCGTCGCGCAGCACGAAGCCGTCGAACGCCTCTTCCTTGCGGCTCCGCCGTCCCAGCAGCGCGGCCAGCCGGGAGACTTTGGGCGGTTTGATTGCCATGCGCTCGGCGAGGGTGTTGGTCAGCAGGAAAATTGTGCGCGAAGCCGTGAAGTAATCGCGCATGAACGCCTCGGTGCGCCGCAGCATGTCGTGTTGCCGGTAGCCAAACTCCGTCGCGATCTGCGGCTGCAGCCCGATGCCGATAGCTTCACAGGGCCGGTTGGTCAGGTAATGCATTTCGTTGCGCACGCGCAAAATGAAGTCGTAGGCCTGCTCCAGTTGCCGCTGCTCGGCCGGCTCGACGAACCCTTTCTTGCGCAAGTCCGCCAACGTGAGGACACCGTACTTGAAGAACGCCATCCAGATCAGGTTCTGGAAATCGCGCAACCCACCGCACCCGCTCTTCACATTCGGCTCCTGAAGATAAACGGTGTCGCCGAACTTCTCGTGCCGTGTCCGCTGGTCGTCCATGCGCGCGACGATGTACTCGTCCTCGTGGCCGCGGACGCATTCCTTGACGAGTGCCTGCTGGAACCGGTCGAACAACGTCGTCTCGCCTACCAGCGGTCGCGCCTCGATGAGCGAGGTCTTCGATTGCATGTCCTTGTTCGCCTGCGCGGTCGCCTCGCCGATGGTGCGCGTCGAATGGCCGACTTTGAAGCCGATGTCCCAGAGCATATAGAGCACTTGCTCCACGACGGCCTCGATGTAGGGATGCGCTTTCGGCGACTGGCTCGGTGTGTCGTGTAGGAACATGATGTCGATATCCGATGACGGACTCAGCTCGCCCCGGCCGAACCCGCCGGTGGCCACGAGCACCAACGGGACGAGCGAAGCTTCACCCTCGCGCCGGACATTCTCAGAAGCGGCCGTGAAGATGTGGCGCAGCATCACGTCCATCACGTGCGACCGGCCTTGGGCCACTTCGCGGCCGCCGGCCCCGGCGCGGTGTGCCATGCGCAGCCGGTGTTCTTCGACTTTCAGGAATTTCTTATACAAATTCAGGATCTCGGACGGTTTTGCGCCGGCTTTGAGCAGCAGCCGTTGCTCGGCGTGCAGGCGAACTTTCTCGTGATGGCGCTGCTGGGCGGTCATAGCGGACACAATAAAGGCCGAAAGGCTTGAATTGCAAGCCACTCCACAGGTTGATTTCTTGAACCGGTGAGCTATGCTCTACGGGTTGTTAAACCCTGCAAGGAGGGGGGTAACACATGCCGCAACGTAGTCGTAAACAAGACCCGCTTGCTGAAATTGTTCGATCCCAGCGAGAGGAAATTAAGAAGTACAAGTGGATCGAAAGCGAGAAACTAGGCAAGGACATCGGCTGGGAACAGGCCTCACGGGAGTGGATGCAGAAATTCTTTCCCGAGTGGAAACAGTACCGCTGGCAGCGCGCCGTCGAAGACGCGCTGAAGGGCCAATCGGGTCTTAGCTAACATCGTCGGGGCGGCCCACCGGGTCGCCCCGACTTTTTTTATGCTCAAACTCGGCGTCAACATCGACCACATCGCCACACTCCGGCAGGCGCGTTACAAGAACGATCTCGCCGGCGCCGAGCCTGATGTGATCGGCGCGGCCCGGGAAGTGATCGCCGCTGGTGCGCATGGCATCACCGTCCACCTCCGCGAAGACCGCCGCCACATCCATGATCGCGACGTCCAACTGCTGCGCCAAACCATTCCCGCCCGGCTTAATCTCGAGATGGCCGACGTCCCGGCGATCGTTGCCATTGCCGAGCAGCTTAAGCCCGACGAAGTCTGTCTCGTGCCGGAGAAACGCATCGAGGTTACGACCGAAGGCGGCCTCAACGTTACCGGCCCATCGCTGCCCCACACCATCACCCGCCTGCAAGCCGTCGGCATCGTAGTGGGTCTGTTCATTGATCCCGACCCGAAACAAATCCGCGCCGCCGCGGATACGGGTGCTGAGTTCATCGAGTTGCATACGGGCGCGTATTCGCGGGACACAACCGAGATCAAGAAACTCGTTGCCGCAGCCGAACTCGCGCACAGCCTTGGTCTCCGCGTGAATGCCGGCCACGGCCTCAACTACGAGAACACGACCGGCATCCGCCTCGTGCCGCATCTCGAAACATTGAATACCGGCCATGCGATCGTTTCCCGGGCAGTCTTCGTCGGCCTCCGCCAAGCCGTGCGCGAGATGCTCACCCTAATGAACCCATGAAAATTGTCGGCACGGGCGTGGACATCGTCGAGACGGCGCGCATCCGCGATTCGCTCGACAAATTCGGTGACCGGTTTCTCAACCGGTGCTTTCTGCCCGGCGAGATCGCTTATTGCCGGAGCATGAAGTTTCCCGAGTTACACCTGGCTGCGCGGTTTGCTGCGAAGGAAGCGATCTCGAAAGCCTTCGGCACCGGGATCGGAAAACAGCTCGGCTGGCGCGACATGGAAATCTGCAAGCGCGACTCAGGCGAGCCGTACGTCCAACTGCACGGCAAGGGCGTTGAGTTGGCGCAGGCCCGGGGCGTCACCGAATTGTTCGTCAGCCTGTCGCACTGCAAGGAGTACGCGGCGGCCCACGCCGTGATTGTCTCACTGGCTGCGCCAGAATAATACCGTGCCCACAGCGGCGAAGACCGTGTTCGTCAGCCAGGCCGCCACCGCCGGTGGGATGCGTTCGCCTTTGCCGAATGCCAGCGTGATGTGGGTCAGAAAGTAGAACGCGATCACCAGTCCCAAGGCTGTCGCCACCCCCATCATCGCGCCCCCGCGACGGCTCACGCGCACCCCCAACGGCACTCCGAGCCAGACCACGATGAAACACGTCAGGGGGAATGCGTACCGCCGGTGATACTCCACCTGGTAATCTGCCACATGCCCGAAGCGCCGTGAAGTTTGCAACGCCGCGATGTGGCGGCGCAATTCGGCCGTCGTCATCTGACTTGGCCGGCGACCTTCGAGGATGAGTCGCTTCGGCGATTCGGCAAATGCCGGGAAGTTCGTCTCCGCCACGTGCCAGACCGTCGCGTGTCCCTTTGAGTAGTCGTAGACTTCCGCCTGCCGGAATCGCCAGAGACTGTTGCTCCAAACGGCGCTCTCCGCAAACACGTCGAGCTGCGGTTTGTTGTCAGGGCTGCGCTGGTGCACTTCGACGGTCTCAAGTTTCCGGCTGCGAGTGTCGAACCGCCGGGCAAACCAGTCGCGGCGCTCGGTGGTGTTGGCGAAGAAAAAGCGTTCGAGCACGTACTTCGAACCGCGTCCGCGCAATTCGATCATGAACGCGTCGGCCTTCTCCTTGGCGCGCGGCACGAACGCCTCGTCCACGAGAAACACCACGACCGTCGCCACCAGGCCCACCATCAGCAGCGGCGTAGCCATGCGTGCGACACCAATTCCGCTGGCGCGCATCGCGATCAGCTCGTTGTTCTTGCCGAGATTGGAGAGGCAGAAGAGCACCGCCAACAGCAGCGACATCGGTAGGATCAGGACGAACGCTTCCGGCAGGACAATGAGATAGTAGTGAAGAATCGACCCGAACTTGGCGTGGTATTGGATGAAATCGGTCAGATTATCGAGCAGGTCAAGCACGATCCACAGCGTTGCAAACGCGTCGAAGCAATACAGCAGCGGCCACGCGAATTCCTTCAGTAGATACTTGTCGATGATGCGCACTCGCGCAGCTTAGGCAAGCCCGGCAATCGGGGCGAGGAAAAACTCTAGCGCGATTTGAGTTGGTACAGGGCGCGGGACACCCGCTGAGCGTCGCCCATCAAGTTCAGTATGCGCAAAATGTAGCCGGCGCCTTTGCGACTGTGCGACTTCATGCGCTCATTGTACAACCGCGTCAACTCATGGAAGTGGATCGGCTCCGGACGGCCGCGCAAGATGTCGGCCAGTATGACTGGCGCGCCGAGCGTCGGCAGGAAATACCGGCGGTCGACCGTGCCGCTGATGTGGGGATGATGATCGAGGATAACCGTGACCAGCCGCGGCCGCTGGCCGTTGAGGAAGTTGAGATCGTCGGACACGGTCGCCAGAATGTTCTCAAATGGGACCGGCAGGCGTTCGGTATGAAGCAACTGAAGGATTTGCTTTTCCACATGGCTGAGCGTTTGGGGCGGGAGAGTCGCGAAGTAGTCGTACCGGAAACTGATCCGTGAATACGTCTCGCTGAGCAGCAACAACGAGCCCCACGGTTGATAGCCGCCCAGCTTCGGATCGGCGGCCCACTCGGTCAACTCGGCGGACGTCACGACGCAGCTAGCCGACTGGATGCGATTGGCCCAGTAAATTTCCTGCGTCTCCGCCACCGCCGCCGGCAACAGCGCGCGCAACGCAGCCAGTCCCGTCTCCTCGATCTGCCGGACTCGCTCGCGCGTCAAGCCGCCGCGCATCTCATCGGCGATTTCTGAGAGTGTGCGGCGCTTCATGTGTGGACGGAACAATGGGTCAGTCAGCCCGAATCGCTGCTCCAACACATGAACCTCCTGCCGGTTTAGAAACTCCCGCAGGAACATCGGGAGACTAGGCAGCGAACAGTCGTTGGCTTCCAGTTTCTTCGTCCATTTGAAGAACCACCGGACGTTATCGCGCGAAATCACACCGAAATGGTTCAACGTGAGCAATCGCTTGTCCGTCCACTCGCGCAATTCCCCCACTGTCTGAACATTCGCGTGCGTAAGGCAATGGACAACCCGTGCACTCAGGCCGGCTGTTTTGATCGGCCAAGCGTTGATTTCACGGCGCGAAATCTTCGTGGGAAGTAGTGGCTTACTATTCAACTATCAGGCCTCCAACATCAATAGGTTGTACGCATGTCTACCTGCGACTCAATTAGTGGTAGAATGCCAGAACCCATCCAGCAGTCAAGGCAAATTCCGGGTGACTAATTCCGAGTGACTATGGCTTTGCTGTGTCGGCGTCGCTACCGAGCACTGCTTCGAGCTGCGGATCGCGGTCGGCGCCGAGATCGCGTGCTCGTTGGTAGTGGTGCCGTGAGAGTTCGAGCCGGGGCGTTTTCTGCCGCGAATAAATCACGGCCAGATTGAAGTGGGCATCGGCGTACTGTTCGTTCAATTCAATCGCGCGCCGCACCTCTTGTTCGGCGGCGCTTGACCAACCTTTCTCGCTCATCACGATGCCGAGGTAATTATGCGCCTCGGCGTTGCGCGGATTGAGCGCCACCGCACGGGTCAGTTCGCTGTAGGCGTCATCCGTCTTTCCTTTACGATAACAAACCACTCCGAGAACGGATCGCGCCTGGCTATCGTTCGGCGTAGCGGCCACGCTCTTCCGAAGTACTTCCTCCGCTTCGTCGAGCCGGTTGAGCTTGTAGTAGACCACCCCGAGATTGGACAACGCCGTCATGTTGTTCGGCTCTTGATCGAGCACCGCCTGGAATTTGGACGCGGCAGTGGCGAGATCGCGTTGGGCAACGGCCGCGCGAGCCTCGTCAAGGAGGCCGCGGATGAGCGGCGATTCGGGGGACGTGGGGGGGGGCGGTGACGGCTCGCGTGTGGTCTCGGGCGGTGTGGGCGCTTTGACAGCCGCCGTGAGCTTGCCGACTTCAGATTGTGAAATGGCCGAAGCAGGTGGGATGGCCGGTTCGCCAGCCACAGCGGGTCGCGTCTCACGCGGTTTGAACCAAAGGAAGCCTCTTCTGGGCTTGGCCGTCGTTACCGCGTTCTTCTTGCCGGCAATCTCGCGCAGGAGCGCGTTTTCATTACGCAACTGCTGGATGATTTCGTTGTCTTTTTCGGTCGAGGTTTTCGCGGCGCGAAGCTGGCGCTCGTTCTCGTTGAGCCGGGCCATCAGCTCCTCTTGCGCCTGTTCCAGCCGGGAATTGTCGGCGCGCAGCTTCACCAATTCGGACGAGTCAACGGCCGGCACGGTCTTGCCGGTTGCGGTGAGTTCGTCGCGCATCTTCGTGATCTCAGCTTGTGCCGAAGCCAATTGCGCGGTGAGGTCGGCATTCTTCTTCATCAAATCCTCGACCTGCGGCGAGGTTTGCGCGGCGGACAACTTGCCGAGCGCGTCCTGCAACTTGGTATTCAATCCCGTTCGTTCGGTTTCCAAGTTGCGAATCTTTTCCTGCGACTGCTGCAATTCCGCTTCGAGTTGATCGGCGCGCGCTGCTTTCTCCTTGGCGGTCTCCAGCTTGGCGGTCACGGCCTCGTTCACGGCTTGCAAGCCGCGCAGTTGCTCGAGCGTTTGCTGGGCGGTCGAGCGGTCGGACGGGGCTGGCTCTTTGAGTTTCTCTTCGAGCCGCGAAGTGAGACGGTCGCGAATTTCTTCGAGCTTCCGGACTTCGTCCCGACTCTTCTGCAACGCTGTCTGCAATTGCCGGATCTGCTCGGTCTCGCCGGATGGCGCAGGCACTTCAACGGCTCCAGGCGCCGTTGCCGGCGGCGCGGCTGGGGCAGCCGGGCCGGCTGCGATCATTGATTTGACGGCGGCAAGGTGGTCGCGACAATACCGGATCCGAAATCCGAGGAGGCTAGGACGCCAATCATCGTTGTCGGCTTTGATCTCGTCTAAAATCTTGAGCGCGGCAGTGTATTTCGACTGCGCTCTCGGCCACTCGCCCCCCGCCGACGCGTCATCGCCTGATTCGATCAGAAAATACGCGTCCAGATAACGTTGATCGGGGTCGGCAGCGACCGAGAACCGAGGCACGCTCAACGCCGCAATAGACAAGAATGTGAAGACGAGAACAGGACGTATCATAGTGGGGGAAGACTCTAGCGAAATAGTCCGGTCTTTTCAACGATTTTGCGTTCGCCGACCGAACGATAGAGATAGCCGACGCGGGCGCTACTCCGCGTTCGGCTCATCGGATGGTTCGGCTTGCCTCTCATCTTCTGAACCATGGACGGTCTCTTCCTTCGGAATCCAGCATCCACTCAGGGTGTTGCCTAATCTTGAAGAAGCCCAAGGCGGCAATACAACTGATAATCGCGTCGAAGGCGAGGCGAAGATTCACTCTCCCGACCAATTTGAGGTTGTACAGTATCATCACAAAGAAGAAGAGGCTCAAGAGCGCGAAGCAGCCTGTGAACATCCACCAGACCACCCTCCTTGCGGTGGACCATCTTTGTTTGGGGCTTGGTACCATTCTTCCACCGAACATGAATTAGGCGCGACTGTGTGCACGGGTGACTTTTGTAAGTCCGTTCATTATCCTGTAGTTATGAAAGCTCACTTGCGAATTTCTATCAAGGATTGATTTCTCCAGCGCCCGCATGAGAAGCCCTTCGGGCCGCCGGCGCGGGGATTTCAGAGCGTTCCGGCTTCGCCGAGCCGCCGCAGCAACTCCACGCTCATGGTGATCCCGCGGTGGAAATTATCGACCTCCATCTTCTCGTTGGGCGAATGCGCGTTGCAGTCCGGCAGGATCAGGCCGACTAACAGGATTTCCCTGGAGACACACCGGCTCAGTGTGTCGAGGATCGGGATCGAGCCGCCTTCGCGCATCAGGACCGGCTTTCGGCCAAACGCTTTCTCCAACGCCTTCAACGCGGCGCGCGCTCCCGCGCGATCTGTCGAGACCAGGAACGGCGGACCGCCGTGACCGTCGGCAATCGTCAGGCGCACCGACTTCGGGCATTGCCGGCGCAAATGACGCGCGACCAGTCGCTGGATTTTCTTCAACGATTGACCCGGCACGAGTCGGCAGGTGATTTTCGCGGTGGCCCACGCCGGCACGATGGTCTTGCCGCCCGGGCCTTGGTAGCCGCCGGTCATGCCGTTGATTTCGAACGTCGGTCGCGCCCAGCGTCGCTCCAGCGTCGTGAACCCGCGTTCGCCGGCCAACGCCGCCACGTCGAGGAATTTCGCATACTCCTTGTCGTTGAATGGCAGCTTCGCCCACATCCGCCGCTCGCGCGCGGCGAGCGGACGCACATCGTCGTAAAAGCCGGGAATCGTGATGCGGCCGTGGGCGTCCACGCAACCGGCCAGCAGTTTGGAAAGTTCCATCACAGGATTCGCGAAGCTGCCGCCAAACAATCCGCTGTGCATGTCGCGTGACGGCCCATCGAGCCGCACTTCGAACGACAAAATCCCGCGCGCGCCATAGGTGAGCGACGGCAAATTCTTGGCGAACATGCCGGTGTCCGAAACGACCACGTAATCGGCGCGCAACCGCCGGGCATTGCGCCGGCAAAACTCCATCAATGCTTCGCTGCCGACTTCCTCTTCGCCTTCGATGAGGAACACGACATTCACCGGCAAGGGTGTGCCGGTCTTCAGGTACGCCTCCACCGCCTTGACGTGCGCGAACATCGGCCCTTTGTCGTCGGCGCTGCCGCGCGCAAACATCTGGTTGCCGCGGATCGTCAACTCAAACGGCGGCGTCTTCCACAACTCGAACGGCTCCGGTGGTTGCACATCGTAGTGACCGTAGATCAAAACCGTCGGAGCGTGGGCGCGTTTACCCCGCTCAGAGCGGGGTGAAGCGTGGAGCGTGGCTTCGATGATCGGGTGGCCGGCAGTTTTGTGAACGGTGGCGCTCAGGCCGAGTTTGCGGAAATGATTGGCCAGCCACGCGGCGCACGCGAGGACGTCGCGCCGGTGCTCGGACTGCGCCGAGACACTGGGGAACCGGACGAGTTGCCGGAGTTCGTGGACGAACCGATTACGGTGCTGGTCGAGGTAGGACTGGATCATGCGGGCATCTTCCCCGTTTTTTCTTTCCGGCGCAACCCCCGGCGACTAAACTGCCTCGTACACGCGCATGCGCACGACATTCGACCAGACCGAATGCCAGAACCTCAAGAACGCGCTCTCGAAAGAGTGGCTCGAGACGAACGGTCTCGGTAGTTTTGCGTGCTCGACCATCATCGGCGCGAACGTCCGCCGGCAAAACGGCCTGCTCGTCGCGTCGTTGCGGCCGCCGGCCGAACGGTATGTGCTGCTCTCGAAAGTCGAGGAGCGCGCACGCGTCGGCGACCAGGAATGCCATCTCTCGACGAACCTTTACCCCAGCACCGTTTATCCCCACGGTTTCAACATCCAAGCCGAGTTCCGCCTGCGCCCGTGGCCGACGTTCCGGTACTTGTGCGACACCTGTGAGATCGAGAAGAGCGTGTGCCTGATCCACGGCGAGAACACAGTCGTCATCAGCTACCGCGTCATCCACGCCAAGGGCCCGGTCGAACTGAAAGTCCGGCCGCTGCTCGCGTTTCGCGACTACAACACGCTCCAACGCCGCAACGACGCTGCCGACCTCACCGTCGAACGTGGCACTGCCGTCGTCTCGGTGCAACCGTACCGGAACTTACCGCGACTGTATTTCTACGCGAAGGCCGACGGAGTCGATACGAAGAGCGATTGGTACAACCGGTTTCACTACCCGATCGAACAGGAACGCGGACTCGACTTCGAGGAGGATTTGTTCACGCCGTTTGAACTCACGTTCAAGATTCCGGCCGGCCAAGCGGTGCACATCGTCGTCACCACCGAGAAGAAGACTGGCGCCGACGCCGAGAAACTCCTCGCCGTGGAACGTCAGCGCCGCAAACAACATTTCGAGGTTGAATCCGACCCCACCCGGCAAGCGTTGCTCATCGCCGCCGACTCGTTCATCACAAAACGCGGCAAGGATTTCAAGAGCGTGCTGGCCGGGTTCCCGTGGTTCACCGATTGGGGACGCGACACGATGATCGCGTTGCCGGGCCTGACGCTCACGTCCGGCAAGTTCGACCTCGCGAAGGAGGTGCTGCTGACGTTCGCCAAGTATTGCGACAAGGGAATGATTCCCAATGTGTTTCCCGATGCCGGCGAGACGCCCGAATACAACACCGTTGACGGCGCGCTGTGGTTCGTCGTGGCCGGCTGGAAATACTGGAAAGCCAGCGGCGACGACGCCGGCACGAAACAACTGTTGCCGGCCATCTCCGATGTCATCAGGTTCTACAAGGACGGCACGCGTTTCGACATCTACGCAGACACCGACGGCCTGATCACTGCCGGCACGCCCGGTACTCAGCTCACGTGGATGGACGTGAAAGTGGACGGCTACGTCCCCACACCGCGTCACGGCAAGCCGGTCGAGATCAACGCCCTTTGGCTCAACGCGCTGCTCATGCTCGCCGAGATGGAGGAAAGGCTAGCCAACGACATCCAGTCCGCAGTCATCTTACGTAAGCTCGCCGACCAAGTGGCCGGCAGTTTTATGAAAACCTTCTGGAACGCCAACGGCGGCTACCTCTATGACGTCGTCCAATGCGACTTCCGCGAGCCGGCGATACGTCCCAACCAGATTTTCGCCGTCAGCCTCCCCCACTCACCGCTCGACAACGCACAGCAGAAATCCGTGCTCGATTGCGTGACGAAGCATCTGCTCACCCCGGTCGGCCTGCGCTCACTCGCCCGCGGCCATGAAAAGTATCGTCCTAAATATACCGGCAACCGCTGGCAACGCGACTGCGCCTATCATCAGGGAACGGTTTGGGCTTGGCTCATCGGCCCGTATTGCGACGCCTACGCCAAAGTCAACGGTACCGGCAAGACTCAGAAAAAAGAGATCGCTGGCCTGCTCCAAGGTTTGATCACCCACCTCGAAGAGGCCGGCCTCAACAGCGTCTCCGAAATCTTCGACGCCGATACGCCGCACCGCCCCGTCGGCTGTTTTGCCCAAGCCTGGAGCGTTTCGGAGCTGCTGCGTGTGTACGACACGTACGTTCGCCAGGCGTAGCTTTTCTTGGTGCCTCGGTGGTAAAACACCGGTGATATGAATGTCGCCCTTGTTGAACAGGCTTTTCAGACCGGTCGGTTGCTGCATCCGATTTGCGACCGCCCCAGCTTTCTTGATTTGACGGTGGCGGTAGCTAAGGGAGCGGGAGTCACGCTGCCGGGTGCTTCGGTAAAATCGGCAGTCGTCTCCGATTTCATTGGTGAGGCGGAGCATCTGGTGTTTGTGCTGGTGGATGGGATGGGGTGGACGCTGCTGGATGGGTTGCCGCCCGACGCTTTTCTGCGCTCCCAACGGATGATGGAACTGCGGGCCGTTTTCCCATCGACCACGGCTTGCGCGTTGACCACTGTTACCACGGGACTGTGGCCCGGTCAGCATGGCGTGCCGGGCTGGTGGGTTTACCTGGAAGAGCGCAATCTATCAGTCATTACGCTACCGTTTCAGGAGCGGTTTGCGGAAACGCCTTTGGAGAAAACCGATGTCTTGCCAGCCGAAATCTGGCCGTTCAATCCGTGGATGAAGAACTCGGTGCGGGATTCGTTGTCGATCATGTCGCATTGGTTTTCTGAGTCGACTTTCTCACGTTATTCGCGCGGCAACACGCCGGGCTTGGGCTACAAGATGATCGCGGGAGCTGTGGACATGATCCTCGACCGCGTCGGGCGCGTCACGGAGCGAAGTTACACACACCTGTATCTGCCGGAGTTTGATTCGGACTGCCATCGTTAAGGGGTGGCGAGCGCCGCGGCTGCGCGAACGTTGGCGCATGTAAACGCGGAACTGGAACGGCTGGCGACCGGCATCCGCAGCCGGGCGCGGTTGGTGATCAGCGCGGACCACAGTCATGCGGATGTGCTGGAGCCGAACCGGCGGAACATTCTGAACGGCGATCCATTACTCGAATTGCTGAAAGCCCCGCCAACGGGGGAGCCGCGTGTGCCATTGTTTCATGTCCGTGACGGGTGTCAGGCGGCTTTCGAAGAACTATTTCAGAAGCGGTTCGGCGATGACTTCGTGTTATTGCCAATGGCCCAGGTCGAGTCATTGAAACTGCTCGGCCCCCAGCCGTTGTCACCTTTGGCCCGGCACCGTTTCGGCGACTATCTCGGTATCGCCCTGCAGCCGCAGATGCTTAAATACAAATCTTCCAAACCGACGACCAAACCGGAGAATATCGGCCATCATGCCGGATTGTTCCCGGCGGAGATGCGGATTCCCCTGATCGTGGTGTGACGCGGCTTGGCGCTGACAATTTTCTTCCCAAACCCGGTCCGTCCACCGCACAATGCCAGCGTGAATCTTTTGCTCGCCGCGATCGCGGTCGTGGTGTTGGCATTCGCCGGCGTGGGTCTGCTGCGATTGGTCTGGCCGGCAATCACGACGGTGCCGCGTCCGGCCCGATTGGCAATTGGCTACTGTGCCGGTTGCTGGCTGGTCACGATGCTTTTCTTCGGCGCGTATCTGGCTGGCATCTCATTTTCACGCTGGTTGGTCATCGCACCTATGGCGGTGCTGGCGGTCGTTGCGTTGCCGGGTTTTCGTGGCGCCAAATTCCGATGGGAATGGCCGGCACTGCTGCCGGCAGCGCTTTGTCTCCTCGCGCTGGTGTTGTCGTGGTCGCGGCCAGTCTATGGGTACGACGCGGTGATGATGTGGGCGCTGAAGGCAAAGATGGCATTCTTCGCGCGGACGTGGCCGGCAACGATGTTTGATCCGTTCACGACGGCGCACACGGAGTATCCGCCGTTGATCCCGACCGCGCAGACGTTCGCGTTTTTCTGGCTCGGACAATTCGACGATGTGGCGTCGCGCGTGGTGTTCGCGGCGTTCTTCGCGTCGGGGGCGGCAATCTTGTGGTGGCTGCTCGGGCAGTTGCAGGTGAAACTCCGGTGGGCGTGGGTCACGTGGTGGTGCGCTTTGCCGGTGATGATGGAGCAAGTCAAACTCACCTACGCTGATATGCCGCTGGCGGTGTATCTGTTGGTTTTCTACGGCGCAATGGTCGCGTGGCTGCACGAGCCGGCACGACGCGAGTGGTTGTGGCTGGCCGGTCTCTTCGGCGGGATGGCGTTCTGGGCAAAACAGGACGCGTTGCTGGGCGTGGGAGCCGGCATCGCAGCGTTGGTGGTACTCCGACAATGGCGTGCGTGGCCGGTGTTGTTGCTGCCGGTTTTCTTGGGGTTACCATGGCAAATGTTCGTCTGGGCGAAAGATCTGCCGAGCGATTTCGCGCTGAAGTTCGATGACATGCCGCAGAAGACAGCGCATGTGGCGGCAGCGTTATTGCACCAGGCGATTGACGGAGGCGCGTATGGGTGGTTTTGGGTGATTCTCGTTCTCGTTCCAGTTTGCCGTTGGCGAACGTTGCCACAAGTGAGTTGGCTCGCCGTTTCGTCGCTTCTGGGAGTGGTCGGCATTTTCGCGGTGTACTGGTTCTCGACGCCCGACGTGCCGGCGTTGTTGCAGACATCGCTGGAGCGGGTGCTCTTGAACGTATTCGTGCCGGCATTGCTGCTGGTCGCGTTGATGTGGCCGGAGACGCGATTTTTCCCGCGTGTGCTCGCGGTGGTGACGGTGTGGCTGGGACTGGTCATGGTTTACCAGCACACGCGGGCATGCGTGGAGTTACACCGGGAGTTCGGCGGCATGACGGTCGCGCAACAACACGTGCAGGCAGTCGAGCCAACACTAGCGAGGGAAATTGCCGGGGCATTAGAGCGATATCCGACGGGTACGCACGTCTGCGTATTGCCGAAGCGGTCGTTGTGGCGGCACAGGTTTTACTACGAGACTTATCCATATCTGATAGTTGATAGTTCCGCGACGACTGTAATTGAACTTGTGATCAAGTGAGCCGGCAGGCTTGACTGGCCGGAACGTTTCACACAGAATCGTGCCATGCAACCAGCATCCGGACTTCTGCAAGGCAAGACGGGCATCGTCTTCGGCGTCGCCAACAAGCGTTCCATCGCGTGGGCCATCGCGCAAGCGTGGCACGAGGCGGGCGCGCGCCTGGCGTTTACCTATCAAGGCGAACGGCTCAAGGAAAACGTCGAGGAACTCGCCGGCACATTTGGCAAGGACACTCCGCTGTATTCGTGCGATGTGACCCGAGACGAAGATATCGCCCGGGTGTTTGAAAGCGTCGGCAAAGACTTCGGCAAGCTCGACGTCCTACTGCACTCGGTTGCGTATGCCCCGAAGGAAGCGCTCGAAGGAAGTTTCCTCGACACTTCCCGGGAAGCATTTCGCGTCGCGCAGGATGTCAGTGCCTATTCGTTGGTCGCCCTTACCCGGGACGCCGCGCCGTTGATGAGCAATGGCGGCTCGATCATCGCCATGACCTACTACGGCGCAGTGAAAGTCGTGCCGCATTACAATGTGATGGGAGTTGCCAAGGCATCCCTCGAAGCCAGCGTGCGATACCTCGCCTACGACCTTGGCCCTAGGAAGATTCGAGTCAACGCTATTAGTGCTGGCCCCGTCAACACGCTCGCCGCCCGGGGCATCGCTGGTTTCACGCAGATGCTAAAGCACTACGAAGAACACACTCCAATGAAGCGGAATCTTGAGCCCAAGGAACTCGGTTCGACTGGGCTCTTTCTGGCAAGTGACATGTCCACAGCCACAACCGGCCAAGTTATCTATGTCGATTGTGGCTATGAAGTGATGGGCATGTAGAAAGTTCTGCTCGGCCTCACCCCACCGTTGAAGTCTGGACAGTCTTTGACATGTCCAAGACTGTTCAGTTCCGAGTCGATTGACATGTCGCATTGAGCTGGCAAGCCTTGACATTAAAGCTGTCGGTGGCTATGAACATGTTGTTCAACGAAATGCCCTATGTGCTAGATGAGTCAACCAATGGCTTGGAACGTGCTTAACATGTTCTGGACACATCGCAAACACAATGCATACGCATGGCCGTCAATTGGTTAGCAGGTGATGGAGATTCAGAAGAAGATTGGACATGACAAGAGCGAAGATCCTAATCATTGACCATGATGCTTCCTGGACTTTGACAGTGTCCGAACTGCTAATCAAAGACACTTATGAGGTTTTCTCCGCAAACTCTCCCAAAGATGCCATTCTCTTGCTAGGGGTTCATAACATCGATCTGATGATCGCCGACGTGAACATGCCCGGCCAAGATGGGATGACCCTGCTGGAGCAGCTCAGGCAGATGCACCCCCATACCGCAGTGATTGTCCACACTGAGAAGACGTCGATCTCACAGGCAGTTCAAGCCACGCGGCTGGGTGCTTATGACTACATCGAGAAGCTGAACGAACCGGAGGCACTCACTTCCTTGCGGGAAAAGGTGCGGCGCTCTGTGCAGCAACATGGAACACTCTTGTCCGCGTCGCCCGGTGATCCTCGCACTCGAGGAATGCTCGCCGCGCCGACGCAGGGATTTTACGGCATCATCAGCCAGAATGACCGGATGCGGGACATCTTCGAGTTGATTCAAACCATCGCGGACAGTTTTGCCAACATTCTCGTTCACGGAGAAACCGGTACCGGCAAGGAACTCGTGGCTCGTGCTGTTCATGAAGCCAGCGCCCGACACGGCAAGCCGTTCATCACGTTGGATTGCTCGGCGTTGGCCCGGGAACTCCTCGAAAGCGAGTTGTTCGGTCACGAGAAGGGCGCATTTACCGGGGCGACGGACCGCCATATTGGACGGTTCGAGCGCGCCAACGGCGGCACGCTCTTTCTCGACGAGGTCGCCAATATCGACCGAGCGACCCAAGCGAAACTGCTGCGCGTGTTGCAGACACGAACCTTCGAGCGCGTCGGTGGACAAAAGTCTATCTCCGTGGATGTGCGAATCATCGCCGCGTCAAATCGTCCGCTGGAACAATTGGTCACTGATGGGACCTTTCGCGAAGACTTGTATCACCGGCTAAACGTCGTCCAAATCGACCTGCCGACGTTGCGAGAGCGGGCTGTGGATGTGCCGTTGCTGGCGACGGAGTTTTTGCGGCGGTTCGCCCAGCAGAACAGCAAGGACATGCGAAGCTTCACCGACGGCGCGATGAACATGCTCACCAATTATCACTGGCCTGGCAATGTGCGCGAACTGGAAAACGTCGTGTTGCAGGCCGTCGTTCTAGCGAAATCCGCATTCATCGACACCTGCGATTTGCCGAAACGCATCATTCAATCGCCGACCACAGTCACGGCGCCGGTAACGGCCGCGCTGGCCGATCAACTGGGCGAGCCGGAACGGCAAATCCTGGTCAATGCCCTGCGTCAGCACGCCGGCAACATCAAGCGTACCGCCGAGATGCTCGATATCAGCCGCACGACGCTGTACGCCAAATTGAGGAAATACCAAGTCGATCCCGACGCCATTCGTTAGCGGCGCGTGTAGATGACCGCAGTTTCGTCGACGTAAATCTGTTTCCAGTCCGCCCGTAACGCCAACAGCGCGTTCAAGCCGTGTTTCGGCGGGAGGATTGTCCAGCCCACCCGGTATTTCCCCAACACCGTGTCCCATCCCGACTTCACGTCGTCCACGGTGTTGAATTCCTCGACGAGTTCCCGGCCGTAAAAGTCGTTACGCCCGTCGACGAACACCTTGCGTTCCGGCAACTCGAGCATCAAGTAGCCACCCCAGCTGTAGTCATTGAACATCTCGCCCGTCACGGCCGTTGGATTCCCCCGCAACCAGTTGACCGCCACGACTGGAAAGCGGTTTGAGAGAATCTCCGTGTCGATCACAGGCGCACCGCCCACGATCTGCGGCTTGGCGCAAATCACCAGCAACGCCGCAACAGCGAGCCAGACCAATCCGCGCCCGTCCGCTGAACTGTCCAAGACCGTGATTCTCGCGGAAAGCCTTGTCCATACCGACGCGCCGGCAGTCTGCAGATATGCACTCCAATGTCTCGCAAGGATCGGCGTCGCGACCAATGCAAACACCGGCACATTTCGTGCCGAGTGCAATGCAAAGAAACCCCACACTCCCAACGACAGCAATTCGGTCGGACGCAACCTCGGCCGCACCACGAGCAAGAGACCGGCAACCACGAGCAACTCCAAAACGAAACCACGCATACCGGTGTTGTGGAAATTGGGCGAGCGAAACTCATTTGTCAGTCCAGCCAGTGCCGGCGTGCGCAAAAACTCCATAATCTGCGCGTGCAGCATCCATCCGTTGGGATTGATCAACGATGCCAGCAGACATGCAATCATCACGCCAGCCAGCGTGAGAACTCGTTCGCGCGACAGTGGCCACAGCGCGCCAAGCAAGTAGATACCGATCAGCACCACACCGGTAAGGAACGCTCCATGCAGGTTCGTCCACAGTACCATCAGCGGCGCGAGCGTGAAGAGCAGTCGATTGCCGGACATCTTACCGTTCTCAAACCGCCAGAGCTGCCACGCAAAGATTACCGTCAGCAGATGCGTCGTCAGATGTGGACGAGCCAGCCAATGCGTCGAACTCACCAATGCGGCCACCAACACCAATCCGGTCGACAGAAGCATCTCGCTGCCATCAGCGAGCAGTTGCCGGTGCAAGAGCCACAGCGTCGTCGCGATGAGCGCCGCCGACAACAGCACGATTCCGTTCCAGCCGGCCGCGCTCCCGGCCGCCGCGAAGATCACTTCGCTCAACCATTCCTTCGAGATCAGCGGCGCCCCGAAGCGCGTGTGGGAGAACTGATCGCGAACGATAACAGTCTGATGCCCGATCATCCAGTCGCCGATGCGCCGGTGCAAGCACGGGTCCCCGTCCGCACTGATCATGACTTGCCGCCAATCGCTGAGGACCAGCCCGAAGAATATCAACAGCCACAGCGCCACGCTGATCGATGGGAGCCAGACGCGTTTCACGGCGACCTCCGACAGAGAACGGTCGCCACTGCGTCGGTGTACGCCGCTTGCCACGACGGCGCGAGAATCTGGTTCAGCCGGTGGGCGCGCGGCAAGATGGTCCAGCCCACGTTGTACTTCGCGAGCACGGCTTCCCAGCCAGGGCGGATCTCGTCCACAATGTTAAACTCGTTGATCAATTTCTCGCCGTAGAAGTCCACGCGGCCATCGACAAAAACTTTGTGCTGCGGGAGTGCGAGAACCAAGTACCCGCCCCACGTCACGTCGTTGAATATCTCGCCACACACCGCCTCCGGATGTTGCCGCACGTACCGGACAGCGTCGACTGGGTATTTGTCCGCCGGTATTTCCGTTGGCAACCATTTCGGCCCGACCGCCAACGCGACCACGACAGTCACCGCCACCCACGCACCACCACCTTCCCGGCCGGCAAATGTCCGGTGCCAACGACTCGCGATCGGCTTGGCGAGAATTGGCACGGCAATCAGCGCAAACGCCGGCGCGTTGCGCGCGTTGCGCAGCGCAAGAAAGCCAAACACCGAGATGAGCAACATTTCCGTTGCCGTCCACTTCGGGCGGACGATGGCAACTGTCAACGCCAGCATCACGAGCAGGAGGGCCAATCCGATGTGCTTGCGGAAGCTGGGCGCGGCGTACTCCTGCACGAAATTCACCAGCGCGTCGCTGCGCAAGTACCCGGTCACGTGCTCGTGTAAGTGCCAGCCATTTGGATTGAGCAACGACGCCAGTAGACATGCCGCCAGCAAACCGGCGAGACGCCAGTTACCGATAGCGTGAATGGCAATCAGAACAAATGCCGTCACAAACGCACCGTGTAGATTCGCCCACAACATCGTCAACGGAACCAGCGCCGCAAACAGCTTTCCGGTGGAGAGCTCATCACGAAGCATACCGGCAAATACGACCGTCAACAAATGCGTCATCAAATGCGGCCGCGCCAACCAATGCGTCGCGCACACGCTTGCGGCGAGGAGCGTCAGTCCAGTCGCGACCACAGCGTTCCCGCCTTCGCGCAGCAACTGCCGGTGCAACCACCACAGTGTCGTCGCAATCAATGCCGCCGACAGCGCGACCGCACCAAACCAGCCGAGCGCGTTCCCGGCCAGCGCGAACGCGATCTCACTCAACCACCACATCTCCACCAGTGGCGCCCCGAATCGTGTGTGCGAAAACTCATCAGCCCTCAGAACGGACCGGTGTTCCAGCATCCAGTTGCCTTGCCGCCAGTGCCAGCAGGGATCACCGTCGGCGCTGATCAATTTGATTCGCTGGCTACTGCAAGTCAGTGCAAGAAAAAACACCAGCCAGACCACCACGCTCAAAGACGGCCGGCCCCACCACCGTCGCGTGTTCACTCTTTCCTCCACCAAATCATCGCGACCTCATCTGAGTGTACACAACTCCATCCCTCCCACTCTGCCAGCGCCAGATTGAGCCGGTGGTTCGTGGGCATGAGCGTCCATTGCACTTGATACTTCTGCAGCGGCTCAACCCAGTTGGGACGTAGCGCCGTTAAATCAGCGAATTCGCGGATGAAATCCTCTCCATAAAAATCCGTCCGCCCGTCGACGTACGTCTTGTGCTCCGGCAACGCCTTCATCAAATACCCACCCCAGATGTACTGGTTGAACATATTCCCGGTAAACTCCTGCGGATGTTGCCGGATGAACTCAATCGCTCTTACCGGCCAGCGATCTGCCGGCATATCTGTCGGGTGCGGTGCGAAGATGATAAATGTCGTCGCTGCCGCTAAGACAACCGTCCAGCCCGTGCTCATGTCGTCAATGCGCCGCAACCGCACGGACAAAGATCGCCACCTTTCCGGCAACACCACCGACCATGACACGGCAAGAATCGGCGCGGTCACAATGACCAACAGCGGGATGTTGCGCCCAGCGTACAATGCAAAGTACGTCCACGAAATCAACAGCAACCCATCTGCGGCCGACACGCGTGGGCGACACAGCGTCAGCGTCAGGAAGATCACCGCCAGCCATGCCAGAAACCCGAGCGAGCCACCCGAGTGAAAATTCGCCGAACCGTACTCCGCCAGCCAACCGGTCAGGAAGTCCGACCGGAGGAATGCAAGATTGTGCAAGTGCAGCTTCAGGCCGCTCGGGTTCAACAATGACGCCACCGCGCACAACGCTGCGATGACGGTGAGCGTCTTCACCTCCGGCCACCGACGTTCGATCATAGCGCCGAGCCAGTACGCGCCGAGCACGAGAAAGCCGGCCAGAAACGCGCCATGCAGATTCACCCATAGCACGGTCAGCACCGGCAAAACCGCGTAGCGGCGCCGGCGCAGAGCTGTGTTCCACAGCAACATCAACAGGAAACTGAATACGTGGGGACGGGCCAGCCAGTACCCGCAGGCCGCCCACATCGCAAGCACAGCCACCGCTGTCGCGACGATAAAATCGCTCCCGGCCCGCAGCAGTTGCCCGTGCAGCAAAGCGAAGGTCGTCGCAATGACCAACGCCACCACCACCGCCAAAGCAAACAACCCGGCCACGTGCGCCGCCGACGCAAAGATGATTTCCGCGAGCCATTCCTTCGAGATGACCGGCTGGCCGAACTTCGTGTGGGAAAACACATCGGTGCGGACGATTTGCCGGTGCTGCAGCATCCACTCGCCGACGCGCCAGTGCATGCAAGTGTCGCCGTCGCTGGCGACCATCGCGGTGCGCCATGGTTGCGACAGTAGCATCACGACCAGCAACAGCCACAACCAGTGGCTCACCGACGGCAATAACCAGCGGGTCGCTCGCATTTGCGCGAGAGCTTAGGAACTCACCGCCGAATCTTCAACGTAGAACTGCAACCGGGTACGGCTCCAGCCGGGGCGGCTGCGCGTCTGCCTCCAACAACCAAACGTGGCGGTCGCGAAAGTAGTCGAGCAACTTCTGGTTTTGCGCCTCATCCATCTCCCGCGCCCAGACCACGCACGCGCCGTCGATGTCCGCTTCGTTGTAAACCCATTCATCTTCCGGCGAGTGTGATGCGCCATAACGCACAATCACGAGTTGTTTCTCACCCGATCCTCGCAATCGGGTCAGTAAATGTTGCCTGTCCACCGCATACTGACGCGGCACATCCTTTCGAAGCAGGATTACAGTGACCACCACGCTTGCCGCGTATCCCATCAAACCCCAACGCACGAGCGCCCGGCCTACGCGTCGCCGCCCGCAGCGCCACACCCAAACCCGCCGCAGTACTGCCACCCCAAGTACCGCCAACGCACCGATTGCCGGCGCCGCATAATGCACGTTGAACCACGATTCCAGCAGCAGGCCCACGACAAATATCATCACGCCCCCACCCAGAAGTCGCGTCCATCGATCGCGCATCGCCCACCTGAGCGGCACGACCGCAAGCGTGATCAACGCCATCGGCAGCCCAAGCAAATGCACCGGGAAAAGTCCGTCAGCGAGAATGACGAGTTTTTTCCAGCAAGCGATCACAAAGCCGGCGAGTGTTTGCTGCGTTTGATAGTTGAACAACACCAGCGCGTGAAAAAACTCGCGAATCACCTCGTGCCGGTAACTCGGTTCTGAATGCAGCGGCATCCACACAAATGGTGGCGCAATTCCGTATTGCGCTACATACTCCACGTACGGAAGCCGCAGTGCATTGCCGGTCACGCGCCAGTTGTAGTACCCAAGCCAGCAGGCACCGATGGTCAACATAACAACCATCGGCACCAGCGTCCGCCAATGCCTTCTGCAATGACCCAGCCACCAGACAACCAACGCCGCCACGCTGAGAACAAGTCCCTCGCACGGACGACTCACCGCCAGCACGGCCATGCCGGCGCCCATCGCCCAGCCGTTGCTGCGGCGCATGCCGCCAAGTACCAACGCGCCGCCCAGCACGTTAATCACTCCGCCTGTGTACCACCGACTCCACACCAGTAAGATTGGATGCAGAGCAAACAGCAACGCCCCGAGAACGGCCCACCTCGGGCGCGTCCACGCACGCAACATCCAACACACCGCCGCCGACACAAGACCGGTTGCCACCCAGACTCCGGCAATCGGATTGCCACACACAACTTGTCCCAGCGCCAAGACCAATCCTTGCGCCGGCGGGTACATCGATGCGTAGGTCGGCTGTTGCAGAATGTAAAAGCTCTCTAGTTGCACCCACAACGGATGCGGCGGATTCGTCAACCTTCCATGCGAGAAGGTGTCGCCGGCCAAGAGATAACTGTACGGATCATGACCCGACGGCGGCGGCACACCGGCGATGGCTGCGACCACGACGCACGCTGCAAAAGATACGAGACCGATGCTGAGAACTGCGAGCCACGGCCGCCGCCCCAACTTGGCGAGCCCACACTCGGCGGTGCGAAACCATCGGTCAGCCAGTTGCGGCTGGAACCAAACGATCGCCAACAGGATCGCTATTGCGAGTGCAGTTATCAGGCGCGCCCAGATTAGTATGCAAGCCCGGCAAGCTCAAGCTGACAGCTTCAGCATGGAACTACCGAACACGTTCTGGTATGGAGGCAAAGCATGAGCGAAGCGAACCAAACCGAACCCCGACCGCGCACTCCGAATGGCGTCGGGTGGGGTGTTGGTGACGGGAGTTTTTTTGTGAAACAGAAAAAGAGTGAGTGAGTAGTTTTCATACTGGTTATGGATGACACGAACAGAATTCAGCGGTCCGACGGCCTGATTACGCTGGCGGTCGAACCCAACGACCTCCACGAGGCGCGGCGGGACAGATGAACTGGTGGAGACAATTGGTGCGGCGGCCCCGGTTGAGCATTGCCTTGGTCGGATTGCTCGCTGGCGGGTTGTGCGCGACGGCGGGATTGTGGATCCGGATGCCGGTCCCCGAGGTGCACGACGAGTTCAGTTATCTGCTGGCGGGCGACACGTATGCACACGGACGGCTGACCAACCCGACGCATCCGTTGTGGCAACACTTCGAGAGTTTCCACATCATTCACCAGCCGACCTACATGTCCATGTATCCGCCCGGTCAGGGACTGTTTTTGGGGCTGGGACAAGTCTTGACGGGCCGCCCCATCGTGGGCGTCTGGTTGAGCACGGCGCTGGCAGTCGCCGCGGTTTGCTGGATGTTGCAGGGCTGGGTGCCGGCCCGGTGGGCATTGTGCGGTGGGTTGCTGATGGCGGTACACCCGACAGTGTTTCGCTGGGGTCAGTCGTACTGGGGTGGCGCGGTGGCAATGTTGGGCGGGGCACTGGTGCTGGGAGCGTTGCGCCGGCTCGCCCGTCACTGGCGTGTATGTGATGCGCTGTGGTTGGGGGCCGGCATGGGAGTACTGGCGCTGAGCCGTCCGTATGAAGGCGCGGTCCTGAGCGCCCTTTGCGTGATGACTTTGTGGTTGTGGCACCGACACGACCGACGGCTGAGTGGGCTGGAGTTCTTGAGGCGGGTGCTCATGCCGGCTGCCGGCGTGGTGGCGGCTACAATGTGTTGGTTCGCCTGCGACAATTGGCGCGTGACCGGTAATCCTTTGCGGCTGCCGTATCAGGAAGAACGGTCGCAGTACGCTCCTGTGCGGAATTCGTTGCTTGGGCTGTCAGCAAAGCGGACGAATGTGTATCGCCATCCGGTCATGCAGGAGTTTTACGAAGGCTGGGAGATGGAGCAGTACACTCTTTTTACCGCCAATCTGGCTGAGGTGATATCCGACAAAATCGCGACCTACTCCCGAGGATACTTTGGACTGAGTGTTGCCCCGCCGTTGACCGGGTTGGTGTTGGTGTTGCTGCTAGGGATGCGCGGGCTGGTCCGGCGGCGGTGGATGAAGATCGGGCTGGGCATCTGGTTGGCGTTTTCAGTGGCGCAACTGCCCGTGACATGGGCGCATTTCCATTACGCGGCGCTCCTCCATTACGCGGCGCCAGCGTACGGGTTCGCGGCGCTGTGGGTGGTGGAATCGACTCGGCAACTCCGGCTGTGGCGCTGGCAGGGATAACGCGTCGGACAAACCACAACCAGGACTCTTGGCGTGGCCTGTGCGGTGGTGTTGTTGCTGTACTACGGCACGTGGAGTTGGGAGAAGGCGTCGGCTGCGGCAGACGGGTGGGGAAATCAGCGCGCGCAGTTACTCGAACAGCTATCGCGCGCTGGCGGCCGGCACTTGGTGATTGTGCGGTACGGCCAGAGACATTCGGTACATGATGAATGGGTTTACAATGCAGCAGATATTGACGCCGCCACTGTGGTCTGGGCGCGCGCAATGGACGCGGTACAGGATCAGCAGTTGATTGGCTACTTCCATGACCGTCGGATCTGGTTGTTGGAACCGGACGAATCGACAGCGCATTTGATGCCCTACCCGGCGAGGGAGACCAAGTGAGCGCGCTCCCGCAGGAGCTATGGTTGCGGCGCTTGGGACAGAACCGGCTGTGGGACGTGGCGGCGGTGGCGCTGGCGCTGCAGACGGTGTTCTGGTAAGAATTGCACCATGGCCGTGAACGGACGCGTTTTCCAGACAATGTTCAATGCCTCCGTTGGCGCACTGCTCGGCCTTGGATTACTTTCAGCGGCCATTTTGCACGGACGCTTGGTGCTGAATCTCGACCGCGACGGAGAGAACAGTTCGTCCGAGGGAGTGACGTTGTACGGGCTGCACTGCGCCCAGACAGGGCAAGCGGTGTATCGCGACTACCACACGCCGCCGCATGTGCTGAGCGGATATATGCCGCTGTTTTACTACGGGCCGGGCTATCTCAGTCGGTGGTTGCGGGCGGACCGACTAGGGACGTACATGGTCGGCCGGTATTACGTCTATGCGTTCTGGCTGGGGATCGGAGTAGGCGTCTACAAGCTTGCGCGACACGCCGGCAGCGCGAGGCTGTACGCAACCCTGGCAGCGGCGCTGTGGCTGGGTGGTCTAATCTCGCCGCAGTGGGCAAACTCATTCCGGCCGGACGCGATGGCGCTGTTTTTTTCCCTGGCGGCAGTGTGGCTGTATTTGCAAGGATCAAGCTCCCAGCACTTGGCCGTCAGCACAGCGCTGCTGATGCTGGCCTTTCTTCACAAACAAACTGCCATCGCTCCGCTATTGGTGATCCTCGCCGAGGAGTGCCGGCTAAGGCGCTGGGGGCGGGCAGTTGCGGTCGCGACGGGCTGGGGCGCGGCGCTGGCTATTATTGTTACGGTGGCGCAGCGCCTGACCGGTGGGACGTTTGTGATGAACGTCTCCAGTTTTGTGCACCCATTTACTGTTTGGCGACAAGCTCTGTACTTGATGACTTGGACGCTGTCGACGAACGCCGCTGTGTTCCTTGCGAGCATTTGGGCTTGCGCGACCATCGCAACTCCTGCGCCTGCCTCATTACTCAAGCGCTACTTCATCGTTGCGCTCGCATTGGCACTTCTGCGCTCGACAAACTACGGTGCTTCGCAGAACCATTACCTCGAACCCTACGCCATCGGTTGCGTCTTGACGGCAATCCTTCTGCAACGCTGGCAAGACACTCCCGCCGGGTTGCGGGGCAGGCTCTTGCGATTGGGGTGGTTGGGCGTGGCGATGGCCGCAAGCATTTACACGCTTTCGATTCGCACGGCGCAGATACCGGCGTTGATTGCCGAGTCGATTCATCATCGCACTGTTCGCGATGGAGAGGCGCGGGACTGGGACACGTTACTTGCGCGCGTGGCTAAGCTTGGAGAACCGATCCTGACCGAAGACAATTACCTCGATCTGCGTCGCGGCCTGACACCGCTCATGCTCGATGCCAGCTTGTTGGGGGAACTGCAGTTGCACGGCAGATTTGACGATGCCGACCTGCGTCGTAAAATTGCCGCTGGAGAGTTCGGGGCCATTATCACAACGGAACCGTTCGAGGCCACGCTGCTGTGGCGCTATTTCCCGAGTCAATGGATTGAAATCATGCGGCACAGCTACCGGCTAACCGACCGCATCCCCTTGAAGTCACTCGATACCACTTATTATATCTACCAGCCCAAAGAATGAGCTCCGATTGGGCGCTCTGAGGAGAATATATTTGTTCTGCGCGCCACGGTCTGGTTGAATCACCGCGCATGAAAACCCGGCAGGACATCGAGCTATTTCTTCTTGGGGCCCTGATCCTGTTCTTGGAAGTGGCGCTGATCCGCTGGATCGGCACTGAGATTCGCATCTTCGCGTATCTCGGCAACCTCGTCTTGGTGGTCTGTTTCTTCGGCGTGGGTCTCGGCTGCTACCGGGCCGCGCGCCCGCTGGACGTCACGCGGTTCGGGGTGAATCTGTTGTTGTTATTGGCTCTCATCAGTAATCCCACGCGGATTCAAGCGTTGGATCTGAAAAACGTGACGCTGCTGTTGAGTGGGTTTGCGGATTCGCCCATCTGGAACGTGATGTGGGACGGCTCGGCATTGCGAGCAGCGGCGGGGCTGGGTCTGGTCGGGGCGCTGTTGTACCTCGTCGCATTTACTTTTGTGCCGGTGGGACAGATGTTGGGACGCGCCTTTGAACAACACCCGCACATAGTCCGGGCGTATTCGTTCAACATCGTTGGCAGCCTGGCTGGCGTGTGGCTGTTCAACCTGTTGAGTTGGCGCTCGTCACCGCCGACCGTTTGGTTTGTGGTGGTCGCAGCGCTGGTCGTGCCACTGTTGATGGCGCGTGGCCGGCAGGGATGGATCGCCGTCGGACTGATCGCTGTTGCGCCAGCGTTAGTGTGGCTGGGGCATCCGCCCGGCCAGCAGACGGTTTGGTCGCCCTATCAAAAGCTCACCCTGAGTCCGTATTTCGAAGGAAGCGAAACCAACCGGGTGCAACGCGGTTACCTGGTGGAAGTCAACGGCACCCACTTTCAACAAATGATCGACTCTTCCGATGCGTTCTGCGCGCGTCACCCCGGCACGTTCAAGATGGAGGATGTTCAGCGCGGCCGGTTCAACACGCCTTTCCCGTTCAAGACGGCCGCCCGGCGCGTGCTGATCGTCGGAGCAGGCACGGGCAACAACGCGGCGGAAGCGTTGCGTCAGGGCGTCGACGAGGTCGATTGCGTTGAGATCGACCCGCAGATCTATGCGCTGGGCAAACGATATCACCCCGAGCATCCCTACGATTCGCCGCGCGTACACATGACGGTCAACGACGCCCGCGCCTATTTCAAGCACGCCACCGGCCACTACGACATCATCTGGTTCGCGTGGCTCGACGCGCACACGCAGGCCTCCTCGTACAACAACCTGCGGCTCGATCACTACGTCTACACCGAGGAAAGCATCCGAGAGGCGAAACGACTTCTCGCCGACGACGGTTTGTTGTTCATCAACTTCAACGTGATCCGGCCCTGGATTGGCGACCGGCTGTTCGTGCTGTTGCGGCGTGTGTTTGGCCACGACCCGCTGATGTATCGAAAAATCTTGCCGGCAGAACTTGGCAAAGCCAGCAGTCAGTACGTACTCATCTGCGCCAACCAACCGCTCAACGTGGATGGACTGGCCGATCCCAGGTTGCGTGACGTTGTCGCAGGCAGCGTTGTTCAGATGCCCGGTACGACGCGGCCGACGACCGACGACTGGCCGTATTTATATCTCCAACAACCCAGAATCCCCAAACTTCATCTGGTGACCATGCTCATGATTCTGGGGACAGTCGCGGTGGCAGGTCGGCGCACGTTTGGGTTAAAAGGAGGACTCGACTGGCATTTCTTCGCGCTGGGCGCAGCGTTTCTGCTTCTGGAGGTGCAGGCGGTGAGCCGCGCCACGCTGTTATTCGGGATGACATGGGTGGTGAACGCGATCGTGATCTCGGCGGTGCTGGTGATGATTCTGGCGGCCAACGCCGTTGCCGCCCGCTGGCTACGATTGCCGCATGGATTCATCGTCGGCGGGCTAGCCGTAACGGTCATGGCGTTGGCGGCGATGCCGCTTGCATGGTTTAACACACTAAGCGGCGCGACAAAGGTGGTCGTCGCGGGGGGATTTCTGACGGCGCCGGTGTTCTTTGCCGGACTGGTGTTTATCCGATCATTTACCGCCTGCAATGACAGAGCACGCGCGCTCGGCTCAAACCTGATTGGCGCACTCGTGGGCGGACTGCTCGAATCGCTGTCGTTCGTCACAGGCATCCGGGCATTGGTGATACTAATCGGATTGTTCTACGTTGTGGCGTTGTGGTTAAGGCCGAAGGAGCGAGTGTCGCAGTATGTCTGATGACACATGAGTGTTGAAATGGGCGTGCGCTGGAAGATGGATTGTGTTGAGGCTCGGTTAAAATTCGCTGCGGAGCCGGAACGATGTCGCCCGAGTCAGAAGATGGGGCTTGGGATGGAAGAATTGAGCTTGCGGATGCTGTCAGCGGTAATAGAATTACGCTCGACGAAGTTCAACGTCCCGCAATGGTCACGGGAGCAAGTCATATGGGAAATGTCGGTTGGCATGCAAGCCAAGGAAAATGAACGCTTTCGGGTACCAACTAGACCCACCCAAGTGTCCGAGGTTTTGGGTGACTGGATTTTTCGTCGCATTAGTGACTCTGACCTGTATCCTTTGCACCAACTTTGACCGCCCATGGACCGGTCATCACGACTTCAACGGCGCCGTGTGGTCGCAGTCGGCACACAACGCGTTGCGGGCCGGACTGTGGGTGACGCGAGGAGCCTCCACGGGCTTCTACTTCGGACCGTTACCGATACCACCCAACGGCTACTACATGCATCATCCGCCGGCACTGCCCTTGACGGTGACGGGAGCGTTTCTCTTGTTTGGTGAACACGAATGGGTGGCGCGAGCGGTTCCGATTGTGTCTTCGGTTGCAAGCGCAGTGTTTCTCTGGTTGCTGCTGCGTAGCTGTGTCGGGATCCGTGCTGCCACGCTGGGCGTGGCGGTGTTTGCGCTCTTGCCGATGGAGTTGTATTTCGGACGGATGGTGAACCACGAAGCATGCGCTTTGCTATGGATGTTGGCAGCGTTCTGGGCGCTTCGCAGATGGCAGGAAACCGGGAGGATGTCCTGGAAGCTGACGGCGCTCGCGTTTTTTTTGTTGGGGATGGAGACGGCATTGCCGGTTTATCTGCTGGTCATGGTGGCGGCCGCCTTGCTCTGGATGAGTGGTGACCGTTCGGAATGCCAGCTCGCGTGGCTGTTGGTGGCGCTGGCAGTGTTGGCGGGGCTGCTGTTCCTCGCCCACGCCCGGCTTGTGCGGGCCGATGCTTGGGCGGATGGTTGGGTAGCGATCACGCGCCGCAGAAGCATGACGGGCCGGCTTCAGTTCACTTGGCAGCAATGGTTCCAATCGGAACGGAACATCCTCGCTGAGTATTTCTCACTGCCAGCATGGATGTTGGCGACCGGTGGAGCGGTGGTCATGACACGAAACAGGGTTCGCAAAGAGCAATGGCGCTGGCTTGTTGTGGCGGCGGCGAGTATCTTTTTTATGGACACTCTGTACGTCGTAGCCTTTCCGAATGCCTCCATCGTTCATGACTACGCCGCATTCTATTTCGTCGCTCCGTTGGCGATGATGGGCGGCGTCGCTTTGGACGCGTTACTCGGCAGTAATCTCGTCCGCACCAACAGATGCGCCCGGGCCGCAGCAACTGGATTCGCCATTCTGGTGCTGGTATTGATGGGGCGGCACGCCTTCACCAAAGTGCGGGATCTGCACCGCATCCAATATTGTCTGGTTTGCGATCGATTTATCGAACCTCCGAATCTGATTCCGTCGCTCGGACAAGCCATGCGGGGTTTCTTCCCAGAGCAGACACTTGTGCTCTGCAATATTCTGCCGGACAGACCGCGCGCTTTGCTACCGCCCCAACTGCAATACTATTCCGAACGAGAGTTGCTGAATCCCGGGACAACTTACGCGCAATGGCAGCAGCCGATTGCGCAACACGAGCCGTTTGTCGGCGGGGTGATTTGGGAGGGAGAGACCGGAGCGGCGGATTTGCTGGCCGCGTTGCCGGAAGGAAAGCGGTGCCGGGTCCAATTCGGTACGTTCCAGTTCTGTTTGTGGAAGCTTAAAGACAACGGATGATTTCCGAAGCAAAACTCAAGTGGCTGCCCGGCCTGGCCACGAACCAGCAAATCCGGCTCTACACGCTCGAGAGCCTGCGCGAGCCTCGGCGGCTCCTCGCCAAAGATGGATGGTTGATTTTGAGCTTCGGTCCTGAGCGTTGGTGGATCGCTGATCGGTTGTTTGTGATGGCTACTGAAGTATTTGGGCACGAACCGGTAGCTTACTCACTGCGAGAAATCTCCCGCCATTGCGGCGGAGGCGAGAATTTTACGTTATTATGCAGCACTGAGCCACGGTTGCTTGAGACGGTCAAGGATCCCCAACTTCGTGAGTTGATTCAGTCTCATCGATCTACGTTGCCGGCCGTGACGCGACCCACAACCGATGATTGGCCCTACCTATACTTGGAGAAGGCCAAGATCCCGAAACTACATCCGGTGATCTCACTGACAATTCTTGGGCCCGTCGCCCTTGCCGGCAGAAAGATGTTTGAGACCAACCGGGGTCTTGACTGGCACTTCTTCGCCTTGGGCGCGGCGTTTCTGCTGCTGGAAGTGCAGGCGGTCAGCCGTGCCACGTTGTTATTCGGGATGACGTGGATAGTAAATGCGATCGTGATCTCGGCGGTGCTGGTGATGATTCTGGCGGCCAACGTCGTTGCCGCCCGCTGGCCACGGTTGCCACATGGATTCATCGTTTGCGGACTGGCCGTAACGGTTGTCGCATTGGCAGTGATGCCCCTTGCCTGGTTCAACACGTTGAACGGACCAACAAAGCTGATTGTCGCGGCGGCGTTTCTGACGGCGCCGGTGTTTTCTGCCGGGTTGGTGTTCATCCGATCCTTTGCCCGCTGCAATGACCGGGCACGAGCGCTCAGATCAAACCTGATTGGGGCACTCGTGGGCGGGTTGCTTGAATCGCTGTCGTTTGTAACCGGTATCCGGGCACTAGTGATCTTGGTGGGAGCGTTCTACGTGTGGGCAGTGCGGTCCCGTCCGTCCCAACAACCACCACGAGGCGACTGATTGCTTGAGTGTGTCTCCGAATCAACGTGACCGGCTAGCGGCGCTGGTGCTGTTCGCGGTAGCCCTGGCGCTTTATGTGCCCGTGCGCAGCCGGTTGGCGTACCACTGGGACAGTGTGGAGTTTGCGCAGGCGATCAAGGACTACAACTTGGCCGTGTCGCAACCACACCCACCGGGTTATTTCCTCTACGTGATGTTCGGACGACTGGTGAACGCCGTGGTCGGCGACCCACATGCGAGCCTCGTCGCCATGAGCCTGTTGTGCGGCGGCGCACTGGTGGCAATCATGTACCGTCTTGGAACCGATCTGTTCGGGCGGCGCTGCGGCGCAGTGGCGGCGGTGTTGACGATGACGAGCCCGTTGATCTGGTTTCACAGCGCGGTGGCGCTGACGTATGTCGTGGACAGTTTTTTGGTGAGCCTGTTTGTGTGGTGGGCCTGGCTGGCGCTGCAGCGTGGCGGCACCTGGGCGGATATCGTTGGCTTGGGAATCCTGCTCGGCGTGATCGCCGGGGTCCGCCAGCAAACGGTGCCGGGTCTGTTGCCGTTGGCGGTATTTGTGTTTGCGAAGTTTCGGCTTCAGAAGGTGGCTATCGGTCTGAGCGCGATGCTGCTGGTGTGCGCGGCGTGGGCGCTGCCGATGATGATGATGACGGGCGGATGGGATGCGTACTGGGAGGCGTTTCAACGGCATGGGGTATTCAACGCGCTGCGCACGTTTGGCGGAACGGGCTGGGACGCGCTGCTGTGGAACGTCTTTTTTCTCGGTTTGTTTTGCAGCAATGGGCTGATGTTGGGCGTTGTGCCGCTGGCCGGGCTGATTTACCGGAAGCGGGATGCGGCAATGAACTTCGTATTGCTTTGGGTCATACCGATGATTTTGATCGCAGTCTGTCTGTCATTCATCGTGTTGCCGGGACACGTGATGTGTTTTTTACCGGGTTTGATTCTCGCGACGGCAGTCGTAGTGGCGCGATTTCCTTGGGCGGCGACGGCGATGTTGGTGGGCGTGAACGTGTTTGCGTTTCTCGCGTGGCCGGTGGCGTGGGATCGCGTTTTTTACGGCACGGGGCTCACTGCCCGCGCGCTATGCGAGCATGACCGGCAACTGTCCCGTATGGTGGAGCTGATCCGCCTCCAGTACAAGCCGGCTGATACCGCCATCGTCCATGCCGTCGCATGGCTTCCGCAGGGTATGCGCCACTTCATGTACTACCTGCCGGAGTTCGATCATTACCAACTGGCCGAGGACCGCGCCATCGGCGCGCCGTCTAGCCAACCCATGGTCAGCGCCAAAGCGGGGAGAATCGTGTTCGTGCACAAGATGGACTTGGCCAACAAGCGGACGGTTCTGTTGTTCGTTCCGCCCGGCCAATCGCTCCAGATCTTCGAGCCATACCTTGACCTGACCGCTACGCGCGAAGTGCCCGGGTCAGGTGGACAGATTTACGAATTGGCGGCCGATCTCGCGGTCCATCGACAGAGCTGCAACGACCATGATTGAATGGCCGGCATGGCAGCGGTCGCTGATGACCCTCGGCGTGTCGAAAACTGGCGTAACCGGAATCGGTGTGTTCTCGATGGTAATCTTCTCGGACCAGTTGCCGGCCCAACAATCAACCGTCGTTGTCGGTGTGCTCGGACACGATCGCGGTGGCGCCGTCCCGGCAAGACATTTCGATGGCGACTAGCGGGGTGGGGCATCACCGGTTGTTCTTCAGCCAACCGGCACGCCGGTTAAATCTGCGCGCGCCTCACCCAGCAGCGTGCTCATCAGCCGCGCAATTTTCCGCCGATGCTTGATTATTGCGGGATGCGATACGCCCATCTCCCGCGCGATCTCTCGGACTCCTAAACCATGCAGCAGCAAGCGCAAAATCCGCCTCTGCGTGTCATTTAGATGCGGCACCACCAGTTCGACGATGTCGTTGGTGGTCACCTCAGCAAACGCGTCAAACGGATCAACCGCATCAACGACGTAGAATACGTGCCCATCGGCGTCCTCGTAAGTTCGCCCAAGCGAGATGAGATTCTGGGAGCGCTTTAGTGAATCGACGCTCCGGCCATGCTTGAGATAATTGCGGGCGTGAAACTCGCAATTCTTGATGTACCAACTGGTTGTGTGCCCCGGCAGCTCAACCTCGATACGCACCAAGTGTATAAACATCTCCTGCAGCAAGTCCTTCTGCAGTTCCACGTCGTTGGTAAGCTTCGCCGCGACCCCGCGCAGTTGCTTGACGACACGACTATGCCCTGTCATAAGATCCCCTTATCCGTACCCTATCCACGCTAACCGACACTGATTTTCGCCCGAGCAACCCGTGGCCCGCAGCATGAACGCAGCTTGCTTCTCCAAGACAGTACTTCACTTAGCGACCGTTATGCCAGATAAGACAAGGCTTGCAGGTTTTCACGACTATAGCCGCCGTAACTCGCCGCAGGCGCAGGAGTTACGCGGGGTAAGGAATTTCGAAGATTGATTTACTGGGTGCCGATGAGCACAAACCCAGGTGAGATACTGTTCAGCGGGCTGGACACACTGTTCACTCCACATGGACACACGGTTGAACAGTCGCCGGGTAGATTTGCGGGACAGCCGGTTGAACTACCGGCTCGACCTCTTCACCAGATCACTGAATCGCAGGTTGGCCGGCGACGAACGTAGAGCGGCATCGAGGTCGGCCAGCAAATTCTCAACCGCCTCGCCGCCACTGTTCCGAGGTGTCGCGCCAGTCGCCGGGCTGACCCGAATGACCTCCAACACGTCGGCCACTGTCATTGAATCCGGCGCGCGCGCCGGCACGATGCTGCCTTCGCTGCCATCCACCCGTGCCAGTAAACCGCCTTCGGCGAGGCGGTACACCAGCTGGTTTAGCCATTTGGCGGGCGCGCCGATCTTGTCGGCTAAATCGTCCAAGGTCGGCGGTTCTGTCCCGCCGAGGAAGTGTTCACACGCGATGAGCACTATCCGGCAGGCGATGAGCTCGCGACCCCGATGGTCGATCCGCTCGCTGGCCCGTTGAAGCAGGTATGTGCGAACGTGTTGCGCAGCGTACGCGACTTGTGCACCGAGCAGGACGATGAGCCACGAGAAGTAAAGACCGACGAGCAACACTGGGATGATGCCGATGGTGCCGTAGATCTTGTTGTAGGTGATCACGCGCGACACGTACAGCGTGCTCAGCCAACTGTTGATCTGCCACAGCGTCCCGGCGAACACCCCACCGGCGATTGCCGCTCCCGGACGGACATGCGTGTTAGGCATCAACGCGTACATCAGTGAGAACGCCGCCCATAACACAAGAAACGGCGCCAGCTGTAATAGTACCTTCTCGAAACCCGGTATTAAACTCAACCGTCCCATCACCGTCAACACCTCGGCTCGGCCGGTCAGATACATCGCCATGATTAGCAGCAGCGGTCCAAGCGTGATCGTCGTCCAGTAGTACACGATCTTGCGCCAGATTGATCGGCCGACCGCAATGCCCCAGATATCGTTGAACGTCTGCTCGATCGCCATCAACAACCGCACCGCGACGAACACCAGAAACATGGTCCCCACCGTGCCGAGCGTGCCGGCATGGATGTTGTCGATGAACGATTGGATCTTCTCGACCGTCTCCCGCTGGGCGTTGGGCGAAGCTGTGCCGAGTTCCGGCGCGACCATTGCCACCGCTCGGTCCATCAATTTCGGGATAAGATCGGCGCTCGTATCGTGGAGAAAATTCTTTGAGATACTGAACACCACCGCCAATAACGGGACAAGCGCCAGCAGCGTCGTGTACGACAACGCCGCCGCGCGCACCGGGCAGCGGTTCTCAACGAAGCCCCGCCACACCAGTAGAAGAAACTGCAGCCCCGTCCGGGCGCCACCGGGGAGCCCGTCGATTAATCGCTGGATGCGATCAAACCAGCTGACATCGTTCGCCTGCCGTGCCTTGACCATGTCGGCAGCTTACGGAGCACGCCGAATCAAGTCAACGCCGTGCGTCTTGGTCGCCGGCACGATTGGCGAACCCCCGTCAGAACCCCTGTGCGCCTTCGTGGGAGCGATTAACCGGTACGCCAGCAGCCCAGCGAACACCAGGAACACCACGCCGCACGAGCGCACCAATACCGTCAACGTGCGCGGCTTCACGCGCCGGTGCGCGCGAGACACAAAGAACGCCAGCAGGAAAAACCACAGCACGCTCCCCACGGAAACGCCGAGCACACACATCGTGCGGCTGATCAGTCCCGGTTGCACCCAGTCGTGCAAAAACAGCGCCGCCGCCAGCGTCGCCCACAGCAACACGAGCATCAGGTTGGAGATCGTTAGCAGAAATCCCAACAGAAATGACCGGGGATGATGCCAGCGCGTGTCCACCTTCTCGACCGTGGCGGCGTCTTTCGCTTCGACCTCTTCTTCCCGGAACAGCAGCGCGCGGATGCCGATAAAAACAATGACCCCGACCGACATCACGCGCAGCGCCTTAAGCACGCTCGGCATTCGCAGAATGGATGAATGACCCGCAAGCATCAATGATGCAAAAATCGCTTCCGCGGCAATTGCCCCAAGCCCGGTCAGAAACGCCGCCAGAAAACCGCGGCGCAACGCACGGTTGATGATCGTCAAGTTCACCGGCCCGACCGGCACGCTGACCACAAATCCGCACACCATCCCCGCCACAAACGCCCGCGACAGTTCATCCAAATCGCCCACCGGTCAGTCCTCGGTACGTTTTTGCCACGAAAACCTCATCGTAGCGTCTCGTCCGACTCGGCTTCGTCTTCTTCGTCCGGCTCGATCTCGCGCCGCCAGCGCTTGCTCACCCACGGCCGGACCAAGCCGTACAGCATGTACGCCACGAACACCACCGCCAGCATCACTTCCTTGAACAACACAATCCCCAGCGCCGCCACCACCACCGCCGCAAACGCCGCCACATGCTTTTGTAACGTCCAATCGATGTACTTGAACGTCGGATACCGGACATTGCTGACCATCAGGATCGACAACAGCACCATCAACCCCGGCAACATCCAGCGCGAAGGTCCGAGCGCCCGGTCGTGCCCGGCCAGCCACATCATGAACAGCGCCACGCTCACCACCACCGCCGCCGCCGACGGAATCGGAAACCCGATAAACTCCCGCCCATGCGCTGCCGCCGTCGGCCGCGAACTAAGCACATTGAACCGCGCCAGCCGGATGCCGCCGCACACCAGATACACCGCCGCGATCGCCCAGCCGGTCCTCTCGAACTGAAACAGTACGATCCGGTATACCAGAAATGCCGGCGCCACCCCGAAGCTCACGATGTCCGCCAGCGAATCGAATTCCCGGCCAAATTGCGACTGCCGCTTCATCAGCCGCGCCATCCGCCCATCAAGAAAATCAAACACAAATGCCGCGAGGATTAACCGAATCGCAACGTGAATCTTCTCGAAACCCTCCTCCGGCTTGTACTGGAAAATCCACGTCAGCGCAAAAAAACCGCACGCGAGATTACCGGCCGTCATCAAGTTCGGCAGGAAATAAATCCGCATCTTCTCGTCGTCGCCACTCTCCACGGGTTTTCTAATTTCGTCGGGCAAGGACCGTCTCCCCTCCTCTCGCGTAATCACCGACCTCGGTGACAATTTCCGTCCCCGCCGGCAGGAACGTCTCCACCCGCGACCCGAACCGGATCATCCCAATGCGCTCGCCCTTCGCCACCGTCGCGCCCTCCCCGGCCCAACCGACGATGCGGCGCGCGATCAACCCGGCAATTTGCTTCACACTCACCCGATACCCGTCCGCAGTCTCCATATCGATGAGCCGGTATTCATTCATGGTCGACGCATTGGGATTCCGCACATCGAAGAACTTGCCGACTTCGTATTTCACGCCCTTGATTCTGCCGGCAACCGGCGCGCGCTGTACATGGACGTCAAACACCGACAGAAAAATCGCCACCATCGTCGTGTCGCCGACGGGTTTGATCTCCACGATCTTGCCGGTCGCCGGCGCGACGATGAGTTTCTCATCGGCCGGCACCACCGCGTCGGGGTCGCGGAAGAATGAAATCGTGAACACCAGCAACGCCAGCGAGACGAACGCCGCCAGGGAACACCGCGGAAGCAGGCCGGCGACGCTCAAGGCCGCCAGAATCAGAATCGGCCATTTCCCTTCGAGCAAGGTTCGTGAAGTGAACATGGAAAGTCCGGGCATCTTAACCAAACTTGCCGGCTTGTGAAACGAATTCTTAGAAGAATGGATACAGGAACGGCGCCAGCGCGGAGCTTTGGGCGAAGATGATCAGGAATGCGAGCACCACCAGCACGGCCACCAGCGGGATCAGCCACCACTTCTTCTCGCGGCGGAGAAACCCAAACAGTTCCTTGACGGTACCGAGCTTGCTCATGTCTTACTGACAAGCGTATCGCCCAGAACGAGGTAGTCAAGCCCCGTCTTGAGGAAACAGTTCACGGCATCCGCAGGCGTGCACACGATCGGCTCGCCGCGCACGTTGAACGAAGTGTTCAGCAGCACCGGTACGCCGGTGAGTGCCCCGAACTGGCGGATCAATTCGTAATAAATTTCGTTCGTCTCGCGTGTGACGGTTTGCACACGTCCGGTACCGTCGGCATGCGTCACCGCCGGGATGACGGCGCGTTTGTCGGCGCGCACCGGTGGCACGAGCAACATGAACGGCGACTCCTGACCGTTCATCTCGAAGAATTCGTCGGCCCGCTCGCGCAACACGGCCGGGGCGAACGGGCGGAAAAATTCACGGAACTTGATCTTGGTGTTGACGATCTTCTTCATCTCCGGGTTCATTGGATTGGCGAGAATGCTGCGGCAACCGAGCGCGCGTGGGCCGAACTCCATCCGGCCTTGGAACCAGCCGATCACTTTGTCGTCCCGCAAGACAGCGGCGGTGCGCTGGAGCAACTCGGCGCGCGGCAATTTTTCCCAGCGCACTTGCGTACCGGCCGCACGCAACGCCGTTTCTATCTCCGCTTCGTCGAATGCCGGGCCCAAATAGACATCGCGCAGGGTAAACTCGCGCGGGTTGCCGAGCACGGTGTTGTAAATATAAAATGCCGCGCCGACTGCGCCGCCGGAGTCACCGGCAGCCGGTTGGACGAACAGGCGCTTGAACGGCGTCTGCTCCATGATTTTCCAATTCGCGACCGTGTTGAGCGCGCAACCACCGGCGAGACAGAGATTGTCGCTCGGATGCAACTCGTGCGCGGCGCGGGCGAGGTTGACAGCGACTTCTTCGAATACGTGCTGGCCCGACCGGGCAATGTCCTGATGAAATTCGCCGATCTCGGACTCCGGCAGGCGCGCCGGTTGCCCGAAGAGCCGCTCGAAGCGGCCGTTGAACATCCGTCGCGCGCTGTAATGGTGAGCAAAGTAACGCATGTTCAGCGCGAAACTGCCGTCGGGTTGCGTGCGAATGAGTTGCCGGCATGGTTCGACCTGCGTCGGCTTGCCATACGGCGCGAGGCCCATGACCTTCCACTCGGCATCGTTGACCTCGAAGCCGAGGTACGCGGTGATCGCGCTGTAAAACAAACCGAGCGAATGCGGAAAGCGGATCTCGCGCGTGAATTGGATTTCCGAGCCGCGTCCCCAACCCATCGCGGTCGTCGTCCATTCGCCGACGCCGTCGAGCGTCAAGACGGTGGCTTCCTCGAAGGGCGAGACCAGAAACGCGCTCGCGGCATGGGACATGTGATGCTCGGCGAACAGAATCTCGTGATCGGTGCCGAGTTGTTTCTGGATGTGGTCCTTCAGCCAGAGCCGGTCCTTCAACCACAGCGGGAGCGCCTTCGCGAATGCGATGTACGACATCGGCCATGTGGAGACGTAACAGGACAGAATGCGCTCGAATTTCAGGATCGGTTTCTCGTAGAACACGACGTGGTCGACATCGTTGATGGTGATGCCGGCCTCGCGGAGACAGTACGCGATTGCGCCGGCGGGCCAGCCGAAATCGTGTTTGCGGCGCGAGAAGCGTTCTTCCTCGGCGGCGGCGATGAGCTGGCCGTCACGCACCAGCGCGGCGGCGGCGTCGTGATAGAAACAGGAGATGCCGAGGATGTGCATGGCTCAGGACTGCTGCTTCGCCCGGTCGAGGGAGTTGCCGGCCGGTTTGCGATCGATCCAGAAGCTGCGGTCGCCCGACTGGCGCAGCCGCAGTGGATTCTGCAACCGGATCAGGGAGAACACCGGCACGATCAGCCAGTAGAACAACGTGATGATGACGTAGGTCTGCGCCACGCCAAGTTTGTGTGCGACTCTTTTCCAGCCTTCCCAGAGACGTTTCAGAAAGGCGCGCATCACCGGCTCAGAGTCGCGTGATCTTGGAGGGGAGTTCCATTGTTCGTGCCGGAGAGAATACGCTCCGCAAGATACTGCGCCGCGAGTCTGTGACCCTTTTCGCTCCAGTGACCATCGTGCGTGAAATGGAATTGCATTGGATCGCCAGTTGACTCAAACACGGGTCTCATGTCAATGACTTCGATATTCCTCTTTTTCACCTCGCTCACAAAGAGGTCGTGCACCTTTGCTTCAACGTCCCGATAGTTGCCGATCCAAAGACCCCTCGAAGGTATAATCAAGACAACAACGCGTGTGCGTCCAGATGTCAATTGGCCCAGTAAGTCGACCGAGTAATGAATCGCTGGCTCATCGAAACTGTTAAAATGCATTTGGTACACAGATTCCCTCTTGCGCGCGATACCGACCGCCTGAAAAAACCGTCTCAACGACTCAGACTGTTGAAGTTCAGTGGCCAGAAGCAAATACACGGCGCTATGACTCTTGGCGAAGTCCCTCAGTGCCTCTTTCATCGGTAGCTTCGATGGCGGCACGGTCGACGGATTTACCCGGTAGTAATCCCGAAGATCGTTTTCCAGGCAAATACCAATCACAAGATTGCTGATGGTCGCGCCGCACTGCTTCGCGTAATCGAGCAACTGACCATAACCGGCGATGTCAGTCGGATTACAAATGTTAAAAACCAGAAACGGGGCCTTCCCCTCCAAAAGATTTGAGAATCGATTTGTCTCCTCCTGTCCCCAGCCGAGGCCAAAGGAATCGCCGACGACGAACCAATCCGCAGGTGTCGAAGTGGTCAGCTCTTTCGTGTCCCTGAAACCGAATCGATTAAAGGACACCTGTAGGTCGTAGTCCCCCTGTGGCGAGCGCTGGCGAATCGTTTGGTTCTCGGGGCCAAGAGGAACACCGTCCTTATTGAAATGAAACACGATCTGATCTTTCCCGCGCGGGTTGTAGAATGGAAACCGTACCCGGACGGCGAATTCGAGCAGGAGGAGCGATCCAACCGTTGATAGAGCAAGCAACGCGAGTCTCAAAAGCCGCAGCTTGTTCTTCGGGGTCATACGAACAAGATCAACGGCCGGGCATCTCCGACCCATTCGCCTTCGAGCAGTGTTCGTGTGGTAAGCATTGAAAAGCCTCGGCATCTTAGCCAATCCGTCCCGGCTTGTGAAACGATTTCTTGTCGCTTTCCGCCTTGCGCCGGGAACAAATGTGAGTATCATGCATCCTATCAGTCGGGTCGGTTTCTCAACCAATGAATGGCGCTCAGATGCGGGGACTTGTTTTGTGGGTGGTCGGCTCGCTCGTGCTCTCGACTTCGGCGCGCGGCTCGTTCCACTTCATGCAGATCGAGCAGGTCATCGGCGGCGTCAACGATGACACTTCCGCCCAAGCGATCCAATTGCGCATGCGCTCCGCCGGCCAGAACGTTGTGAGCTTGGCGAGACTGGTTGCGTATGATGCCGCGGGTCTGAACCCGGTGATCGTCATAGATATGACCAGCAACGTCAGCAGCAACGCGGCGGGCGACCGCGTCTTGATCGTCAGCACCAACTTCGCGAACTATTCCAGCCCGGTGATGGCCGCCGATTTCGTGATGACCAACTTGATTCCGACGAACTACCTCGCCGCCGGGCGGCTGACGTTCGAGGCGAATGCCGGCGCGATCTACTGGTCGTTGAGCTGGGGCGGCACAAACTACACCGGCCCGGCCACCGTCAGCACACTCAACGACGACAACGGCACCAGCACGCCCGCCTTCAACGGACCGTTGCCAACAAGCAGCACCCAATCGCTTCTGTTCACCAACATCGCCTCAGCCTTGAGCCGCAGCAATATCGTCGACTACATAATCACGTCCGGCAGCGCCGTGTTCACCAACAACCTGCGCGCCGGGTTCGTGGTCGTGCCGGCGCCGGTGATGTTGACCTTCACGAATGAGGGCAATGATGTGCGTGTCCCGTGGACGGCGGCCGGCGGACGCAGCTACGTGTTGGAAGCAGTGTCCGGCAGCGTCGTGAACGGGTTCACGAACATTACCGGCACGATTGCCGTGCCGGGCGTCGGCCTCACGACCACCAACGCCCTCGATGTCGACGGCGCGACGAACTCCGCCCGCTTCTACCGCGTCCACCTCTTGCCCTGACCTGCCGCTTATTATAAGCTGGTCACTGATGGCGTCCTCTCTCGCGAACACTCCTGAGCCGCCGTATTGCGCGGTCATCTTCACCTCGGTGCGCACCGACGGCGACCGGGGGTACGACCGGACGGCGGAGCGGATGGACTCGGCATCACGGTGTCATACTGGACGAGCGAGGACGCCATCAAGAATTGGAAAGCCAACGCCGAACACCGCGTGGCGCAGGAGGCCGGTATGAAAACGTGGTACGCGGATTACCGGCTGCGCATCGCTAAGGTCGAGCGCGCGTACGGCAAACCGAACAAATCCGTTTAACGATGTGTCCGAGGTAACATGAAACGCAACTGGTTCAAGCGTTGGGGTTGGGTCTATATGCCGGCGTCCGTACCGGGCGGGGTCGTGGCGTTGATGGCGCTGGCGTTCTGCGTGCACGTTTTTCTCGCAGTGGACCGTGGCTCACATTCGGCGAGCGACACGCTCTACGGAGTGTTTCCCTATTTCGTGTGCACGTTCCTGGTCTACGACTGGATTGCCACCCGAACCTGCGGCCGGGTGAGTTGAGGATCGAGTGGACACCGTCACCCACGCGTTGACCGGCGCGGTCGTTGGCTACTGCGGTTTCCGAAAGCGCGGCGGGAAATTGGCGCTGTGGACGACAATCGCCGCCGCGGAGTTTCCCGACACCGACATTCTCATGGCGACGTTTGGCGGGGAGACGTATCTGCGCTGGCATCGCAGTTTCACGCACTCGGCGTTGATGCTGCCGTTCTGGGCAATGGTCGTCGCGGCCATCTTCTGGGCGTTCTCAAAACGGTCGGACTACCGGCTGCTGTGGCTGGCGGCGTGTGCCGGGCTCGCGTCGCATTTACTGCTGGATTGGATCACGAGTTACGGGACGATGCTGCTGTGGCCGGTCACGGATGGCCGCTACGAATTGAGCTGGGTGTTCATCCTCGATCCGTACATGTGGGCGTTGCTCGGCGTGGCATTGTGGGCCGTGATCCGCACACAGCGCGAGCACGTCGCGCGGACGGGACTTGCGGTCGTGACTGGCTACATCTTGATGTGCGGCATACTGCATTGGCTGGCCCTGCCCCGCCACGCCGCCGGCACTGTGCGCGCGTATGCGCAGCCGCTCAATCCGTTTCGCTGGGTCGTCGTGCGCGACTCCGGTGACACGATCGAGTGGAGCGACGGTGAACACACGAAGATGTTCACGCAATTTCGCGACGAGACGTTGCTGTCCAGAGCGGAAGCGACGGATGCGGTGAAGCTGTTCCGGTGGTTTGCGGTTTCCCCGCTCGTCGAACAAACCCACGAAAACGGTCACACGGTGTTGCGCTACCGGGACCTTCGGTTTCGCTCCCGGATGCCGTGGGGTGACGTGCGGGAGGGGATGTTCATCATCGCGAAGGTTGTGTTCGACCAGCGCGGACACGTCATTGCGGCCAAGCTGGCCAGCGAGGACCGGTAGGTGTACGGCGCTCTAGCAGAGCCGAGGACTATGATCAACGCCCATCGGCGGTCAATAGACCGCCGCTACAGTCTGACTTCCCGGCCCGTGCGCGCGGATCGGTAAATCGCGTCGAGAATCTTCTGCACGGCCAGCGATTGAGCCGGTGAGACCAGCGGCTTCGTGCCGTCGAGCACGCAATCGACGAAGTGATGCAATCGGTCCTCGGGATACTTCAGCTTCCCGTGCTCGGGGCTGATGACTTCATAATTGTCGCGGCGACGACGGTAGATTTTCGCCGGGAAAACCGAGCCGCCGCCGTCTGTGCCGAACACATGCACGCCATACCCGTGGTCGCCGACGTGCGCCACCCAGGACGCTTCGAGGATGAGCGACTGACCGCCTTTGAGTTTGATCAACGCGGCAGCATAATCTTCCACGTCAAATACCGCTTTCTCGTCAATCTCGCTCATCCCCCACCCGCCGCCGCCGAGTCCACGCGGACCGAACGCGGCGTGGGTGACGCCGGTGACAGCGACAGGTTCGAAGCTGTCCATCAAATGCAACGCGAGGTCGAGCATGTGCACGCCGATGTCCACCAGCGCGCCCCCGCCAGCGAATTTCTTTTGTGTGAACCACGAGCCGATGCGGGGGATGCCGCCGCGGCGAATCCACCACGCCCGGGCGTGATAAATCTCACCGAGCGCGCCGCGTTCGATGAACCGCTTGAGCATCTGCGCGTCGCGCGTGAACCGCTGGTTCTGCCCGACCATAAGAACGCGCCGCGCTTTCTTCGCGGTCGCGATGACGACGGCCGCTTGCCGGGCGTTCATCGCGAACGGCTTGTCGAGGTGCACGTGCTTGCCGGCCTTCAGTGCGTCGATCGTGACGGGGGCATGCAGATAGTTCGGCAGCGCGATGCTGACGGCGTCCACGTCGCCGCAGGCCAGCAACTTCCGGTAATTGTCGAACTGGCGGGCGACGTGAAAGCGGTCGGCGGCTTCGGTGAGACGTTGCCGGCTGGAATCAGCGATGGCGACGAGTTCGGCGCGACGGCACCGGCGAATGGCGTCCATGTGATGACGGCCAATCTGACCGGCCCCGATGACGGCAATGCGGAGTTTTCGGTTCATCCAGCCATCAGTGATAACAGGTGAGTGCGAAGTGTCAATACTTCCGCAACACCCGCGCCCACGGACGAAGTTGGCCGCGCCAGTTCATGAGGCTTTCCGGATTCTCCGAGGTGGCTGGGCCGAGGTAGTAATAGAAAACGGCTTGGACGCCAGCCGCGCGGTTCACGCGCAGGATGCGGTCGAGCGCGTCGGCTTCCGGAAGGTTCGGGCCGCCGCCTTCGTCGAGGTACCGCAGGATGCTAGTCTCGGTGTTCCAGACGGGCCGGCCAGTGGTGAATCGGAGACGGCGGACGAGATCGATGTAATCGCGTTGGCGATCAGGACTGGGGTCACCGGTATAGGTGTAGTGGAAGCTGATGATGTCGCAATGCTGGGCGAGGCCGGCGGCGAGATACGCCGCCATGTATCCGCTGTCGAGCGAGGAGACACTGCCGGCGATGACGGTGCCGGCGTGGTTGCGGCGAATAACGAGCGCGGCTTGCCGGACCATCTCGACGTATTCGGCCGGCGTGCGGCGACCACCGAACGCGATGGTGTCCGGCTCGTTCCAGACTTCCCAGTACCGGACTTGAGCCCGGTAGCGTTGGGTAACGGCGTCGACGTAGTCCATCCACAGGCTGGTGCCGTTGTGCAGCGTAAGGTCCGGCAACCCATCAGCGGCGCAACGCCACGGTTGCCGGGTGTAGAGAACGGCGACGGGGGTAAGCCCGGCGCGGTGCATCTTCGCGAGTTCGGCGGAGCAATCAACCCATTGGTTGGTTTGCGGTTCGATATGGTTACCACGCAACACGTCCTTGAAATCCCATAATCGAATTAGCCGGGTGCCGAGCGCAGCGGCGTACCGGTAATCCGTGGAGTGGATGCCGGTGATGAGTGGGCGACCAATTTCGGCCATGGCGACTTGCGCCCACAGCATGGCCACAAGCAGCACCGACATTCTAGTTAATCGTGAACCCGGCATGATCGAATCAGAAACCATCCCACACAGGAAGTCAATCGCCACGCGGGAAAGGATTGCAACGGGCAACCGGCTTTCTTACGGTGGTGGCATCATGGTACCGCTCGAACCCGGTCTGCTCCCGCAACTCAGCGAGTTTCTCGCCGCGGGTTTTCCACAACAGCCCGTCGAAGATTTCGCCAGCCCGGGAGTTTTGCGGTGGAAATACTTTGATCCGCGCGAATCGGACAACGGCCCACGGAGCTTTGTCGCACTCGCGGACGGCAAGATTGTCGCGCATGCGGGATACTGCACAACGTCGTTTCAACGAATGGGACAACCGACATTCGAAGTTCCCGCCGTGAGCATGATTGATTGGTATTCGCTGCCGTCGCACCGGCCGATGGGCGCGCTGCTGATGTTGAAAGTGTTTCGCCGCGCCGGGACGCAATACACGCTCGGCTGCTCGGCGGAGGCGGCGGAGGTGATTTTGTCGAGTGGTTATTCGATCATCGCGACCGTGCCGCACTACCAGCGCGTCTTCAATGCCGGCCATTTCTTCCGGTTGGCCGCTCGCAATCCGCACTGGAGAAACGTCGCGGTCCAACTGCGCGACTTCGGCCGGAGCATCTGCAATCGCGGCCGCGCTCCGTCGGTGGCGATCGAGTTGCAGCGCGTGGAAACGTTCGGCCCGGAACTTGATTCGTTGTTGGCGAATGGAAAGCTAGATGTCGTGTTCTCGTCGCGCCGCGCGAGTTTGCTGAATCATTACCTGCGCTATCCACGCAAGACGGTGACCGGCTGGTTGGTCCGGCGGGAGGGACAACCGGTCGGCGCGGCGCTGCTGAATGGCTGGGAGAAACATGGCGTGCGCGTGGGTAAGATTGTGGATTGCTGTCTGGCGGTGGATTCGGACAAGACATGGCACGCCGCGATTTTCGCCCTGACCGAAGAACTGCGCCAGCAAGCCTGCGATGTCGTCAATTGTTATGCGAGCACACCGTGGATGAATCAGGCGTTGCAGGACAGCGGCTTTTCGCAATCGGGATCGACGCCGTTCTATTTACGCGACCCCGGCAACCTCATTCCGCGGACAGCGCCGTTCCATCTGACGCACCTGGAGGCGGACTTAGCACTTCTTTGAAGCCAAGCGCTGCTTCCACTGCCGCAACCGGTAATGGAGCAACAGATCGGACCGGCACAACTCGCATTGCCGGAGAAAATCCTCGCGGCCGTACAGGCAAAATCGTCCGAGCGTCATCGCGTTCTCGATAGGCAAGTAATTCTTCTGGTGGTCGCAGGTGATGCCGAGTTGCAGGCCGAGCGACCGGCAAATCTTGATCGTCTCCTCCGAATAATCGCCGTTGGGATACGCAATCGCGTTTGGCACTTTGCCGGTAATTTCCTGGAGGTAGCGCTGGCCGCCTTCGACTTCCCCCGTGATGGTCGCGGCCGAACAGCGCGATAGAAGCGCGTGGTTGCTCGCGTGATTGCCAATGACAACATGCCGATCCTTCGCGAAGTCCCGCAACTCAGTCGCGGTAAACGGCCGGTCGATGTCGCTGACCGGCTTCAGACTTTCGGCGCCGAACTCAGCGGCCAAGTAATCGTCGATCTCGGCGGGTGTCTTGGCCATGACCACGGCGACTTCGGCGTGAATGGTGTCTAGTGACACCTGACGGCGGTTGCGCTCCCGGTAGAGTACGTCCCACCAATAAGCTTTGCTGTCCCGGACATGATTGGCAGAAATGAAGAACACCGCCGGCACATCGAACTCATCGAGCACCGGCAAGGCGCGGCGGTTGTTGAAGTAGCCGTCGTCGAACGTGATCATCGCGTAGTGTCCGCCCGCCGGCAATCCACGGATGAGGTCATCGGGCGAAACGAACTGGTAGCCATGTTGCCGGTAGTACTCGATGAACCGACGAAAGAGCGCCACGGTGATGGCTTGCTGCGGGTCGGCGAGTCTTTGCTCGATCTCCTGTTGGTCGGCGAACAACCCGTGATGCATGAAGACCAGCAAGGCGCTGCGCTCCCGGAAAAGTTTCAAGGCCAGCCGTGAGCCGGCATCGTCTACAGCCTTGATTATGGCACTGAAGTTGAGCGCGCTCACGACAGAATGCCGAACGCCATCGTGCGGCCGGGATTCTCGATCAACAGGATTTTCGCGCCGTGGAAATCTCCGGTCACCAATCCGGATTCCTTCACCCATTGCAGCACCGGCGCGTTCATCAATTTCGCGACGACTTCGGTGGCGACCCAGCAACGACGAAATTTCTCCGGTGACATTCCGAATCGCTCCGCTATTTCCCGGCACGGCCGGTCCGCGTGTTCCACGTCGCAAGCGAATCGGCTGTGGCCAGCCGACAACCAAGCGAGTTGCCAGCCGAGGTGATCGTACGCGCGCGTCGCGCCGCTGTCTTTCGGCCGGTGTTCGCCCGGCGGGGAGAGCCGCGCCTCGCCCCAACCCGGCGGCAGTGGGATTCGCATGACCATTTAGATCGTGCTGCCTCCGTCCACCGCAATGGTTTGACCCGTCATGTTGATCGGTTCAAACAACAGGACGTCGAGAACCGGCAGGATGTCGCGCTCGGTGCAAAGTCGTTCGGTCGGCGTGCGGCGTGTGATGGTTTCCAACTGTTGCCGCGCCAAAACCGACGACATCGCCGACGCAAAAAACCCGGGCGCGATGGCGTTGACGAGGATGCGCCGGCCGCCGAGTTCGCGGGCGAGTGAGCGGGTGAAGGATTCCATGCCGCCTTTTGTGGCCGAATACACCGTCAGCCCGGCATAGCCGCGGATGGCGCAGATGGAAGTGATGTTCACGATGCGCGCCTCGGCCGGGTTGAGCAACATTCGTCGCACCACGCTACGGGTTAGCAAGATCGGGCCGGTGAGATTCACCGCGAGGATGCTCTCCACCATTGCCGGCGAAATGTGCGCCAGCAAGTGATCCTGGCCGATCGCAGCGTTGTTCACCAGACCGTGAATGGCGCCGAACTTGGCGATGACGCGTTCCACGAACTTTTCAATCGGTCCGGTCGCTGTCGCATCGAGCTGTTCGAAATGCAAACGGCCGCGATGTTCGGCGGCGGCGGCTTCGATTTCCTTGCTGGATTGCCGGGCGAACGTCGCCACCGCGCAGCCGCGCTGCAAACAGTGCGTCGTCATCGCCAAGCCAAGCCCGCGGGTTCCGCCGCTGATGATGATGGTTTTGTTGGTCGCTTCCATAATTAACAAAGGGCCGCTTTGAGGTTATCGGTGGACGGAATCGTGTCGCGGACGTTCCAGATTCTCGGCACCATGTACTCGGGAAATTGTTGCGCGCAGAACTTGACCAAGTCGGCCTCGGCGACCGATGCGCCGGGACGAAAAACCAAGTCACAGGCGACCAGTTCGCCGACCAGCGGCGCTTTCCGGCCGGTGACCCGGCACCACAACACGCCGGGATGTCTGAGGACGTGTTGCTCCAAGGCGCTCGCAGAAACTTTCAGGCCGCCGACGTTGATGATTGCCGAGCCGGCGCGGCCAATGATCACGACCCGGTCGTCTTTGATCTCGACGGCGTCGCCGGTATTGATCCAGTCCGGTTGCGTCGGCGCGGCGTGTGGGGAATGCAGCCACAAAATGCCGTCGCGCACCTGAAATTCTCGCTCGGAAAGCCAACTCACCGGGAACCCTTCGCGGCCGTCGCGCACAATGATGCACGCACCCGCCTCGGTGGACGCGTAAATGTGAACGATCGCGGCATCAGGGAAGATGGCTTTGAGCCGGTCGAGCAAGGCTTGATCGACGCGTTCGCCCCCGAGCGTGATTTGGTTCAGAGCCAATCGCCGGAGACTCGCTTCCGGGAATTGCAGAAAAGCCATCCGCCAAAACGTCGGCGTCGCCGAGACCGCCGTCGCGCCGTGTTCGAGTGCCGCATCGATCAACTCGGCCGGGGTTCGTCCGCGTGGCACGATCAAGGATTGTCCCGGCACGAACAGCGCCATCGTCACGATCTGATACCACGCGTACGTGCCCGGCACATAGGTGACAAGCCAGCGATGCGGCGACATCTCACGCACTTTCGACATCGTGAACAGGCTTTGCCACGAATGCTCGATCAATTTGGGAACGCCCGTCGTGCCGGACGTCAGCAGCCCGACGCGTCCGCGCGTGACCGGCCGGTCCGCCGCGAGGTGGACGCGTGCGCTGTCCAACTCCAGAATCCGGTATCCCGATCGGGACAGGACCGGCAGGATTTCCTTTGTTAAGCGCTCGGCCGGTAAAATCAAGCCGTCGGCTTCTTCGGTTGCGAACCACGCGGCGACTCCAACCAACTCAAACGGATCGGGACTGACCACAGCCAACGGGACCGGCGCGCGCAACGACTCTCCGAGTGCGCGGCTGAGTTCGCGCAGCGTCGCCGCGCGGGGGCCGGACACGACGGCGTTGGATTCAATGACCGCCGGCACCGTAGGCCCGCTCCATGAAATCCAACACATCGCGCACGGTGACGATGGCTCGCAACGGCGCGGCGTCAAAGTCCAGTTGCTGGCCGCTGGCCGTTTCCAGTCGCAGTGCCAGTTCCGAGAAGTCGAGACTGCGGAACCCGACCTCTTGCAGGCGGGCGTCTTCAGAAAAATCGGCGGACTTGCCTTGTCGATGTAGGATTTCTTTCATCAATTCCAGAATCTTGTCTCGATCCATGCGTGAACCCGTTCTCCCTCGACCGCGATTTGTTGCCCCACTGATACCAAGTCGGCGGCAGAAGTCAACGGTGGCAAAAGCGGTTGACGCAATTCCTGGTGCGGTGTAACAATGATCACGCCAGTTTCTGGCCGCCATGATGCAAACCAATCAACCACCGTGCCGGCTCGCCTTCACGCTGGCCGAACTGCTGGCCATCCTCGTCATTCTCGGCATCCTGGCCGCCTTGCTACTGCCGCCTTTGGCAAGGGCGCGCGAGAAGGCGAATCGAGTTAAGTGCGCTGGTCATCTGCGTCAGATCGGCATCGCCATGTTGGCGTACGTCGGCGACAATCAAGGTCATTTCCCGACCGCCGGTGACTATCCTTCGGGATCCATTGCTGGGACCGATCTGACTTGGGACATGAAACTCATCACCAAGGGGTACGCGACCCCGTTCGTATTTCATTGTCCCAGCGACAAAGTCCTGCGCAACAACCCGAGCACTTGCGCCACGGAAGGCACCGTTGCAAATTCACACTTGCGCACCTACGCGATGGCCTGCGGCGCGACTTCCGATCCCAACGGGAGGTTCATCCAAGGTTCGAGCACGAACTGCCCGCACCTCGCCGACCTGGCTGGGATTGTCCTCGTCGGCGAATGCGTGAATGAGACCGGCAACGCCTATGTCGGCGCAAAGTGCTCGTATTGGTTCCAAGGCGCATTCAGTCAGTACCCGCCGAAAGGCGTCCACATCCCATCGAATCCAACTGCTGGCAACTACCTCTTTTGTGATGGACACGTCGTGTGGACCGAGGCTCCGAGTGTCAGTATGTTCCCCACCAACCCCGTGACCTCAGGTTTCCCCTGTTTGTGATGGCATCCGACCAATTGACCACCGAGGCTTTTGGGGATTTCCTTCTGGAGACATTTTTCACGAGGCTGTCTATCGTGTACCGGGGGAAGGTTCGGCAAGAGTAACTAGGGATTCCAGTCCACTTGTCAACAGCCCGTAACATAATCAGAAACATTTTCTCGCTTACGGCGGCGTCGATTATCAGCAAGCTACTCACGTTGTTGGTGCTTGCTTATGCCGCGCGCGTTTTACAGGCAGAGCATTTTGGGCGGTGGAGCTTCGCGCTCACTGTGGCCAGCTACTTCGGGGTGCTCGCGACTTTGGGATTGGACACTTTGGCGGGACGCGAGTTGGCGCAAAATCGAGGGCGGCTTAAGAACCTGGTCTCACTGGTGATTTCCGTAAAATTCCTCGGCTCGATCTTGGGTTATCTCGCCGTGGGAGTTGTGATGTTGCTCTTGCCGAAACCATCCGAGGTCAAGATTCTGCTTTTACTCTGCTACCTGCCATTCGCCCTGGGGTTCTGGAGTCTGATTTGGGTATTCATAGCGATCGAACGGCTGGAGTTGATGGCAGTCGGACAGGTGGTGGAACAGTTGGTGAACGCGGTAGCCATATTCCTGATGGTCCACTCACCCGAGCATGTCCTGCGGGTGCCGATCGCTGCCGCCGTTGGCGCAACGGCCGGTAACTTGTGCATGTTTGTTTATTTCGTCGGCAAGTTTAAACCCATGGGGATTCGCCTGAATTTCAGTGGGACGAAGTCGCTTCTCAGCCAAGGCATGCCGTTTGCAATCACAGGGGTATTGTCTCAGTTGTATTCTAATTTTGGCACCGTGATGTTAAGTTTCATGAGAAGTGACGCAGAGGTAGGGTGGTATAATGCCGCTTATCGCTTGCTGGCACCGATCATCACGTTGCGCTACACGGTCATCTACAGCCTAAACCCTACTTTCTGGCGGTTGTACGCGGAATCGCATGAAAAGATGACTCGCTTGGCGAAGGAGGTGTTTCGGTTGTCATTGTTCGTAGCGATACCTATTGGAGTGGGGGGCACCGTCTTAGCCAAGCCCATCGTGCAACTTGTTTTTGGAGGCGCATATGCGACATCGGCGGGCGCATTTGCCATCCTCGTCTGGTCCTTAGCGATCCTGTTTCTGAACTTGGTTTGTCCGATATTGTTGTATGCCGGCGGACGGGAAAAAGCGGTGATGAATGTGGCGATTGCCGCATTGGTGTTGAACGCTGCTTTGAACTACCTAATGATTCCTCGGTGGGGAATTGTTGGATCTGCTCTTGCGACGGTGATTAGCGACCTCTTGTCACTCTTTGCATTGTTTGCGCTGACCAGTTCGATCGTGGCTTTGCATCCGTTCCGACTCTTGTGGAGACCGATCACTTGCGCCATCGTCATGGGCGTCTTTTTGTGGTTGTTTCAGTCGATCCATGTGCTTATTCTTATTGCCTTCGGAGCCGCGATTTATGGAGGCGGGTTGTTTGTGTTACGAGCGATCACAGTCACCGAGGTCAGGAACTTCTTGAACGCGCTTCGTCACAAGTAATAACCGGTCGATCTTACTGAAAATGAACTCGATAGACACTTCATTGCCGACGCACTCGGCAGAAGCCAGTGAGCATCTGCCTTATACCACGAGAGGCCAGGAACTGCGGCAGGTTGAATACAACATGCGGTTCAAGATCCAGGCACTCGAGCTTCTGCGCGGACTGAGGGAGCCCTTGTCCGGGCTCAGTGCGCTGGATTTCGGGTGCGGGAGAGGCGAGTTTCTGCAGATGATGCGCGAGGCCGGGATTGGCTGTGTCGGCGTGGACATCGATCCCAAGTGCGTCGAGTTGAGTTCAAAGTTTGCACCCTGTTCCGTGGCAACTATCGACAACCTCGACGCAGTGCTTGGCGGCAGGCGCTTCGACGTGGTTACTTGCCTCCACGTGCTGGAACACATGGAAAGCCCGCGCCTTGCCGTTGAGCGGCTCGCCGCGCAGAGCAAGCGATGGCTGATTTTCGCCGTTCCGAACCTAGCCAATCCCAGTGCACTGGTCACGAAACAAATCAAGGAGGTTAATCCGGGTCACTGCCAAGGCTGGGATCCTGGCCACTTCAAGACGTTTCTGGAGCGAAGATGCCGCCTGCGAATTGAACGCTGGATTCCGGATGTCGTCTGCATTCCAAAATTCAGCCGCCTGTTCGAGAGGCTCGGCATTCGCCGCTACTTCGAATACAACTTGTTGCCTCGAAAGTATCCGTTTCTAAGCACATCCCTCATCGTTCTGTGCGAAAAGATGGACAGTTGAATGGGGCAGTTGCGCCCCTTTTCCGACCACCCACCGCGACGAAGGCCGGACAGAATCTTATGTGAGCCTCGATAGTGATTTTACTCCAGGTGGTGGTTGTCACCAGCACCTTTTGACTGCGCAGAATCTTGAGTGAGTCTTAGCAATGTCAACGAGCTCGCTGCATAGCGGGACGAACCAAACCCACGTTTTTCGCAGCAGGCATCAGAGCGTTTGACGGTGAGACGGACTCAGAGGTCATCCGGATGACTAGGCGCAGCAGTCCCACGAGGAAGATCTGTTGGGGTAAATCGGTGTTATAAGAGCCGAACACCAGCGTGAAGTGAAAGGGAATCCAGATCAATTGGATCGCGAGGTAGATCGCCACCGGCAATAACGGACTGTTGCGGCACAGGCGGACGTAGCGCACCGCCGCCACAGCGGATGTGATCATGAGCGTGTAGAAGAGGATCAAGCCAACGATCCCTGCGTACCGGATAGTGGTTAGTGGCCCATTGTGGAACGACCCGGACACCATCACGCTTTCCGCACTGGAACGCCGCACATCCATGGATTGCATTTCGGTTAAGGACGCGCCGAATCCGTCTCCCAGCCACCAGTTCTTGATCACGCGGTTCTCGATGATATCTTTCCACCACTTGAAGCGCCCCTGAGTGCTCCACTCCGCATCTTGCACGACAATTGGCGACCACTTTCCCGGCAAAAATGTCAACGTGCGCTGTGCCGCCAAGGGAAGATCATAGAGCCGCCCATGGCCAAACGCCAATAACCCGAGCATACATGCACCCAGAACCATCATAACTACCATGTCTTGCGATCGCCGATACAACCACGCGGCGAGCGAAATTGCCGCGAGAATAGATAACATCGCACTGCGAAAACCGGAGGCGAGAATCCCTATCAGACACAGCACCAGTAAGTAGAATCGGCCACGCGACGGATTCAGTAGCTTTTGTGGCGGATAATAGGCACAGAGCATCAATGCAAGTGCGAGTCCTCCATCCGCCAACCTCTGGAAGCGGGGAATCTCTGCCTCGGGCGTCAAAGCGCCGTAAAAGGTCTGGATATCCAAAAGCGCGAAGAGGTAGGGAAGACGGAACGGCAACGCCGGCATCGCATAGGTACTTAGATAGAGCAGACTTATCAGGAGTGCCCCCGCAGCAATGAAATACGGCGCACGCCTGACGCTCTTGCTGGTGTCAGGTGATCTCACAATCACCCAGTAGGCGATTGCTGCAATCCCGATATTGAAATAGGTGCGGGCCCCAATCGTCTTTGAACCGAACACAAAAAACCCGACGGGATTTACGTATAGAGTTATCAACACGTAGCCGAGGTTTAACAATACAATCCAATCCAACGGGCGCATCTGAAGTCGTGGGGCATTCCGTGTGATGATCCGGTGGACAAGATAGCCGCAGGCAGCCAAGACCACAGAAAGATCCCGGACTGAAAGCGGAATAACAAACACCCCTGTACTTCCTGACACACACCAACCGGCGAGAAGTAGATACCATGCCCGCCTGCCCAATCCGAATACAACTAAGACGCAGACAGATGCCACTGCGGCGAGAACGAACAATCCTGTCTCACCTTCGCCAATCAAATAGCCCAGCAGGATCGCAAGACACACACATCCTGTTAACGCCAACAAGCGGGTAGCAGCTCCGTGTCCCTCCTGCAGGTTCTCCAAAAAGCTTTGCGATCCGTCCGAGCGGTTTGACACGCCACGATGCTAAGCTCAGCCACTCGCGCAATCAAGTGCGTTTTCGGTTGGCGCGGGCGGGCGGACTCACTGGCCACCAACTTGCCTTGCCATCGCGCCGTCCCGGCATACTGCGGCTCATGAAACGCGCTTTGGTAACCGGCATTACAGGGCAGGACTGGTCCTACCTCGCCGAGTTCCCCTTGTCTAGGACGGACATCTCTCCTGCATGACCCAATCGGGGCAGATCGACAAGCCCTGAAGAGGCGGTCCCGGATAGAGTTTTCGCCATTGCTTGATTAGCCTCAGTCCTTTGCCCCGCATTCTACGCCAACCACTGGACTTTTTAGATGGATTTCTTTAGGGTCAGGAATGTGGCTGAACACACGCACCTTGCTGGGATGTCCCACGGCAACTTCCTCTCAGGAGCGGGCCGGTGCATTCTTGACAGAGCGGGTCCCGTTCGTCGGTGATTTTGTCCACTTCACCGATTCATGAAAGTCGCCATCCTCAGTCCCTACCCAACGCGGCAGTTCCAACAGGAACTGGGATGCCGGCAGCTCTCTCACCAGAACAACGCCACCTGGACGGTCGTCCTCGCCCGTAGCCTCGCTCAGTTGCCTAACACCGAGGTCCACGTCGTCACCGAAACCGAGGATATCCCGGCGTCGAAAACCGTGACGGCCGATGGCGTCCGCATTCATTTCGTCCGATCGCCCGCACGCTTCAAGACCCTCACCCTTTGGCAGATGGACAGATACCGTCTCCATCGGGCGCTGCGCGCCATCAAGCCAGACATCGTCCACGGTCAGGGCATTGAACATCAATACGGTCACGCGGCGGTTACTTGCCGTCACCCGCAGCTGATCACGATCCACGGCCTCCAAGTTCTCGCCAACCGCATTGCGCCTCCGCCCGCGCTCAGTCGCCTGAGGCTCGTCGAAATTCTCGAACGCCATTGCCTCAAGCGTGCCCGCTTTATTGTCGCCATCAATCCATTTCTCCTCCAGGCTCACGGCATAGATTGGCAACGCTACCGCATTTTTCACATCGCGAACCCTGTGGCGGAAGAGTTCTTTGCCCCGAGTGCCGTCAGCCGCGAACCGGATCTCATCATTGCCCTCGGTTCGGTCGACCGACTGAAGGGGTTCGACGTGCTCATTGAGGCGGTCGCTCGTCTGTCCCGCCAAGGCGTACGTGCGCGAGTGAAATTGATTGGCTATTCGCCTCCCGGGCACGACGCTTACCTGAGCATGCTCAACGCATTGATTCGTGACCACAAACTCGATGTTGAGTTTGCCGGATTTCTTGAACGGCCGGCCGTCCTTGGTCTCATGCGCCGCTGCGCCGTCCTCGTCCATCCTTCCCGCCACGAACACGCGCCGATGGCCGTGGCTGAAGGACTCAGCGTCGGGGCCCCTGTTGTTGCCGCCGATGTTGGAGGAGTTCGCCACATGTTTGAAGATGGTCGCAGTGGCTTGCTCTTTCCAAGCGAGAATGCCGACGCTCTTACCGACCGGCTGCGCACACTGCTCACCAATCCCGACCGAGGCGCAGCGCTCGGCCAAGCGGCCCGCGACCACGCCGCGAAAATTTTCCATCCACGCCCCGTCGCCGAACAAACCCGGCAAGCCTATACAGAGGTGCTCAACCACTGGAAGGTTAACTGAATGTGTGGCATCGTCGGCGAATTCATTTTCCACGGCCACACCGCGGTCGACCCGGCGGTGCTGGTGGCGATGCGAGATCGGATGGTCCACCGCGGCCCTGACGACGCGGGCGCTTGGCTGGCGGCCGACGGACGAGTGGGCCTGGGCCACCGACGCCTCAGCATCTTGGACTTGTCCCCTGCCGGTCACCAACCAATGAGCAACGAGGACGGCACGATCTGGATCGTGTTCAACGGCGAGATCTACAATCACCGCGACTTGCGCGCCCCGCTCGAGAAAGCCGGCCACCAATATCATTCCCAGACCGACACCGAAACCATCATCCACCTTTACGAAGCACACGGGGATGATTGCCTTAAGATGCTCGACGGAATGTTCGCACTGGCGATCTGGGACGTGAACCGCCAGCGTCTGCTGCTGGCGCGCGATCCACTCGGCAAAAAGCCGCTCTACTTCTGGCGCGACAACGACCGGCTAGTGTTCGCCTCCGAAATCAAAGCGTTGTTGAAACATCCGTGCGTGCCAAAACGCGTGGACCCCGCCGCGCTCTATCACTACCTTTCGCTGTCAGCCACGCCG
>CAZMKD010000261.1:0-1779 GCA_964566575.1 uncultured Verrucomicrobiota bacterium
TCGCGAACCGGATGCTGGACACGCTGGCCGAGGCGTGGGCCGCCAACCACGGTGGCGCGAACGTCTGGGCCAACAAGACGGTGAAGTTTCTGGACCCCTGCACGAAATCCGGCGTGTTCTTGCGCGAGATCACCAGTCGCCTCACAAAGGGGCTGGAGCAGGAGATTCCGAATCTGGAAAAGCGCGTGAACCACATCCTGACGAAGCAGGTGTTCGGCATCGGCATCACGCAAATCACCAGCCTGCTCGCGCGGCGCAGCGTGTATTGCTCAAAGCACGCCACCGGCAAGCACTCCATCGCCAAATCCTTCGCCAGCGACGATGGCAACATCTGGTTCAAACGCATCAAGCACACATGGGATGGTGACAAGTGCAAGTTTTGCGGAGCCGGGCGGTCGGTTTTTGATCGGGCCGAAGGACTGGAAACCCACGCCTACGCGTTCATTCACGCCGACAACACCAAGACTCGGCTCGCCGAGATTTTTGGAGGAAATATGCAATTCGACGTAATCATCGGGAACCCGCCATACCAAATAGAGGCGGATGATGCGGGACAGAACATTCTACCCATTTACAACAAGTTCGTGGAGCAGGCAAAGGCGCTGAGCCCGAGATACCTGACAATGGTAATCCCGTCGCGATGGATGGCCGGTGGCAAGTGGCTGGATGAGTTCCGGGCGCAGATGCTGCGCGACAGGAGCATCAGAACCATTGTGGACTATCCCGACGCAGCTGAACCCTTCCCTGGAGTGGACATCAAAGGCGGCATTTGCTTCTTCTTGTGGAATCGTGACGATCAAGGAACTTGTGCAGTCACCACCAAGCGCGGCGACCGCACCATGAGGCCAATAGATCGCAACCTCAACGAATTCGACGTTTTTGTGCGAGATAGTCGCTCACTCGATATCTTGCGTCGCGTCCTAAACAGATCCGAAGCGTCTTTTACCGATCTTGTGTCTCCTCGTGACCCATTTGGTCCGACACTCTCATCAAACTTCAAGGACTACCATCCGAAGAAACGGACGGGCGACCTCCGCCTCTACATGAACCAGGCCGCAAAGCGCGGTGACGCTTGGGTCAGTCGAAACATTGTCACCAAGAACCACCACCTGATCAATACTTGGAAAGTTCTTATGCCCAAGGCCGGCCCCGGGAACAGTGGTGGCCATGTCATACCAGATATGGTTTTGTCAAAGCCGCTGATCACTGAGCCGGACTCGGTTTGCACGCTTTCTTACCTTGTGGTCGGGCCACTGGAATCTGAGAGGGCTTGTCAGAGCGTGGCCGCATACTTACGAACGCGTTTTGTTCGATTTCTAGTGTCACTCCGTAAGCCGAGCCAAGATGCTACGCGGGGCGTTTACAAATGGGTGCCACAGCAAACCTGGGATCGTGATTGGACCGATGAAGCCTTGTATACCCGATACAAAATTACCGCCGAGGAGCAGGCGTATATCTCAGAAATGATCCGCCCGATGGGCGACAACGGAAATCATGCGTAAGCCCACCATCGAGGAAATCCTTGCTCCCAAGCCGGAGGCCCGGCCGCGCATCTACGCCTACGCCATCGCGGACAAGGCGCATACGGGTCTGCTCAAGGTGGGCCAGACCACGCGCGACGTGAAGCAACGTGTCGCCGAACAGCTCAAGACCGCCAACATCAAGAATTACACCATCGTTCTCGATGAGCTTGCCGAGCGCGACGACGGCACGACTTTCACGGATCACGAGGTGCGCGCCGTTCTCGCCAAGAAGGGTTGCGCGAATACGGAATTGGAA
>CAZMKD010000262.1:0-4050 GCA_964566575.1 uncultured Verrucomicrobiota bacterium
CCGCGCGCGCTCGACCGCACTCGCCTGGGCGAAGGACCGCTCACGGTTCTGACGCCTGCGGAGTTCGCCGCGGTAGAGCGCAGCCTGCGCGTCGTGCTCGGCATGTACTGATCCTCTGACGGGTAATGGCGCGTCCGGTCGCAGGAGTACTATCGGCGGTCATGCACGCCTACGAATTCATCCTGCTCCTGCTCTCGTTTGTGTACGCAGCGGCGATCGTGCATCTGCTCTCGACGGCTGGCGAAATAATCATCGCGTCGAAGCGGATCACGCTCTCCTGGTTCAACGCCGGCTGGATGCTGGCGGCATTGCTCTTCACCAGCGCGTGGTGGATCGGCCTGTGGGACCTGCACACGTTGAAGATCTGGGATATCGGATCGATTGCGTTCTATTTCTCGGTGGCGGCTAGCATCTATCTGCAGGCGCGCCTGGTCTCGCCGCGCATTCCGGAAAAGGGCGAAATCAACCTGCAGGAGTTTCATCGCGAGGAAGGCCGGAAATACCTCATCGCCTACACGATTCTTGGCGTGGTCACGGTAATCACCAATGCCATGCTTGGCGAAACAGTCAGCGCCTCACAATGGCCGGCGCAGAATCTCGTGATCGTTCCGATGACATTGGCGACGGGCGTGGCCGCGATCTTCATCAAGAGGCCATGGGTCCAGGGTCTGGCACTCGCCATCCAGATCGGGGGTTGGATCTGGTACTTTGCCGTGCTGCAGACGGCGCTGGCGGGATGAGCTTGCGCGCAAGTGTGAGCCAGCAACGTCAGCTTTCAATCGACGTACTCCGCGGCATGAAAGTCGCCCTGACGGTCGTCATGCCTGTTTACAGCATCGCTTGTTCGAAAGTCTGGTAAAGAGAAGCCAAGTCGCGCGCCCGTATTCGAAACTGGTTGCGGCGTTTCATCCTTGGTGACTCTCCTGAGGCACGCTCCAGCTTGATACCAGGATCGTAGTACAGCTTGCCTGTGATGATCGCAGCCAGAAATCGCTCGAAATGTGTGCCTCGCCCCAGCTGAACTGAATCGGCGTATAGGTATCTGCGCGGTGGGTCAGTCTCCGCAGTATTGGGAAAGTATGCCGCTTTATCGTGTTTTTTCTTCCAATGATCAATCAGCTTTCTGAACGACCAAGAGGCGGCGCACTGGTCGTTAGAGACAAGTGCTAGTCCACCGTTGACGTCTAAAATCTTCTGATCGTTAGAGTCGTAGCCGGTCAAAATGATTCGCAGTCCAGTTTTGGCGTGTACGCTCTCGAAAGTGTGCACGCCTCCAAAATTCAGCCGATCCGGCGTGCCTCCGACATCCGGATATCCAAATTTCCGCACAAAGGCCTCGGGCCCATCGTCTTTGTACACACCGCCATCGGGTTCCGGCGTCATGAGTGTGATGACGGCCGATTGCAGTTTCCGAAAGTCGCCAACGGTAAACGATTTGATCTCCCAGCCCAGATAGTCAGGGACCGCCAGTCCATTTGGTGAAATGCCCAGTTCGGCTTCGAGGGTGTATCCGCCACAGTTCCGGTTGTTGCATGGAAGCAGCTGCCCATCCTTTCCCAACCGCTTTCCCGTAATCCAGCCAAGCTTATGAATTCGTCGGAGTTCGGAAAGCAGCTTTGCGGTATCGTCCTGGCCGACGAACGGCAGTTCTGACATAGCCTCATATCTTTGCAACGGAGTAATCGACGCAAGCTCGCAATCGATAACTGAGCCGGGGAGCGCAAGATGCCCAAATACTTGGCCATCTTGTCCCACACCCATCAGCAGTATTCGGCCTTCTAACCGGCCGTCTCTTCGTGGATCAAACCATTGGCCAAGCTTGATGTCGCAACCCCGCAGAAAGCCGGATAACCGCGCCTCCGGGTACTGCGGGTAGAAAATCAACTGTACGTCAGGGGCAGGATGTGCAACGCCTTCGGCATCCAGCCATGACCATAACAATCGAGATTTCAGAATCCTCCTTCCTTGCTCGCCAGGCTTCCGTGATGAAGAAGTCGCAGCTACCACCTTTTGCGAAGGTATGACATTAAGTACCGAGAGGTCACCGCCTAGATATATCTGGTTCTTTGAATTGTCATTCGGCGCCAGCTGCTTCATGAGCAGTCTGGTGACGCCATGATCGCGGAACATTCGCGACAGTGATTTAAACGTAAGGTCTGCAGAGGTCGCGCGACTCATGGCTGCATCAGGTTCTTGATCTCAGTACGCCAATTCTATGTGAGCCGCGTATCCAGGCTGCTGCCCGACGACTCGTTGTCTCGACGCCCAGTCGCCGTGGGCCACGCAGCGCACACTCCCAAATTGTCAGGTGGCGCCAGCCAGAGTCAATTGTGCGTTTCAGCACAACGCGATCCCGGATCCGGTTCTGCCTCAGTTTCTTCTTCCAGAACGCGACTCGGGTACCGGGTTGCTGGAATAGGTCGCAATCGTGCCCATGCCAAAAACACCCGTGCACATGAATCGCGGCATGGTACTTCGCCAACACCAGATCAGGTTGTCCGGCCACCTTGCGCGAATGCAGCCGAAATCGAAATCCCATCCGGTGCAGAGCACTGCGAATCAGGCGCTCCGGTTTGGTGTCGCGGGATCGGATGCCGGACATCATCCGGCTGCGTGTTTTCCGGTCTACGACGTCAGGCAACTTTCCTCTGCCTGGAGGCAGCAAACAGGTCCGGCTGGATGACGCCTTCGCCGGTGATCCATGGTCGCATCGCACCTGCAACTGCCTCAACCACTGGAACCACTACGGCATTGCCAAACTGCTTATAGGCCTGCGTGTCCGAGACCGGAATTCGGCATGGCGTCAGTCCCGGCCGGTCGAAACCCATCAGGCGTGCACATTCCCTGGGCGTGAGTCTACGAGGGCGTGTCCAGCGCTGCTTGATCAGGATTTCCGATCCATCTTTGTAGTACCGTGCTGACAGGGTGCGTGCCACATTGTCTGGAGTGCAGAGCCCGAATCCGAAACCATTGCCCTTCTTCTGGTGCTTCCTGGCATATTCCTGCAGATAGTTCCAGAGATGGCGTGTAAGCGTGTACTTCGCCGCAACCTTTGCCTTTGGACCTTCGGTGTACGGATTCTCCGCTAGCTCACTACCATCTTCAGGATGCAGGATCGCCTTCAGAGTTGGCCCTTCTGAGGCATCAGGTATTGCCACATCCTCAAGATCGAAACCCTTCTGGTCCCTAAAGCCCACAATGAATATCCGCTCGCGATGCTGCGGGACAAACCCTTTCGCATCAATTACTCGCTTGGTTACGTGATATCCGAGCTTGCGTGTCAACGTCCGATAGATCACGTCAAATGTCCGGCGGTTGTCATGAGTCAGAAGATTCTTGACGTTCTCCAGCAGAAAAGCCTTTGGCTGCTTTTCTCGGATGATGCGTTCGACTTCAAAGAACAAAGTTCCCTGTGTCTCACAGTCGAATCCGTGTGGCCTGCCAAGTGCGTTCTTCTTTGAAACGCCCGCAATCGAGAACGGCTGGCAAGGGAAGCCGGCTATGAGTACGTCGTGATCCGGGATAGTAGCCGCAACAATCTGCGTGATATCGCCGGCAATCTGATCGTCACCGGGAAAATTGGCCGCATACGTTTTCTGACAGTACTTGTCCCACTCGCTGGTGAATACGCAACGCCCGCCAGCACCTTCGAAACCCCTGCGCATCCCACCGATGCCGGCGAATAGATCGATGAACGTGAATGCAGGTGACTTCACTTCGTAAGCCTGCGTCTGCTCGCGAACCATATTGCGCAGGTGCTCAACAACCGCCTTTCTTGGTTGTGATTCGCCGCGCTCCCACCGATAGACCGAACGGCGGTCATAGCCGAGTTTGTCCGCCAACTGGGGCACGGTGAGTCCCATGCGTACTCGCAGATCGTAAAAGGAATTCATTCATGCCTCTGGGTATATTTGTGACATTTTGTCACCATACCACCCAGAGTCAAGTCACGCGCGACCGACATACGATATCGGTGTGTGTCGACGTGGATCCATTATGTTTAGCGTATATTTCTCATACTGTTCTTGAATCTTTGGAGAATAATCTGCA
>CAZMKD010000263.1:0-16297 GCA_964566575.1 uncultured Verrucomicrobiota bacterium
AAGTCGTTGGCGAGTGCGCCGGCTGTCGCCGAGAGAAAAAACCACCCACGCCCCGCGACCCGCACCGTCTCCGCGCCATGCCTCGCTCAGAAATCGTGCGTTTTCGGCCAAATACTAACTACAACGCCAACGTGAACCGCCAGTGTGTCCCGCGCAACGGGCGGAAGTTTGGATTATCCGACGTTTGTTTGGATTTCCGTCCCGAAAGGGGCAAGCAACGGCAGGCGGCGTTGGGGCCGAAGGGAGATTCAGGGAGACGATGGTGGCGGATTCGTTTGCATCGTATCGCGCCACAATTTCGGGGAAAGGCCGGTCGCCTTCTTGAACGCGATCCGGAACCGGTTCTCGCTGGCGTAGCCGGTCGCCTGAGCGACCTCGGAAACGTTTTTGTCCGGGTCAGCGAGAAGTTGCTTGGATTTTTCCAGCCGCAATTCCGTGAGATAGGTCTTGAAGGGCAGACCGACGGCCTGGGCAAAGAGATCAGACAAATACGCCGCGTTCCGCCCCAGCGTGCCGGCACATTGCCGGAGCGTGATCGGCTGCGCGTAATGCTGATGAAGGTACTCGAGCATGCGCTGCACGATGGGCGGCGGAGGCGGGTGGGGAGCTGCGGGCAGTGGGTTATCCGCCGGCAACAAGCGGTTGATGTGTTGGTGCAACCGCTCCTGTTCCTGTTGCATGGCGGCCATCGCCTGACGGAACCGGGTCAGGTCTGCCTTGCCCAACACGGCTAGGGTGGCGGCCTCGGCGTTCTGGGCGATCAAGCGCAACAGCTGCACGGCGCGGTTGAATTCGGAGCGGCTGTAGAGCCGGGCGCCGGCCCTGGCCGGTTGCTGTCGCAGGTGGTGTCGCAGAACCTGGTTGGCTTTATCGAGCGCCTGGACGAACGCAACACCCACAACCAGGCCGCGCACGGTGATCGGAAAGCAGTAGTTGCTCACGCCCAGCGAGCAGGTGAAGCGGTGGCCGCGCCAGCCCGCGCCCCGGGCCAGCTCCAGATGCTTCGGGCCGCAGGTGGCGCAATGCGGTGTCGGGGCGGAGTTCGCGAGCCGGCAGCAGACGGAGCAAGCGGTGGGCAGTGGGGACCGGTTGTGCGACGGTCGGAGCGGCGTCCAGACGATGTGGAAATGCAGACCCGTGAGGTCGGCAAACAGTGTCCTCCCGACGTCGCCAAGGTGTTGGCGGGTGAGATCCTGGTAGTGCTTCTGGAGCAGGGATCGAGTGGCCAAATCAGTTGCAGAAATGGCAGGAGGCGCGGGTCGCTGAATGCGCTCAGACCTGCGTTTTCTCGCGGTTCGTCTCATCGGTAGCGGTTTCTGAGACATGGTACCGTCCGTGTGCTTCTCCCCACGGCTTCTTACCACAGTGCGCCCCATGTCGGGAATCAGAAAGTGCTCTGGGCATCCGGCGTGAGCTGTCCTGAGCAAAGTCAATCCTTGGCTTCAAACCGCGCCCGGTCAATTGGCTTGCCTTGGGCGACGAATAGTTTCTCGAACTCGGTCATCGCTTCGGGCGGCAAGGCTTCGGGCCGGGTCTCGGCAAACTTCCCGGCCATCACTGTGCGAATGTGGACGAAGTAGTCCACGTCGTCGGTCGCAACATTGACCGCCCCGCCCTTCCCCAACGTCCGGTAGAGGTCGTCGACAAAAGCCAGTTGGAAGAGCCGGTTCTTCGCATGCCGGCGTTTCGGCCACGGGTCGGGAAACAAAATGTGATACGCCGCCACCGACCGGTCGGGCACGAGCTTGCTGATGAAATATGTCGCCTCAACGCGGAGCAGCCGGACATTCGTCAGATCCCGCTCTGAGCGGGGCAAGCCGGCTCTCTGAATCTTCTTGTCCACTTTGTGCAGGCGGACGAGTTGGCGTTCGATGCCGAGGAAGTTGTGGGCCGGTCGGGTTTGCGCAGACCAGACGAGGAAGCCGCCCTTGCCGCAGCCGACGTCAATCTCGACCGGATGATTATTGCCGAAAAGTTGATGCCAATCCAGCGGGTCGAGCCAGTTGGTCGGTCTGTAGATGGCGCTTTGCACCATCTGGCTATTGGGTGTAGCCGCGGCTCTGTGAGCCGCGAATATGTCTGAGAGCCCTAGCCCCGCGCCTCACAGAGGCGCGGCTACAACTCTTCGAGAATGACCGGCTATTTTTCAAGAATGGGATACGCGACGGCGGTGAGGTGCGAGTTGATGTGCTTGAGATTGGTCAGCACATCGAGGTGAATCGCGCTCGTCTCGAACGATTCGGCCAGCCCGGCTTGGAGGCGGCGGAAATGCCGGTTGCGCAGGTCGCGCTCTTGCTCGTTGATGTGATGTTTGTGGCGAAGAAGTTGACCAGCCAGCGCCCGGTCCCGGCTCGCAAAGGCTGCAATGGCGATCTCGAAGTTCTCCAGTACCTTCTTGAAAAATCCGTCGAGCTCTTCCCCTCCTTCCTTCGAGAATTGGACGCGCAATGCGATTTTCTTCTTCGCCAGTTCAACCAGATTCTTGTCAATGATGTCGCCGGCACTTTCGAGTTCGTTGGCAAAGGCCAGTAGCGCCACTTCCCGGCGCGATTCGTCCCGCGTGAGGGCATGCTCGGAGAGTTTGGTGATGTAGGTCTTGATTTCGTTGTTGAGCAAATCCACCGTGTCGTCGTGTTTCTGAATGCCGTCGCACAACTCAATGTCGCTGTCGCTGAACGCGCGGTGGGCATCGCGCAGCATTATCCGCACATGATCGGCCATGTGCAGGATTTCCCGGGTCGCCTGCCCCAGCGCCAACGCCGGACTTTCCAGCGAGGCCGGGTCAAGATAGCGCGCGCCGGGCTTCTCCTCCTCGACCTTGGGGCGAACGAGTTTCTCCAGTACCGTCGCGATGACCGGCACCAACGGCAAAAACACGACCGCCAGCGCGATGTTGAAGAGTGTGTGGGCATTGGCGATCAACTGCGTGTCGTGTGCTTCCCCGGTCATGCTCAACGGTTCCAGCCAGCGCACGACGGACGGCAACAGCGGCATGCAGACCGCCGCGCCGATGATTTTGAAGAAGAGATTGCCCAGTGCCATGCGCCGCGTTTCTGTACGACGAAAGCCGGCAAGGAGCGCGGTCACGCCGATGCCGATGTTCGTGCCGACCACCACTGCCACCGCCGACGTCACCGGCAACACTCCTTGCGCACACAGCGCGATCGCGATGCCGATGGTTGCGGTGGCACTTTGCAGCATCACTTTGAGTCCGACCGCAAACCACATCAACCAGACTGGATGGTTCTCCAGCACAGCGACGATGCGGGCGACGTCGGCGTTGTCTTTCATCGGCGCGACCGCCTGAGACAGGATTTGAATTGCCAAGAGCAACAAACCGATCCCCATCACCGCTTGCCCGGCCCCCCGCCATGAAATCCGCTTGCTGAAAACATACACCGGGATCCCGAGGACAAAGAAGACGGCATTATAGATGTAGAACTTGAACGCCAGTAATTGCACCGTCACTGTGAATCCAATGTTCGCACCCAGCATCAACGCCAGCACCTGCGGTAAGAGAAGATAGCCGGCGTTGATCGCTTCCACGGAGAGCAACGCCACCGCCGTGCTGCTGGGTGTGAGGATCGACACCAGGAAGCCGGCGACTAAAGAGCGCAGCGAGCTTTTGGTGGCGGATTGCAGCAGTTGCCGGAGCTTCGCGCCGAAAAACCGTTCCGAGCCGCGCCGCAGGCTGCGGATGCCCAGCAGCATCAGGGCGATGCCGGCCAAAAAGTTGATCTGGTTCAACACGGAAAAAATGGTGGCTGGGGTCAGAATCGAACTGACGACACCTGCATTTTCAGTGCAGTGCTCTACCAACTGAGCTACCCAGCCACCCAGCAAAACGTCGCACTCTATCGTGCACGAAAAACTGTGTCAAGAACCCGCGTCAGCCTGTCGCGACCGCCGCCGCGTGGCACAGTTGTCGCCGGGCAATCTGTCCCACCGGCGCGCTGAATACGGCGGTTACGATATGGCACCGGCAGTGCTAAACCATAAGATGGAGGTGATAACTATGGCACTAGTACGTTGGCGTCCGACAACAGACTTGTTCGATCCCTTCGCGGGTCTGGAAGAGATTCGACGGGAAGCAAACCGGATGTTCGACACGGCGTTTGCGCCTGCACTCGACGTGGTCGAGGAACAGGACAACTTCCTTGTGAAGATTGACCTGCCGGGGCTTAAGCTTGGTCGTTAATGTGAACCGGCCACACATGTCGGGAAGTCTACTTCAGCTAACAGCCTGCACAAACACCAACCGCGTACCGATCAGTGTCGTCATCAATCCCGCAGGCAAACACCTCGGCATGGTTACCATCGAATACATCGTCGGGGAAATCATCGACGAAGTGGAAGGGCAGGGCGCGATTGCCACGAACACTGCTTAGCGGCGCCTCGTAGACTCGGCTGTCCGGACGCGCGCATCCGGGGACGCCGTTCTTCCCGCTGTAGGTCGTGTCCCCTGACGTGGCGGATTCTTGTCGCCACTTCCGCCATGCCCTCAATGCTTGGGTCTCTGGGATTCCCCTTTCCCCCAGCGAATCGCCTCATAATTCGCGCCAAATTGCTTCGAGTTAAAAGGACGACGCTTTGATCCCTTGCCGGCCTGTCGGCTCTCCGCCTTGCCAACTGGTTTGGTCTCCGCCTTGTATGCCGGTTTAGCTTCCGCCTTTGCAACTGGTTTGACCTCCGCTTTGTCGGCTGGTTTGGACTCCGTCTGGCCCGCCGGTTTGATCTTTGCCTTGTCTACTGGTTTGGTCTCTGCGTCGCTCATGGTCTACCCCCGTCTCATCTTAACCTACAAATGCCTCGCTGTTCCAATGAGCAATTCGCTCTGCCTTGGCTTGTCGACGTACAGGTCGGTCGCCCTAGAGAGGCGCCGAATCAGACGAGACGCCGTGATGCTGACCGATTGGCGTTGTTGCACAACATCGCAGCGGTGGCCACTCGACAGGCGCTCGCACATCTGGGATATTGCGAACGTGAAACAGCGGGCGTTTACGTTGATTGAGTTGCTGGTGGTCATCGCGATCATTGGCATCCTCGCAGCGCTGTTGCTACCGGCCTTGAGCTCGGCCCGCGACAAGGCACGCTCAGCCCAATGCTGCGGCAATCTCCGGCAAATCTCGCTCGCGCTGCATCTCTATGCCGACGATCACGACGATTTCTTTCCCGAAGCGGGTTCCACCATCGGCTGGGACCAGGTGGACAGCACGACCGGACTGAACAGTTGGATGCAGCAGATTTTCCCCTATGTGAAAAACAAGAGCGTCTACCGTTGCCCGTTGGATCACCGATCCCAGTTCAGTTACTTCCTCGGTGCGCGCGCGGCCTACTTCGAGAACAACGCTTTCTCGTCGGTTTGCCGGAAACGAATCTCGAACCCATCGGCGTTCGTGCTGGCCGGCGACACCGGCGGCTCGCTGTTCGGCGCCGGAGAATTCGATCCGCTGGATGCCGACAAGGATGACTACACACAGAATTGCGTCGGCGGCCCAGCCAACGGTGCGTCGTCCTGGATAGCGTGGAAACGGCACAGCGGCGGTCAGAATGTGTTGTTCGCCGACGGCCACGCGCAGTGGTACGGCGGCTACGTCGCCCGCGACATGACTTTCCGGTATGACGGCCTCAGTTCTTGGTGATCTGACAATGCACTTCGAGCATCGTCACAAACCGCTCTTGCCGAGCATGCCCCCCGGTCTACGAGTGTTGACGTTTGCGTACGCGATAACGAGCGCGTGATTCAGCCAAAACCATTGCGAGCTGATCTTCGGCGGCGGCTTCCAGTGGATACGCGCTCGAATCTATTTCAAGTTCGTTACCTTCGAAATTCGGATATAGCGCTGCCAGTCTCGGGACGGCGGCCTCCGCGAGCCGGAAATAGTCTTTGTCGATTTCGACCCCGACCGACTCATACCCGACAGCCTCGGCGGCAGCGATAGTCGAACCGGAACCCATGAACGGGTCGAGCATTTTGCCTGCACCCAGGGGTAGTAAGGCGCGAACAATGATGCGCATGAAATGTTGGGGCTTTAGGCACGGGTGGTCGGAGATGGTTTCTTCACGCTTCGGGGTGCGTCCGCTCGGGACTACTTCGGGGAACGGTTTGTCGGTAGATAGTCGTCGTAAGCCACCGGTCTTCCACTTCCGGAGATTTTCGGCTACAGTCTTTTCGCCGAGCGGCTTGCGGAACAGCATCCACGGTTCGTAAGCGCCTTTTGGCGTGACGCAAACTTGTGGGAATTCCTTTTCGGCGTTCTTGGGCCGGTCGCCTCCACGAAAGCCAAAGTATAAACGCATGACGGCCGGTCGCACCTCGTAGCCGGCTTCAGCCATCGCTCCCTGTACGTGATGTTGGAGGATGGGATGACCGGCGATGCAGACATGAGCGCCGGGAACGAGCGCATTAAGAAGAAGCTTTCCCCAATCGCGGAAGAACGCTCGAAGGGTCTGCTTCTCCTCGTCTGTCAGCACAGTGAACCGAGGTAGGGGATCACGTTTGTGTCCGCCGATGGTGGGGGGCAATCGCCACACGCCGCCGCGTCCGTTACGCAGCTTGGACAGTTCCTTTTCCGAGAATTCGATCAGGCCGTAAGGTGGGTCGGTGCAGACGGCGTGAATGGTCTGCGGCGAACAAGCGCGCAGCCAGTCGAAGCAATCCGCATGGTGTATCTGGTATTTCCTCATCACACGCAAGTTTCAACTATAGGCGAAAGACAATCAAGCCTGTTCTTGGTATCAACTATACACGAAATGGACGCCAAGACGATCATCGGCAGTTTTGTCCGCCGTCTGCGCGAGCAGAAAAACCTGACGCAGGATGAACTGGCGGCGCGTACCGGCATAACGTATCAATATCTATCCGGTCTGGAAAACGGACGCGAGAATTTTTCCATTGGTATTCTCGAATCGCTCGGCAAGTCTCTGGATTGCCCGCTTCCACAACTTGTGGCGGGAGCGTTTGCCAGTCCGTCGGCCATCGCGTTGGTTGAAGCCAATCCCGATTATCTGCGCCCAGAAGTGCCACTACCTCCGGGCCTCAAGGCATCCCATCTCCAGCGAGCGATGAACGAGACGCAGCGCATTGTCTCGCTGATTAACGCGAATCTGTTGGCCAGCGGGGCGAAGCCATTACCGGAATACATTCAGGGAAACAATTTCAGCGGTCTCGTTTCTAACATCCTTTGTGACTCGATACACGAGAACTCACCTTTCAAACACAATTCCGACCAAGCATACCCAGACCTGATCAATCCGAAGGTCGTCGAGAAGGGCAAGCCCGTCGGCTTGGAGGTCAAGTCCACGATTCAAGTCGGCAAGGGTGGAGAGAGACATAACGGACACTCCGGGTGGCATCTGGTGGCGTGCTTCGCGATTGACGAAAGGACGGGCAACATTCGCTTCATTCATATCATGCTTGCCGTGCTCAACGGTCACAACCAATCAGAGCCCGACTGGGTGTACGTTGGCAGCAAGGTGAACGCTGATACCGGCAGCCGCCGAACCGAAACCTACAACACAAACTTGATCGGCCTGACGAAGCTACGAGATGGTTCGGTTTACCTCGATCCAACTGCGATCAACTTTGCGCGCTGGCGACAAGGCCGACGTGGACTGGTCCCGCCATTCTCAATATTCTCTACGGCGCAATCTGGTGAATTGTCGCAGAAGAAGTCTCCGAAGCGAGGCCGGTAAGGCAGCGGAGCGACGACATTGCTCTAGTGCAGAATTGAGGAATGGCAAGGGGGAGCGGTTGGCGGGCAACGGATGAGGAGATATCCAATGGACATAGAGTTCTTCCGCAGCCATTGTAGGCAATCACTCGTCATGGATGACACCGGCGCCGGCACGACGGTTGACTGCCCCCAGTGCGGCCCGCCGGCCTACGTTCCTTCCCAGCCGGTAGCTCAATGCCAATGAATCTAAAATCCATCTGTGTCTACTGCGGATCAAGCCCGGGGTTGCGCGGCGCGTATGTCAAAACGGCGAAAACGTTCGGGCGGTTGATCGCTGCGGAGGGCATCGCATTGGTCTATGGCGGAGGAAACAGCGGTTTGATGGGCGTGCTGGCCGATAGCGCTCTCCACGCGGGCGGCGCGGTCATCGGGGTGATCCCGGAACAGATGGTTGCCAAGGAACTCGCCCACATGAAGTTGACCGAGTTGCACCGCGTGGGTTCGATGCATGAACGGAAACTGAAGATGGCGGAACTGGCGGACGCGTTTGTCGCGCTGCCTGGCGGCATCGGAACGATGGAAGAGATCTTTGAGGCATTTACGTGGACGCAACTCGGATTGCATTCGAAGCCGTGCGCCTTTCTGGACGTGGAGCAGTACTATGCCCGGCTGTTCCAGTTCCTCGACCACATGGCCAAGCAGCGATTCATCAAGTCGGAGCACCTGGCGTGTTTAATCCGGGGAGATGACCCACGCGAGTTGCTGATCAAGTTGCGCCAGTTCACTCCGGTCACGACCGAAAAATGGTTGGATCGGAAGCCGAACAAACCCGGCCAGCCAAAGGCGCGGCGCGCAGCGGCTGACAAGTGAGATTCGGGATGTGAACGCGCGGAAATCCTAGTGTTCGGTCAAAGGTGATTTGAATAGTAGGGCGCAACACCGGGCGCGCAGCGGCAGTCGGCCCGACAATCCGTCCCTACCGGGGAATTCTGGATTCTGACTCTCGACTTCTGTATCCTCTCCGCCGATGTTAGCCAAACGCATCATTCCGTGTCTCGATGTGGACGGCGGTCGCGTGGTGAAAGGGACGAAGTTCCTGAATCTGCGTGATGCCGGCGATCCCGTCGAGTGCGCCAAAGAGTACGACCGGCAAGGCGCGGATGAACTCGTGTTCCTCGACATCACGGCCAGTTCGGATAACCGGGCGACGATGATTGATGTGGTGGAACGCACGGCCAACGAGTGTTTCATGCCGTTGACCGTCGGCGGCGGGATCCGGTCGGTGGAGGATATCCGGGCAATGTTGAAAGCCGGGGCCGACAAGACGAGCGTGAATACGGCAGCGATTAAGAACCCGGACTTGGTTCGTGCCGGCGCGGAGCGGTTCGGCAGCCAGTGCATTGTTGTCGCCATTGATGCGAAGCGGATGGGGGAGCGGTGGCAAGTGTTTACGCACGGCGGGCGCAAGCCAGCCGGGCTGGACGCGGTCAGGTGGGCGCAGAAAGTCGAGGCGCTCGGGGCCGGTGAAATTCTGTTGACCAGCATGGACGCCGACGGCACAAAGGCAGGCTACGATGTGGCGTTGACGCGATCGATCAGCGAAGCGGTCCACATCCCGGTGATCGCCAGCGGCGGGGCCGGTAAGTTGGAGCACATGGCCGAAGTGTTGACGACCGGCAAGGCAGATGCCGTTTTGGCGGCGAGCATTTTTCATTTCGGCGAGTATAAGGTCACCGACGTGAAGCAGTTCTTGAAACAGAATGGAATCGAAGTGCGATTATGAAGATCATTAATGAATTGAAATACGACGCCAACGGACTCATCCCGGCCATTGTACAGGAGCACGGCACAGGACGGGTGTTGATGATGGCGTGGATGAATAAGGAATCCCTGGCAAAAACGTTGGAGATCGGCGAGATGGTGTACTGGAGCCGGTCGCGCAAAGAGTTTTGGCACAAGGGCGCGACCAGCGGTCACACGCAGAAGGTGAAGGACATCGCGTTCGACTGCGACAAGGACGTGATCCTCGCGCAGGTCGAGCAAGTCGGCGCGGCGTGTCACGATGGTTACCAATCGTGTTTCTACCGCAGCATTGTAAACGGCGATGTCAAAGTCACCGAGCCGCGCATTGTTGATCCTGAGAAAGTGTACGGCAAGAAATGACTATCAAGCCACATTCCTGTTATCCTGAGCGAAGCGAAGGATCTCTGTCGTTACGGCTGAGATTTTGCCGCAAAAGGCAGCGGCGTCTCGTCGGACTCGGCTTCGCTTCGTTCGGAATGACAACGACATCATGACCATCATTCCATCCAAAGACGAATTCCTTAAACTGGCGGAGCAGGGCAATCTCATCCCGGTCTACGCGGAGATTCTCGCTGATGCCGAGACGCCAGTCTCGGCGTACCAGAAACTGCTCAAGAACGGTCCGTCCTTCCTGCTCGAATCCGTCGAAGGCGGCGAGCACATCGGCCGGTACTCCTTCCTCGGCGCAAACCCGCGCACCGTCATCCGCATCGAGCAACGCGCCGGTGACGATTCGCTGCGGTCGGTGGAGTTGGAGATGGCGAAATACAAGCCGGTCAGTTTGCCGGGCTTGCCCCGTTTTACCGGCGGCGCGGTCGGTTTCCTCGGCTACGAATACATTCACCAGATCGAGCCGACCGTGACGCGGCCCGGCAAGGATGAACTCGGCACGCCAACGCTGTGTTTCATGATCACAGACACGATCCTGATTTTCGATCGCGTCAGCCAGACGATCAAGATCGTGTCCAACGCGCACGTCGCGCACGACACGCCATCCGCCGCGTACGGCCGGGCGGTGGCGCAGATCGAACGCATCCTTCAGCAGCTTGCGCAGCCGCTGTCGACACCGCCGGTGGAGTTCAAACGTGATGCCGGGCCGGTCAACGTGACCTCAAATATGACGAAGGAGCGTCACGCGGAGATGGTTCGTCAGTCGAAGGAGTACATCAAGTCCGGTGACATCATTCAGGTCGTGCTCGCGCAACGATTTCAGACGCAGACAGAGGCTTCGCCGCTCGATATTTACCGGGCGCTGCGCTCGGTCAACCCGTCGCCGTATATGTTCCTGCTCGACTTCGGCGACTTTCAACTCGTCGGCGCGTCGCCGGAAGTGCATGTGCGTTGCGAGGACCGTCAGGTCGAGATCCGACCGATTGCCGGCACGCGCTGGAGAGGCGCGACGACGGAAGAGGATGACCGGCTCGCGAAAGAATTGCTCGCCGACGAAAAGGAGCGCGCCGAGCATTTGATGCTCGTCGATCTTGCGCGCAACGACATCGGGCGCGTGTGCGATTTTGGCAGCGTGAAGGTGGACGAGTTCATGACCATTGAGCGCTACTCACACGTCATGCACATCGTATCGAACGTGACCGGCAAATTGGAAGCGCACCGCAACGCATACGACCTGATGCGTGCAACGTTCCCGGCCGGCACGGTCAGCGGCGCGCCCAAGGTGCGCGCGATGCAGATCATCAGCGAACTCGAAGCCACGCAGCGCGGTCCGTATGCCGGCGCGGTTGGTTACTTCAGCTTCAACGGCAACCTCGACAGTTGCATCACATTGCGCACCGCGTTGCTCAAGGGCGGTACGGCGTACGTGCAGGCCGGCGGTGGGATCGTGGCCGACAGCAATGCCGGCTACGAGTTCAACGAGACGGTGAATAAATCGAAGGCGATGATCAAAGCCATCGCGCTGGCCGAGAGTTTCCAGTCGTGATCGTTGACTTGCTCGTGATGGCGTATGTGGGGTTCGCGGCGTGGCGCGGGCGGAAACACGGCTTGGCGAAGGAGTTGCCGGGCGCGGTCAGCATCGTCGTGTTCTTCTTCTGTGGCTGGGGGCTTTTCAAGATCATGTATCGCGGTCTTTCGCAGGCGAGTGCCGCACTCGGGCAATCGGTCGGCATTTTTACTTTCATCGGCCTGTTCGTCGGCAGTGTCGCGTTGTGGCGGAAGTTCCACGCGCGGGTCCGGTGGCTGGCGGAGAAATGGCCGGACGAACGGCCGCAACGCATCGGCGGCGCGACGGCCGGTGGGATTCGGGCGTTTGTAGTGGCGGCAACGTTGCTGCTGGTACTCGCGCACTGGCCATTGCATGGCCTGACTCGGTGGATCGCCGAAAGTTCGTTCATCGGCCGCGGGTTGATTCGGTTGGTGTTGCCGATGTATGAGAAAACGCATGGCGCGTTCTAGTTTACGCTTGTCATCAGGGCGGTTGGCCGTTGACTCTGCGCTGATGAAACGATGCCTGCTGGTGGTGGTCTCTCTCCTCATTATGACCGGCCGTGTCCGCGCGCGCGAACCGTGGATTTGCGTCGAAGCCAAAGACTTTGCCATCGTTAGCAACGGGCCGGAAGATCAGGTGCGCCATCTGGCGGTAAAACTGGAGGCATTTCGCAGCGTGCTCACGCGCATCTTCCGGTTGCGCTGGAACTCCGACCGGCCGCTCACCATCATGGCGTTCAAGGACTGGGCTTCGTTCAATGAGGTGAAATTCCATCGGGGTATGGTCGGGCAGTTCATGCATCAGGGCGCGGAAGACATCGTGATTCTCATCCTGCTGGATGCGAAGTCGAACGCACTCGGGATGAACGCTGAACATATCCTGCTTCACGAGTACACGCACGTGCTCACGTCCACTTCCATTCGGAACTGGCCGCCGTGGCTCCGGGAAGGAATCGCCGACGTGTACTCCACGTTCACCGTCGAAGGCAACAAGGTCAAGATCGGCATACCGGCCAAATTTCGGCTGGTGCCATTGCGCGGCTACTATCTGAACCCGATGGAGGGCTTCATCAAACAGTTCCCCAAGGGACACGACATCGCCAGCGGGGCGATGTTCTACCCCCAAGCGTGGGCGCTGACGCACTATCTGATGTTCGGCGAGAACCGCGCGTACCTCGACAAGCTCGTCGAATACGCCCGCCGCTGCGAAGCCGGCACCGACAGCGAGAAAATGTTCCGCGAAGTATTTCAGATTGATTACAAAGTGTTGGAAAAGAAACTCGCCGAGTACATCCGTCGCGAAGAGTTCCCGGGACTGAGCATCGAATACGCGAATCTGGACTTTCAGAAAGACCTCAAGACGCGTCCCCTGAGCAAGGCCGAGTTGCAAGTCTGCTACGGCAACGTCATGCTCAACACCGCCGACTTTCGCGGCAACCAACGTTCCATCCACCTTGAGTCCCGCTCCTTCGACGGCAAGCGCCTTGCCGAACAACACTTCCGCCGAGCGCTCGCTCTCGACCCCCAGCGGACGCGCCTACGAAGGCTACGGCTACCTCGACATGTTGCGCGAGGACTATAAAGCCGCCCAGCAACATTACCGGCAAGCGTTGCAATTCCACCCCAACAACGCCCAGACCCATTATCTCTATGGTCTCGCCCTCTACGAAGAAATCGCGGGCCGGTACGATTACGCCCGCGAAATCCCATCCGACACCGCCAAAACGATCTTCGACGAGGCCACGACCGCTTTAAGGCTCCACCCCACTGCCGCTGAATGCTATGACCTGCTTGCTCGCCTCTGCCTTAATCCCGGCGAAAGCCTCGACGAAGGGATGCGATTGATCGACACTGCGCTGCGCGCCGAGCCTCGCAATTACCTGTTCCAACTTACCCGTGGCCACCTGCTGGTTCGCAAGGGCGACCTCAACGCTGCGCGTAAGACGTTCAAGACCCTCGTGGACGACGACGAGAAAGTTCCGTACAAGATTCGCATGGGCGCGCAGCGCATCCTTAATAACGTCGAGCGCGCCGAGAAGAAGCACTAAGCGGCGCTAGGGATTCTGATCGAGCCAGCGGCGGATGTCGCGGGCGAGGGGGGAACTCGGCGAGAACTTCAGAAACGCTTGATAATGTTGCCGGGCTTTGTCCTTGGTCGCGCGGTCACGCGCGTAGAGCGTGGCGACTGTGAGATGAACGGATGCGTTGCTCGGAGTTTCTTGTAAGACTTGCTCGTACTGCGCCAGCGCATCCGCGTTGTATCCTTCTTGTTGCAACAAGATCGCGTAGTTGAACCGGGCGTCGGTGAACTTCGGGTTGGCGATCAACGCCAGTTCGTAGTTGTCGAGCGCGCGTTCGGGTTGGTGCGCGTCCCGGTAGACAATGGCTAGGTTGTAGTAGGCGTCGGCAAAACTCGGGTCGGCGGCAACGGACTTGCCGTAACTCGCGGCGGCAGCCGAGAGCTTGCCTTGTTGCTGCAAGGCGATGCCGTCGCTGAAGAACGGTTGCGCTTTGGCGCGATTACCGGATTTCAATGTCTGGGCGGCAATGAGCGTGCGACGTTTGACGACCGGTGCGGGCGGCGTCGGCGGCGCAGTCGCGACGACCGGAGGAGGCTCTGGTTTTGGCGGGGCCGGTTGTTCGACCGGCTGCGCCGGCTTGGGCGGCTCCGGCTTCGGAGCTGATGTCTCAGCGGCAGCGGGTTCAATGGGTTTGGGACGGGGAGCGAGTTCTTGTTCGAGTTGCGCGGCGATGGCGCGGACGTCATCGCGTTGTTGATCTTGCGGCAGCAACTCGATGTACCGTTGGTAGTGTTTCGACGCCGAGGCTCTGTCGCTAAGATGGCGATGTTCGATGACGGCTAGGTTCAGGTACGCTGGTGCGAAGTCGGACGCGACGATGATGGCGTGTTCGAAGTTGGCTCTCGCTTCCCGGTAATTGCCGAGGTGAGCGTTGGCGACGCCGAGTGAGTTGAGGGCTTCAGGGCTGTCGCCGCTCTTTTGCAGGGCTTGCCGGGCTTGTACCCAAGCGGAGGCGCGCAGATAGGCGAGGCCGAGATGGTATTGCGCGTCCGGTTGCGCGCTGTGCCGGAGCAGGGGAATGGCGTCATCGGGCTGACCGTGATTGAGAAAGGCGAGCGCAAGGTTGTGCCGGGCGGCGGCATGACCGGGGTCGAGCTTGAGAGCTTCTTGGAGGCTATGGATGGCGGTGTCGGCTTTGCCGAGGTGGAGTTGGCAGACACCGAGAAAGTTGTAGGCTTGCGCCGTGGACGAACTTCCAGCAACGGCGCTCGCGAAGTGCGATTCCGCCTTCGCGAATTTCTCTTCCTTGAAATAGGCGACGCCTTTATCGAATTCGTGCTGCGGTGACCGGCTGCAGCCGAGCAGGAACGCGATCAGTAGAGCGAACAATCTCCTTGGTGACATCCTGTTCGCATCATATAATCGCAGTCGAATTACGCAACACAAATGACGGAATGGGACATTCAACCTCGTTCGCAAAAGTGCACAGCCTGCCAGCAGCCGTTTGCGGACAAGCAGACGTATCACACGTTGTTGTCGATGACGGTGGCCGGGTACGATCGGCGTGATCTGTGTCCCGTCTGTTTCCCGGCTGCGCCGCGCGAGGGTGTGCTGTCGTATTGGCAGGGCGAGTACAAGATGCCGGCGCCGCCCCCGCCGGAGCCGATTCACAAAGACACTGCCGAGACGCTATTGCGCAAACTGGTGGAGTCGACCGATCCCGGTCATGCCGCGGCCCGCTATATCCTCGCGGTGATGCTGGAGCGAAAGAGAATCCTCAAGCATCGGGACACGGTTGACGATGTATTGGTTTATGAGCATGCCGGCACGGGGGAATCGTTCACCGTGCCGGACCCGCATCTGCGGCTCGACCAACTCGAAGATGTACAGACGCACATCGCGGAGTTACTCAGCCCGTCTGAGAAAAAGACGGAAGCCGAACCCTCCGCGGATTCGGCCCCCGCTGTTTCAACGATCTAACGCTGCCGGTCACTTCACGCTGACTTGGATTTCCTTCGGCTTCGCCTCTTCGGATTTTGAAAGCGACATGTGCAGGACGCCATCGCGGAAGGTTGCTTCGACCTTGCCGGCATCCACGCGTGTCGGCAGCTCGATCGTGCGCGAGAACGAACCGTGGACGCGCGCACGATGATGGAAGTTCGAGTCCTTCTTCTCCACGTCATGCTTCTGTTCGCCTTTGACGGTGAGGAAGTTGTCCTGGATCGTCACGCTCCCGTCGTCTTTGCTTAGCAGATTCAAGCTTGGAGGGTGGATCTTCAACACTCAACCTCCCCCGTCAGATGCCCATATTTGCCAACATGGTGGCGATACGGTTGGCCAAGCCGGTAATGTCGGGGTGCGAGGCTTCGAGTCCTTCGACAGAAGAAATGAGTCTGTCAAGACCATGTCGGCCTTCAGCTGAAACGGTCGCGGCATTGCCGGCGGTCTGACTCTCCAAATCGGCCACGAGCTTGAGGAGTTCTGACTTGGTGGTGTCGGGCAAGCCGCGCGCGTTCTCCACCTTGGTGCGAAGCTGTTCCAGAAGGGGTTTAAGCATGTCTTAAGTTACCTCATGCAACCGGGGTGACAACACAATTCACGGTCGCAGTGCAACACGGCCGAAGTCTCTGGTGCAACCAAGATGTACTCCTTTGGGATGTCACAGGGTCAGCGGCAGTTGATGATTGGGGTCAGGGGACGTGACACTACCGGAAGAGTTGTGTCCGTCAAGCTCAGCAATTTGATTTGGGTTGGTAGTTCTCCACTTTGGGTTCTGTCTCTTTCCTTCCCCCCGAGGGGGAAGGAAAAATTCTTTCGCTCAAGCCGCCAGCGCCAGTTTCACCTTCCGTTGTTCAC
>CAZMKD010000264.1:0-2131 GCA_964566575.1 uncultured Verrucomicrobiota bacterium
TATTTCTAGATCGGAGTAGAATAGAGGCGCCCTTATCACGTGGATATTGCTGTCCTTCTTATTTGCCACAAATCCAAGATGTTGGGCTGCGCAAAGACATTCTTGAGGCCATGAATGTTTTCGATGATCAATCACAACCTGACTATGATCAATATTCGTTTAATTCGGGATATGCCCACTACGGTGTTTCTTGGGGAAAATTTATCGATTCTGTTGCTATCCATGAACACGATAAACATGTTGTGATCGTTTTGAATCAGCAAGGTGCGTTTTCTAGCTATACAACACAACGGTTCCAGGATGAACTCTTTACACCAGATCGTCTTGCCTTCCTTAAACAAAAAGGTTATGGGACTGTGATATTAAAAGGACAAGAGCCAGAGTCTGTTCTTTTACAAGAAGCTGAGAATCCTCGACTAGAGCGTCGTCTAACTGTGATTATACGGCCTTCCTTTGCTCCAAGTGATATGAGGCGAATGCAACTTGCCTCTGAGCGTCTTCTTGCAACAGGAGATAATAGCGCTGCTGAAGCTTGGAGTGCTCGGTGTAAACTTTATTTGTACGAAGATGTTGCAAATGCGGGCAGTAAATGGCGATTCCTCCAACAACAGGTTGATCTTGCCCAGACGATTTCTCCGAATCTCGCTAAGCTGCTTGCTCTATTTGGTGGGGATAGACGGTTGCCTCAGCCCTCTTTAAATAGACCTCTCGATAAGGAAAAAATGGATCAATTAGAGCAATTATTAAATGATCCTGATCTTGGGAATGCGACACTCAAATTCTGTAATCAGATCATCAAAGATTATTCGTTCAACGAAGTGCTTGAAGGGGCAATTAAGCGTGTAGCCTGGCAATATTATAACTCCTCAAAGTCGCCTCCAAATCCCAAGGTTGACATCAGACAACAAGCTGGTCGAGTTACTCCTTAGCGACGCGAATTATTCAAGATGCCATAGAAGCGAAGCTGATCAAGCCCCGTGGAGAGGAGATCGGCGTCGGTAAAAGCGCTAACTATCTTCCCTTTTGGGCATAAAGGGTTGCAAATCATACACAGAATTTTCTCGAAACCAATTGTGCACGGATTATCTAAATTCGGCCCTTGAAAAACCTTAACTTGTTTTGTATAAGCATCTTTGAATTGTGCATGGATTGTCGTTTTTCCATAGTTTTTGAAGTAATGCAGGATTTACCAAGTTTGTCATGACCAACACGTGCGGATGGACCGATAGGCAGCAAATCTCCGGAGATGCAACTAACCCCCTCACGGTCCTCTTACAAAAGATCGACGGAGCTACAAAGGATCTCGTCGATGGCGATTCTGAATGATTTTACCCGGGCGGAAAAGCTTTTTAAAGACCCTCTTTGGCGTCTGAACCGTCTCTACTTCATCATCGATAAGAACGGTCAGAAACAGCCTTTCAAACTCAACTGGGCTCAAAAGCAGCTTTACGAAGAGATGTGGCATTGCAACTTGATTCACAATTCAGTTTGAAAAAATTTCTTGTCGCGAGTTAAACTTGCTGCTCACCAGGAGTAGCTCGTGAATTCTAAGTCCTCAACGGTACCCCTCTCTCAATCATCCCCAACTTCACCGTCCCTACCGACCGGGCTTCTTGAAGATTTACGGCACATGATCAATCAGACCCGTAGATCCATTGCTTCTACTGTGAATGCGGGGCTGACTTTGCTTTACTGGCATGTTGGATCTCGGATTCGTACAGAACTCCTTCAGCAAGAACGTGCTGAGTATGGACAAAAGATTGTCGCTACAGTGTCGCGACAATTGATAGTCAACTATGGTAACAGCTTTTCAGACAAGAATTTGCGCCGAATGATCCAGTTTGCCGAGGTTTTCTCCGATGAGCAGATTGTCGTATCGCTGATACGACAATTGAGTTGGACCCATTTTATAGCGCTCATCCCGATCAAGGATGCAATCAAGCGCGATTTTTACGCTGAGATGTGCCGAATTGAGCAGTGGAATGTTCGTACTTTGCGCAAAAAGATCGATTCCATGCTTTTTGAGCGGACGGCCCTTTCCAAAAAGCCTGATTCGTTGATTCAAGCCGAAGTAGAAATGCTGCGCAAGGAGGATCGGTTGACTCCTGATCTTGTTTTTCGAGATCCCTAT
>CAZMKD010000265.1:0-1653 GCA_964566575.1 uncultured Verrucomicrobiota bacterium
AGCCATCATGATCTTCCATCCTCCTTTGCCAATATACTCAAATTGCCGAAAACAAGCACGCGCGCCCAAAACAAAAATGATTCGCCCGTTAGGCGAATCATTTTTGCGAAACAACGGTAGCGGCAGAGGGATTCGAACCCCCGACCCGCGGATTATGATTCCGCTGCTCTAGCCGACTGAGCTACACCGCCGAGGTTTACTGCTATTTTAAATTTAAAAATACCAGAGTGAAAAGCAAATACTTTTTAAGGGTTATTTCACAAAATTAATTTTTTCACATATTTTCTAAAATTTCGCTTGACTTTGTGAATGGATTGTAATATATATAAAACTAAACATTTTAACGGTCGGGCTGGCCGAGGTGTATGCACTTTACTAAAAGTCATTACACTGAGTTTTGGTTTTGTAGTAACATAAACGACGCGCGGATAGTTTTGAGCATGGGGAACCCCTTCAAAGAGATTAAAGGTAAGAGTTTTTTGCAGCAAATTTCCTGGACGGAAATCTCGTCCTGTTAGCATAAAGAGTTCTGGCGGTTCTTCAGGCATTACGAAAATAACATTTGGTTTTGTGCAAGATTAAGCTTACGGCATTGGCAATGACTTTGAAACGCGAGGCAACGGTGTTACACGATCTCCTTAAAAAGCTTTCGTTCAAAAACCTCCCGCCACGCGGTGAAAAAGTGTTTCGCCCCATCCGTTTGCCATTTTCGGCGCGTCTCCATTTTCGATGGTCGATGAATCGCTCAGTTTAGGTTATTGTACTTTTAACGAATTCAATTCCATCGCTCGATCCTGAAGAAAGAACTTGGTTACACCAATACCGGAGCTTATGTAGCAATAATTGCCGGAGGAATTGGAATTTTGAGTGGTTTAGCAATGCTGTTCTCAAAAAAGTAAAAAACACAAAAAAACACTGATCAAAACTTATTGCAGCCATCGCTATTGTGGCCTTCAATTTTTTGATTCAAAAGAATTTGTACAGCGAGTGAACAACAGAGGCGGCGATTATGCTTTCGTTGAAACGGCACGTACCCGTATATGTTTTATCTCTTCTCTTGCTCATGTGCATCTTTGGCTGCCGGCGCCAGCAAGCAGGTCCTGAAGTTTCCTATGAGGAAATCAGCGCGGTTTTTAAGCAGGTCGACGACAGCATCAATGCCGACAACGCCGAAGTTTATATAGATATTTCCGGTTCGATGGCTAATTTTGTCAATACTGACGACACGCCTTATAAAACGCTTTTCACAAAATTAGAAGCCGGCCTCGCCGCGAGATTTGGCGAGAAGTTGAAAGTTTATACATTCGGTGATCGCATCGAGGCTAGTGATTTGCAATTAGCAAAATTTGCTGATCCGATTTATCGAAACAGTGTTTATGGTGCTGCGGCTACACGCCTTGATTTGGTATTTGATAAAATTAGCCGTTCGGGCAGAAAAACGTTGTCTTTTATCGTTACGGATGCGGAAACCGAGGGTCGCGGCGAAGTTCGACGCGAATCGCTTATCGGGGAGGCCGTCAGCAGTCTTGCAGCCGTCTTGGATAATGATCTCTCAATGCGTATGATCGGCATACGCAGCCAGTGGTCGGGAACAATATCCCGTCCCTTTTATGTTTTCCTTGTCGGTGACTACAACGAAGTGAGGAATCTCAA